>DNRQ01000001.1:0-49677 GCA_003499925.1 Geobacter sp.
GAGGTCAGGAGGGGATGGGGGTGTTTTTGCGCCGGAACTACCCCATCCCCATCCCCATCCCCATCCCGACCCTTGATTTGTCAGGAAGGCTGAAGGGGAGGGAATTTTTGCAGCGGAAAATCAGCGCTAATCAGGTTTGCTCATGAACACGGCGTTTGCCCTGACAGGAGGTCAGCGATGTCCTTTGGCAATGAACGTCCCTTTCCGTTACCGACCAAGCTACCCGGCCAGGGGAGTGGCCCCGGTGTTTCCAAGCAGCGTCTTGTCGAAAGCAGGCTCCTTGATCTTGCGGGTTCCCTGTCGTCCCGGATCGGCGTTTCCCGTCGCAGCTTTCTTGCCAGCGCTTCGGGGATGGCCGCGGCCTTCATCGCACTGAACGCCGTACACGGACCGCTCTTCGTGGTAGATGCGGCAGAAGCGGCCGACCCTGCCGCAGCGGCAGAGCGGCTCGGCAAACTGCGGGAGCAGTTCATCTTCGACGTACAGACCCATTTCGTCAGCGACCGCTATTCCCGCACCGGACTGCTGGGCCTTCGGGAACTGGCCAAGCAGTGGAATCCGCAACTTAAAGGGGAAAAGAGCACCCTGGCCAGCATCCGCTACGAGAACTACATCAAGGAAATCTTCGACAAAAGCGACACCACCGTGGCACTTCTATCCAGTGCTCCCTCGGACCGCCCCGACGGCTGGTTCCTCCATAACCCGGAGATCGTCGCCGCGCGGGAGAGGATCAACAAACTGGCGGGCTCGCGGCGCATCCTGGCCCACGCAGTCTTTACCCCCGGGCAGCCGGGATGGCTGGACCAACTGGATCAGTCCATCGAGATGAAGCCGGACAGCTGGAAGGGGTATACTCTCGGGTCGCCGTCGCAATCGAGGTGGCCCTGGCGCCTTGATGACGAAAAGCTTGTCTATCCCGCTTATGAGAAAATGCTGAAGGCGGGAGTGCCGATCGTCTGCATTCACAAGGGGCTGCTCCCTTCGGGATACCAAAAACGCCTGCCCAACTGGCGCTACGGAGGCCCCGGCGACATCGCCAAGGCGGCGGAGGAGTGGCCGCAGCTCACCTTCGTCATCTACCATTCCGCGATCCGCTCCGGCTCCCCTCCTTCCAGGCAGGAGTTGGAGCAGTTCGAGAAGACAGGTCAGATCCCGTGGCTCTCCGAGCTGGCAAGAATCCCGCAGGAGCATGGCGTCGGCAACGTCTATGCCGAACTCGGTTCGGTCTTTGCCATCAGCGCCATCAGCAATCCCCGCTACTGTAGCGGCATTCTCGGCACGCTGCTCAAGGGGTTCGGCCCTGAGCGGGTGCTCTGGGGGACCGATTCCGTCTGGTACGGCTCTCCCCAATGGCAGATCGAGGCGCTGAGAAGGGTGGAGATTCCGCAGGATCTGCGCAGGAAATTCGGGTTCGAGGCGCTGGGCGCCGCGGACGGCGAGGTCAAGCGGGCCGTGCTGGGGGGGAACGCGGCGCGCCTGTACCGGATCAAGCCGGAAAAGGGACTCTACAACGACCGCATCGCGGCCAGGAAAAGGGGGCAGCTGGCGGGATAAACAGTGTGTAGTTGCCGAACTGCCACCGCACCATCATGATGCGTCGGTATCCAGGGCACCTGAAACAAGATAGGGGGAAGATGGCTTGTTATCTTACCTGACCAGCGATGATCTTCCGCCGTTCAGGTTCCTCCCCCTTCAAGGGGGTGGTCAGGAGGGGGATGGGGGTGTTTTTGCGCCATTTCCTGTCAGCCGCCGGATGACATCTGCATGCCCCGGATATTGGCGCAGCAGTTCATCCCTGCCACCCATCTCGAAATCGGAAAAATCGAAGCCTGGAGCCACTGTGCAGCCGACCAGGGAATGGTCACCCACCCCCGACAGTTCCGCGCCAAACCAGCAACCTGCCGGCACCATTGCCTGGAAAGATGCCCCCGAAGCCAGGTCGCTCCCCAATTCCAGCTTCAGATGTTCTCCCGTAGCGGTAATCACCTGGATCGCCAGGGTACCCCCCGCATAAAAGTGCCACAGTTCGTCCGACTTGATGCGGTGCAAGGCGGAGATGTCGCCCCGCTCCAGGAGAAAGTAGATCGAGGTGCTGTATGAACGTGGGCCGCTGAACCTGTCCGGGAGGGCGGCAGCGGGAATAACCTCGGCCGACCGGTAGCTCTCGCGGTACCATCCCCCCTCCGGGTGACGGGTAAGCTCCAGTCGCCTGACCAACTCTTCAGCGGTTAATTCTGACAAATGACCTCCCTCTCTCTCGTCTCGATGTGTGGAATGAAAGCAGGCATACATGAACCTCTCGTGTTCGCCCTGCCCCACTAATCTACTCACTGTGCAAGCTGTCAAGAGGGCGGGATAGCGCTGAGGTACGGCTCCCTAAAAAGCTGCTTATGCATATCACGCCCGTGATGATTAAGCAATCGGTTCGACGAGCCAAGCCTCTGCGGCAAAAAGCAGACGCTGATCTTGATAACTCGACCCCGCATGATATTGTTTAGCTCTAATTAGAGTCAGTTTGCGCATCCTGCCCTTCATAAAAGCAAACGGGCGCTGATTTTGCCCCCCAAGCCCTTACCTGCCTTGGTCCCCTTTGGAGGAGCATGGCGGCATGATCGGCGCCAACCCAAAGCTTGCCCTCTCGATGTCATGACGAAGGATGACGTCGGTAACGCCGGGTGAGGAAATGCCTCTGACCGGAGCCTGGAGTCTTAACCTCAGAGCATCCCTCCGGCCTTGACACAGTACTGTTTCATGCGCCGGCCAAGGAGGATCCCGATGAAGCTCATGTTCCCGTCTTCGGTGAGAAACTGGCTCTCATTGGCAGGCGTCATCATCGTTCTCACATCGCTGTTCATGATCGTGTTTCTCTTCATCGTCGCTTCGGTACTGAAGGATCAGGCCGTCTACTTGGGGCTGGTTATCTACATCCTGTTGCCGTCGGTCATGATCGTGGGACTGCTGTTGATCCCGGTCGGCATGCTTCGGGAAATGAAGAGGGAACAGCGTGAAGGAGAGCATCCCGGACCGGGCTGGCCGAGGATCGACCTTGCGGAGCCGCGGCACCGGCACGCGTTCTTCATCTTCGTGATCGGGACCGCCATCTTCGTACTTCTCTCCGCCGTCGGCAGTTATGAGGCGTTTCATTACTCGGAATCAACCAAATTCTGCGGCACGCTCTGCCACTCGGTGATGGAACCCGAATACACGGCTCACAGCCACTCACCCCACGCACAAGTAGCCTGCGCCGCCTGCCATGTAGGACCGGGAGCGGACTGGTATGCGCGCTCCAAGCTCTCAGGGCTCTACCAGGTCTATGCCACCATGGCCGACGTCTACCCAAAGCCGATACCGACGCCGATCAAGCATCTCCGCCCTGCGCGTGCCGTCTGCGAACAGTGCCACTGGCCCCGGAAATTCTACGGGCACAAGCTGCAGCTACGCACCCACTACCTCTCGGACCGGGACAATACCCCTTGGCGCATCGGCCTCAATCTGAAGGTCGGGCCACCCCAGTCGGCGCTGGGGCTCATCGAAGGAATTCACTGGCATATCAATCCGCGGGTACGGATAGAATACATCGCTGCCGATCGGGGTCGGCAACAGATTCCATGGGTGCGCTATACCAATCTCGACAGCGCAGTGGTGAAGGTCTTCCGCGACCGGGAGCAGCCAGCCGACAGCCCCGCTCCCGCGGGGGAGATCCGGACCATGGACTGCATGGATTGCCACAACCGCCCCTCCCACCTGTACCGGGCGCCGGCGCAGTTCATAGATTCGGCCATCACCGCCGGCCGGATTCCAGCGCAACTCCCCGAGATAAAAAAAGTGGCGGTCAGGCTATGCACGTCCCCTTATGCGTCGCCCGACCTGGCGATGCAAGGGATTCGCACCGGGATCACCCAATTCTATCGCGCAAGCTACCCGGACCTGTTCGCCCGCCAGTTCGTGCTGGTGGAAAAGGGGGTGGCCGGCGTGCAGCAAGAGTTCTCGGAAAACATCTTTCCTCTCATGGGGGTGACCTGGAAGGCATATCCGGACAACATAGGGCACTTCTATTTCCCGGGCTGCTTCCGCTGCCACAACGGCACTCACCAAAGCGACCAGCGGGAGGCCATCAGCGCCGACTGCAACTTGTGCCACGATGTCGTGGTCCAGGGGATCGCGGGCAAGGGAATAGAAGCTGCCCGGATAGGCGAGAGTCTGGCGTTTCGCCATCCGGAGGACATCGGCGACGCCTGGCAGCAGACCCCCTGCACCGATTGCCACACCGGAGGCCCCCCCTGACCAGCAGGCGTGGCCAATCAAGTGACGAAAAAGCGGAAAGGAGTGTGGAAGATCCCGAGCCTAGAAAGGAGATCGTTGAAGAACGTGATTTTTCGAAGCACTGGGTAGAGGAAGTGGGGTACGAAGCAGTGGCTGTTTATCGGGAGAGAAGCCGGGGTCAGGCATGAGAGAAGCCTGAAGGATTTCATGTTTTCAGGCCTGCCCCCGGCCGTCCTTGTTGTCAAATCCTCTTTCCGTTTTGCTTATTAAAATGAGAAATCGAGAGTTGCCCCTTCATCTCCCTCATTATTTACGTGTGATTCCCAGGTCTTTCTTAACAGACTTGATGTAGCGACCAAATGCCTTATCCTTCTTTCGCTTTTCAAGATACGACAGATCATGAAACTCTGATTCACTCTTGAGTTTGCTAAAGTTCTGATAGTGTGCCCGATGGAGACTTCCNNTCGGCAAAGCTGTCGCCCATTCCTTCCTCAGCTCCTAAAATGCCGAATTCACGCATTCCAGGGTTATCTATCAACATTGCACCATTATTCAACATTATGAGTTCGCGACGCACCGTTGTATGTCGCCCCTCGCCTGTACCACTTACCACTTTGGTCTCAAGTGTATGACGGCCAATCAACTGGTTGATCAATGTACTCTTGCCAACCCCTGACGAACCTAAAAGACAATAGGTTTTTCGGGACTGCAGAATTTCGCGGACATTATTAACACCTTCGCCGGTGACGCTACTAAGCGCGATTAACTCCGTATCTATTCCAGCGCTTCTAATTTTTTCAATTAGTTCTTGTAGAGTTTCAGGACTGACCAAGTCAGTTTTTGTAAGTAAAACGACAGGATGTACATGCCCATTTCTAACCATTACCAAGTAACGCTCAAGCCTGTTAACATTGAAATCGAAATGACAGGACTGAACTATTAAGGCTACGTCAATATTCGAAGCAATCATCTGGTATTCAACGATATCTCCTGCAGCCTTACGACGAAGAACCGACTTTCTGGGAATGACGTCATGGATTATTCCGAACATGTCAGAGCTGCTGTATTGGATGCATACCCAATCTCCGACACATGGAAAATCAATTGATTGTTCGGTCATATATAGAAAACGGCCGGCGAGCTTGGCGCGAAATTCACCAGACCCATCTACTACAAGAAGTTGATCGCGATTAACGGCAACAACACGTGCAAGACGGTGCTCTGCCGAGCCCCTTTCAAGCGCCCTTGCATCAAACCATTCATCCCATCCAAATTGATTTAGTAGTTCGGAAGCAGAGCTCATTTGAAACACCTCAAAGGTAAAGATTTCCATTCTCGTTAATTCACGCCAACGCTGAGAGCACACCGGCTTGCCCGGTGTTGCGCTTTGTCGTGCATTTCTTTTGCCAAGCTTGTCACTTGTCAAGCTCCGGCCCCGCAGGAGCCCCCACGTTGTCGTGTCATGAAGCAGAAGCTTAACGCTCAAATGGGGGGAAGTATATGCTGGTTTGTCCTGACTGTGACGGGGGGTCCTGCCGTCCGATTCACCCGGTCGTGGTCCGAGCGCTGGTTACGCTCTCGCCCTTCCCGCCAGCTTACCTCGACTTGATCGGCTCTCACCGACCTTCACCTACTTCCTCAGGCTGAATCCTGAACCGTTTCTTCATGAGTGTTGAACTAAGCAGATCGGGCCCCGCGGCCTGCTTTGGATTTTTACCTCGGATTTGCTTTCATGCGAGTGGATAATACGAGCTTGATGAAAGCATTACAATAGTGATTATCGGATGGTGAGGCCTTTTCTGCCGATTCAGGCACATAATGGCCCCTTTGGCTCAGCTTGAAATCCCCCTTACCAGATGTTGGTATCGGACCGCTGGTATCGGACCGCTGGTATCGGACCGCTGGTAGCGGAAGCGGATCATGGTGCCTTCCAAGACAAGAATCCGTTGTTGGTAATGGCGATCCAGTGGACGCAGCGCCCGAGATAGCGGAGCACCTTTCCTCGCCCGGTTAAAGGTCGGACGGCTGAAGACCACCCATTCCCGATTCCAGACCTCTGTGGAAAGGTCTCCCCGGGCAGTGCCCGTCTGGCCAGCTTCATGAACCGCACCCGGAAGAGCTTTGACAGCACCCGAACTGGGACGAGGACTTCTTGCGGGACTCCCGCCAGACGCCGTCTTTATCCAATCCCCCGGCCGGAACCAACATACTCAACCGGGTACCAAGTTCAACGCCGCATGACGAGGCTCAACCCCATTTGAGGGAAGCTCGACCTGGCGTATATGAAACTGAAACACGCTTGCATAAAGATGAAACCTGCGTGTATGAAGCCCAAACCCGCTTGTATGAAGCCCAAACTCGCTTGCACGAAGCTCATACTCGCTTGTATGAAGCTCATGCACGCTTGTATGAAGCTAATACACGTTCGTATGACGCTCATACTCGCGTGTATGAAGCTCACACACGTTGGTATGGCGCTCATGCAAGCTTGTATGAAGCTGGTACATGCTTGTATGACGCTCATGCAGGCTTGTATGACGCTCATGCAGGCTTGTATGACGCTCATACATGGGTGTATGACGCTCATGCACGCTTGTATGACGCTCAACCTGTGGCACCTGAAGCTGAAGCTCCCGTGTACGAAGCTGACCACCGCATGAAGAAGGCTTAGCGTCAAGAGTTAAAAGCTCAACTTTCCATATATTAAGCTCAACTTCGGGCGTGTAAAGAGTTTCTGCTGGAGACTCGGGAAATGAAGCTAAGGAGAGAGATCGGGATGGTGGGAAGCAACGGCATGCTGCCCGAGAGGGAGCAAGAAGTGGTGGGGGGTACCATCATGGCACCCCCCACCGACGAGACCTGGCGCTGAATGTTAACCGATTCGATCAGGTGAGCATTGTGCTCACGATAGCGGACCAGGGACCCGGGCCATCCGGGCCATGGTGCCTCATTCTGAAGAAGGTATTCCCGGGTTCGAGATTCTCCATTTTCATATCGACATCGGCGAATATCGCCTTGTGGAACCAGTCTTCCTCCACCGAGGGGTCCCTCTTGTTAATGTGAATCTCCTGGTTGTACGCGCCCGGCATGCTGCTGGCGCTGCCTACCGCCTTCCCTCGTTCACCGGAGTTGACGACGGTGAAATCGGTAGGAGCTGTCAGCGCTAGCCTTATCCTGTGGGAACTTCTCCGTTCCTGGGTGACAGAGAATCCGGTGCTGAAAAGTGCGTCGGGATTCCGTATGGACGCGGCTTCCAGAAACGATGCGATCTCATCCAGCGTGAGGATAATCTCTTGGATGAGCTTGTCCCGCTCGCGAATCAGGAGCCGATCACCATTACTGGCCAAGTGGCAGGAGACCTCAAGGCCGTCCACCTTCTCGAAATACTTCTGCCGGAGGGTAGTATTGGCCCCCCATGTCAAATCTGGGTAGTTCGGGTTATCCGTCAGGGAAAGCTTAACTTTTTTGCAAAAGGTGAGAAACTTGGCAGGCGAACTTCGTTGTCTATACTCACGCTTTATCCTTCGCTGCTTCATCGGCACCTCCTTTAACTCCCTTTTGGTTGGCGGTTTCAGAAGTTGACCAACTTGACCGCCGTCAGATCGAAGCGAATAATTAGCTGCACCTAATCATGGCAAGCATATAGACTGTCGGCGGCATGTTAAGAGGCCTACTCCATTTTCACCGGCAATGGTCAGATAAAGTTCGAGCTGCCCCAACCAAACAAGTCGATGATGAACTGGCGCGGCAGCTGCACGGCTGACTATTTTTGACCGCGTGCCGGATGTTGCGGTGAACGCCATGATGAATTACCGATTTCTCACATCCTGCCGAAATGAAGCAGCGCCCGTCTAGTAAATTTTTGATGGATATAAGACATAAAAAAAGCCGCCGTCTCCAATGAGATGGTGGCTTCGTAATGGGGAGCCCGGAAATGTTGTTGGTTGACGGCCTTGCTACCTGATGCTAGCATGTGCAACAAGGAGAAACGGCCATGACTAGACAACTAAACTTGCGGGTGAGCGATGAATTCGCCGAAAGCCTGGAAAGGTTATCACGGAGGGTGGGGCGCCCAATGGCTGCCGTGCTCGAGTCTGTCGGGACACCGGCAATAGAAGCGGCCGAAGCAGATGCATTATTCGAGGCGGAGACGCTGGTTGCTTGGGAGGAGTACCAACTAAGCGGAGTGCATGTCGCAGCACCTGCGATAGATGAGATGTTCGCCGAGGCGCTAGGACGCGCCGAGTCGGTTGCAAAGAGTCGTGGGGCATGAGCCGCGCGGTGGTCGCGACACCTCTTTTTGCTAATCGACTCAAACATTTCCTTGACGAGTATGCCGAATTGGGAGCTGTCCGTTTTGTGGAGCGGGTGCAAAGTGGATATCGGACCCTGGTGGAGAATGCCGCCGACTTTGAAGAGATCGCTCCGGCCCGCAGGCGGTCGATTAGCGGCAAAACCATTACAGTCCGAGAGTATCTGCTAGATGCCGGCGCTCGGGATTTTCTCATCCTCTATTGGGTTCCACCTGACCCAACGGAGCCAGTGCTCCTGTTGAATATCAGGATCGGTGGCCAGAACCGGTTTCGATGGAAGCCTTAGGTCGCTGCCCTGGAGAAGTTTGGCTGGATAGAGGCGGCCTTGCTCTTGTGGGATGCGTATTCCGGCCGATTGCGACCACGATTCCGATCTGATTGCGACCGCTGTTCCGGCGTGATTGCGACCGGCATTCCGATTTGATTGCGACCGGCGTTCCGGTGCATTGCGACCGGTTGAATTTGGTAGTCGCGAGGTAACTCCAACGGGTATCGTACCCCCTCAAATCACGAGGGAGGGAACGATGCCAAAGGAAAGAGTTACCATGCGAAAAGTACGAGAGATACTCCGCCTTGTCTGGTCATGCGGTCAAAGCAGGACTGCCACAGCCAAGAGCTGCGGCGTCAGTAAGACCGCAGTCACCGATACCGTAAGACGAGCCTCGATGGCCAAGCTGTCTTGGCCACT
Organism: Geobacter sp.; assembly: GCA_003499925.1. Lineage (GTDB taxonomy): Bacteria > Desulfobacterota > Desulfuromonadia > Geobacterales > Geobacteraceae > Geomonas. The sequence goes on from DNRQ01000001.1 coordinate 9,265, forward strand.
TCCCTGCTATCTGGACGACCCCGCCCTCGAAAGCCTCCTCTATCCACCCCGCATCTGTTCGCTGACCGTTTCCCGCCCCCGGCCTGACTGGAACTCCCTGCACAACGAGCTGATCACTCACAGGGACCTGACTCTCATGCTGTTGTGGCAGGAGTACAAGGAACGCGATCCCGAAGGAATCCAGTACAGCCAGTACTGCGAGCTCTTCCGCCAGTGGCGCAAGAAGCTGGATCTTTCCATGCGCCAGGAGCACCGCGCCGGCGAGAAGATGTTCGTGGACTACTGCGGCCGCACGCTCCCCATCGTCGATCCCGCCACCGGGGAGATAAAGGACGCCCAAGTGTTCGTGGCGGTCATGGGCGCCAGTAACTACACCTTTGCCGAGGCGACCCGGAGCCAGGCGCTCCCCGACTGGACCGGTTCCCACGTACGCGCTTTCGGCTATATGGGAGCGGTTCCAAGGTGCCTGGTCCCCGACAATCTCAAGAGCGGCGTTACCAAGACCTGCCGTTACGAACCCGACCTTAACCCCACCTACGCCGCCCTGGCGGAGCATTACCAAGCCGCAGTCATACCCGCCCGCGTCCGCAAACCGAAGGATAAGTCGAAGGTCGAGGTTGGCGTGCAGATCGTCCAGCGTTTCATCCTGGCGGCTCTGCGTCATCGTACCTTCTTCAGTCTGGCGGAGGCCAATGCAGCCATCCGCGAGCGCCTGGAACTGCTCAACAACCGGCCCTTCCGCAAACTCCCCGGCACCCGTAGAGAACGTTTCGAGGACATTGATCTGCCGGCCATGCTCCCGCTGCCGGAGACCCCCTACGAGTATGCCGACTGGATCAAGGCGAGAGTCCACATGGATTACCACGTTGAGGTGGATCACCACTTCTACAGCGTGCCGCACCGTCTGGTGCGGGAGGAACTGGACGTACGCTACACCGAGACCATCGTGGAGTGCTTCTTCAACAGGAAACGAGTTGCCTCACATCCGAGGTCACAGCTCAAAGGGAAACACAGCACCCGCCCCGAGCACATGCCAAGGGCGCATCTTGAGTTCGCCGAATGGACGCCGGAGCGCTTCATCTCCTGGGCTGCCAAAACGGGACCGGAAACAGCCCGTGCGATTGAAAGCGTCCTCTCCCGCAGGACCTATCCCGAGCACGGCTTCCGCTCCTGCATGGGCATCATCTCCCTGGGGAAACGCTACGGCCAGGAAAGGCTGGAGGCGGCCTGCGAGAGGGCGCTACTCATCAAAGGGGTGAACTACAAGAGCATCAAGTCGATACTGGAAAACAACCTCGACAAAAAGCCGCTGCTACGCAAGCCAGAAGCCGCCCCGGTCGACCACGAGAACATCCGCGGCACCGATTACTACAACTGATAAAAGGAGCGAACATGCTTATCCAGCCGACCATCGAGAAACTCACCGCCATGGGACTTGCAGCCATGGCCCGGGCGTTCCAGGAACAGATGAACTGCCCCGACATGACGGCGCTCTCCTTCGAGGAGCGCTTCGGACTCATCGTCGACTTCCAAGCCACCGCCAATGACAACCGGCGCATGCGCAATCGGTTGCAGAGCGCACGCCTGAGACTGGCCGCCTCCATAGAGGATCTCGACTTCAAATCCGGCAGGAGCCTAGATCGAGCCGTCATCATGTCACTGGCCCAGAACCAATGGGTGACGCGCCACCACAACATCCTCATCACCGGCCCCACTGGGGCCGGCAATTATGAAAAGCAGTGGCTTATGTAAAGTTATGACGCTAACATAGCCATTTATTGGATTTCCTCCCTAAAACGCTTTACATAATATTCTGAGGGCATCAGAAAGCTGGAGCCAGGTCAGAATAGCCCCAGCGCATATCGGAATATCACCTGCAACAAATTCCCTACCTTTTTCTGCCGACTCAACTGCTTAATTGTCCAGAGAAAAAGATTGAAATACGGATACGTTACGCTCCAAGATCAAGATATGGTGCATAACCAATATATCTTTGAGGAGAAGCGTATGGACCCAAAACCAATTGAGGAACTGGTTGCTGCGGTATTAAAGGAGTTAGACAGACTAAATTATTCAAAAGGTACTCGTAATCAGTATAAATGGTTCTACAACACGGTAATCAGATTCGCCAAGAGTGAAGGGGAGCTCTTTTATTCGGAGGAACTTGGCAATAATTTCTTAAGAAGCCATTATAACTTTTCCTTAAACGGTTGCAAAAAGCCGATTTCGAGAACTCTCAGACGCCCGGTACGTGCTATCCGTGTACTCGGTGATTATCAACTGCATGGATCTATATTGCGCCGTCACTCAACAAAAGAACCATATGTGCATCCGCAGCAATTCGTGGATGTGCTTATGGATTTCGAAGAGGAATGTACCCGTCGTTGCTACTCGCCCCATACAATATACCCGCTCATAAAGCGGCTGCGGTATTTTATTGATTATCTCGACAACCAAGATGTAGTTTCATGCTCTAATATTACAGGACGTCATCTGTCTCAATACGTGAGGACTTTGTTTGGCTATAACAGCAAGACTGTCGGAACAATTCTCACCTCTTTGCGTATATTCTTAAAATTTCTCTATCTCAAAGGTTATCATTCACATGATATATCGTGTGAGGTGCCGCGCCTAAAAAGTTCTTACTATCCGCGCATCCCTTCGGTTTGGAAGGCTGATGATGTGAAACGTCTCCTTGCCGGTGTGGATAGAGGCAATCCTACCGGCAAAAGAGACTATGCAATTTTACTCATGGTAACCCGGCTTGGTATGCGCGTTGGCGATATCAGGGCATTACAACTTTCGCATTTAAAATGGGATACAAAATCGATTGAAATAGTACAACAAAAGACCAGCAAACCGGTCTCTTATCCCATTTTAAATGATATCGGCTGGGCCATTATCGACTACCTTCAGCACGGCCGTCCCAAGACAGCATCCCCTCATCTTTTTGTCCGCCACAATGCCCCTTTTGAACCCTTTGGAATGTACGCCAATTTGCATAACCTGCTTGCCAAATATACCAGGATCGCCGGGATAGGAATCCCACTCGAAGCAAGGCATGGTATGCATTCCCTAAGACACACGCTGGCGAGCGTTCTTCTCGAACAGCATACACCGCTCCCCATATACGGCTCAGGGACGTTCTTAAGATTTTAAGTTTCTTCTTATCTCAACAGGTCACTCTCGCAGAGCAAAGGAATGAGGCGCTAGCAAAAACGCTAATATTTAACAAAGTTACGAAAAATCTTAAAATCTTAAGAACGTCCCTGAAGAAGTCAGACGAGCGCCAATATTGGGAAAGAAAGACCCTGCAGTCTTTGGCAAAATGCGGCAATTGGAAGAAGAACTGTCAACCGTCGCTCACGGTGAACCTTAGATTGTTAAAGAACAGTGAAAACAATGCCGTTGTCCTGGTCCCCCGCAAAACCGTCCGCTCTTACGGTTTAACTTGAGACTTTCAAAGCCTGACCCCATCTGACCCACGAAAGGCACTAAAGCCATTCCCTCCCCCGAGATAGCAGATCCTCGAGCAACCCCACCAATTGAGCACTGGCTTACTCCGCCTCAGGGGTTCATGAAGGATATGCAGTTTTCAAAGACCTCCCCCCGCTCCATCCCCCATCCCCGCGCACGCACGCGAACGAAATAAACCAAGAAGGTACCGCGCAGGAGGTGCCGCGGCAAAGTTATGAATTTGTGAATAACCGGTCCCATGGGGTCCCACTTGCTTCAGTTGGGAGGCGATGAGGAGCGTCACGGCGACCTACGCGTTGCAGGTGTCGTCGGGGCATCAAAGGATGCCAGTTGTGCCGAGAACGTAGCTAAAAAAGTCGGCAGCTGTTCGCTTGTTGCCGCCGGTGAAAGGCGTGTTCTTGACGACGAAGTAAAGGAGGTTTGCCCCCCTACAAACCATCATTTCATCAGGCCGCGCTTCTCTATAAATCCTATTATTTCAGCAACGCCCTCGCCCTTTTTCAGGTTGCTGAAGATGAAGGGCCGGTCCCCGCGCATCTTTTCGGAGTCCCGGGCCATTACCTCAAGGGATGCACCCACCATCGGTGCGAGATCGGTCTTGTTGATTATCAGCAGGTCCGATTTCGTTATGCCCGGCCCCCCCTTGCGGGGGATTTTCTCGCCTGCCGAAACGTCGATGACGTAAAGCGTGAGGTCCGCCAGTTCGGGACTAAAGGTGGCGGACAGGTTGTCGCCGCCGCTCTCCACAAAGATGATGTCAAGGGAAGGAAAGGCGCGGGTCAGCCTGGCAATAGCCTCCAGGTTGATGGATGCATCCTCCCTGATGGCAGTATGAGGACAGCCGCCGGTCTCCACACCAAGAATCCGCTCCGGGGGGAGCGCCTGGCTTCGGACCAGAAACTGGGCGTCCTCTTTGGTATAGATGTCATTGGTCACAGCCGCGATTTCATAGCGGTCGCGCATGCGTTTGCACAGAGCTTCCAAAAGCGCGGTCTTGCCGGAGCCGACAGGCCCGCCAATGCCGATGCGGATGGGTTGTGGGGTGTGCATGTGCATGTTCTTTCCTTGTATGCGGCTTACCGGTCTTCAGGAGCGGAACAGCCTGCTGTATTGGGTTTCATGTCGGCAACTGGCGATGGCCAGGGCAGGTGTGGCATTGCTGAGGCTCTCGTCCGGCAATATCATGACATGTTCCACCAGTGCCGGGAGAGATGCTCCCACTTCGTTCAGTATCTGCTGCCCGGCGACCTGTCCCAGCGGCACTGCCTTCAGGGACGCCGAGACCTGGTTCTCCAACCAGCTCCAGAGATATCCCAGCAGCCCCTCCGCCGCCGGTATGCGCCATGTTGCCGCGGCAAAGGCGAAGGCCGCAGCAAAGGTGATCGGGCTGACCCGCTCAAGCAGCTCAAGCGACTCTCGCTCCAGCGCCCCCAGGTCACTGAGCAGTCTCGCTAGCGAATATCCCATCTGCATGGTTTCCGCCCGGAATTCGGAACTCTCGCGCGTCGTGAGCAGGATGCCGTTCCAGTATCCGACCTGCTCCATGCTGCCGCTAAGCCAGGCTTGGTGGAGTCGCAGCCACACAGGCGCCTCGAAACGGCCGACGCTGAAATGGAGCGAGTCGTGAATCCAGCGGGTGGCGGAGAGGCGGTCATGGACAGTCCCCTCTTCAATCGCCCATTCCAGCCCCTGCGAATAGCTGTAGGTCCCAACCGGCAAGGCCGGACTGACCAGTTGCAGGAGGCGCAGTAGCGCCGGCGCGGTCAACTGCATTATCCTGCATCCTCCCCGAAATGATGGATGTGGCTTTTTTCTCCCTGAGCGCTTGCGTGACGGTGACCCCCTCCATAGGCTCCGGCTTCCGGCTCGAACGGCGCGATTTCGTGAACCACCTTGGCGCCCAGGCCAAGCAGCATCTCATGAAGGACATGATCGTCCTCAAAACGGAGCCAGCCGTCGCCCACCTGGACCGGCACATGGCGGTTCCCCAGATGGTAGGCGGCGCAGATGAGCTCCCTGGCGGTAGCGCACGAGACCAGCAGCACCGGTTCCGGCGCTGCCACCACCAAGACGATACGGCCATCGTCGCCCAGCAGGCAGTCTCCGCCTCGCAAGATGGTCCCTCGCTCAAAGAGGAGCGCCACCTCCGCTCCGGACTCAAGGGTTGCCCGCTGGCGGCTCTTTTGCCGCAAATCGAACGGCAGCACCAGCCGGTCGTCAATCTGCTCCGAGGTCGTGCCGTGATGCCGGATAGTCACCATTGTTCCCCCTTTCGCTCATCCTTAAAACAGGAAATACCTCTGCGCCATGGGGAGCAGTTCCAGCGGCTCACAGATGAGCAGTTCGCCGTTCGCGCGCACCTCGTAGCGTTCCGGGTCCACTTCGATAAACGGCAGAGCGCCGTTGTGCACCATATCTCCTTTGACCAGTCCACGGGTTCCCCGCACCGCTGCAAGCTGTTTGCGGAGCCCCAGTTGCGCACCGATTCCGCACGACAGGGCCGCCTGAGACACGAAGGTAAGGGAGGTGGCATGGCGTGCGGTGCCAAAAGCGGCGAACATGGGGCGGTAATGCACCGGCTGAGGGGTGGGGATCGAGGCGTTGGGATCCCCCATGGCGGCTGCGGCAATCATCCCCCCTTTAAGGATCAGCGTCGGCTTGACCCCGAAAAAGGCCGGTTTCCAGAGCACCAGGTCGGCAAATTTTCCAGGTTCCACGGAACCGACCTCGTGGGCGATGCCGTGGGCGATGGCCGGGTTGATGGTGTATTTGGCGATGTAGCGTTTGACCCGGAAGTTGTCGTTCGCCGCGACGTCGCCCGGCAGGGCGCCGCGCTGCAGCTTCATCTTGTGGGCGGTCTGCCAGGTGCGCATGATGACTTCGCCGACCCTTCCCATCGCCTGGGAATCGCTGGAGATCATGCTGAAGGCGCCCATGTCGTGGAGGATGTCCTCCGCAGCAATGGTCTCCCGTCGGATGCGCGATTCGGCGAAAGCCACATCCTCGGCAATGGCAGGGTCCAGATGGTGGCAGACCATCAGCATGTCAAGGTGCTCGGCGATAGTGTTGACGGTATAGGGGCGGGTCGGAGTGGTGGAGGAGGGGAGGACATTGGCCACTCCGCATGCCTTGATGATATCCGGCGCATGGCCGCCGCCGGCGCCCTCCGTGTGGTAGGTATGGATGGTGCGCCCCTTGAACGCCGCCAGGGTCGTCTCCACAAAGCCGGATTCGTTGAGGGTGTCGGTGTGAATGGCCACCTGGACGTCCATCTCTTCGGCCACATTCAGGCAATTATCGATGGCTGCGGGGGTCGTGCCCCAGTCCTCATGGAGCTTTAGCCCCATGGCGCCGGCCCTGACCTGTTCGCGCAGCGGTTCGGGGAGGCTCGCGTTCCCTTTTCCCGTGAAACCGATGTTCATCGGAAAGGCCTCGGCCGCCTGCAACATCCGGTGCAGGTGCCAGGCCCCGGGAGTGCAGGTGGTTGCGTTGGTCCCTGCAGCCGGCCCCGTGCCGCCGCCGATCATGGTGGTGACGCCCGACATGAGCGCCTCCTCGATCTGCTGCGGGCAGATGAAATGGATGTGGGTGTCGACGCCGCCGGCGGTGACGAGCATCCCTTCGCCGGCGATGATCTCGGTGCCGGCGCCGATGATGATCGTGACCCCGGACTGGATGTCGGGGTTGCCCGCCTTACCTATTGCCGCAATGCGGCCGTCCTTGAGTCCGATGTCGGCCTTGACGATCCCCCAGTGATCCACGATCAGGGCATTGGTGATCACCGTATCGGCGACCTCCGCCCCGAGCCGCTGGCTTTGCCCCATGCCGTCCCGGATCACCTTGCCGCCTCCGAATTTGACCTCTTCGCCGTAGACGGTGAAGTCCCGTTCCACCTCTATCCAAAGTTCGGTGTCGGCCAGCCGGATCCGGTCTCCCACCGTGGGACCGTACATTTCCGCGTAGGCCCTGCGATCGATGCTGAGCGTCATGGCGCCTCCCCGAGCGGTCCCATGACTTGGGCGGCGAAGCCGTACACCAGGCGATCGCCGGCCAGCCGTACCAATGTCACGGTCCGCTCCTGACCCGGCTCGAAGCGCACCGCCGTACCGGAGGGGATGTTCAGCCGAAAGCCGTAGGAAAGGGGCCGGTCGAATTTCAAGGCGCCGTTGGTCTCATAAAAATGGTAGTGGGAACCGATCTGGATCGGCCGGTCTCCGCTGTTGGCGACACAGAGGGTGACCACCTCGCGCCCCTCGTTCAGAAAAATTTCGTCTGTCTGCAGACGCATTTCACCAGGAATCATCCCTTGCTCCTTTGTCACGGAATCGGGTTGTGCACGGTAACCAGCTTGGTGCCGTCGGGAAAGGTCGCCTCGACCTGTATCTCCGGGATCATCTCCGGGACCCCCTCCATGACGTCGTCGCGGCACAGGATCTCCATCCCCTCACCCATCAGGCAGGCGACGCTCTTCCCTTCCCGCGCCCCCTCCATGATGGCGGCGGAGATATAGGCTACCGCCTCCGGGTAGTTGAGCTTCAGCCCTTTTGCCTTGCGCCTCTCGGCCAGCAGGGAGGCGGTGAAGAGCAGCAGCTTGTCTTTTTCTCTCGGAGTGAGTTCCATCGTTTCTCCTTATGTGTTCCAGATGCGGGGCGGACAGGCGTCGTTGCCGCCAAGCCAGGGGCGCAGCAGCCGCCAGAGCGCGGTGAAGTAGCTCCTGGCGCGCTCCGAGGAATCCCCCAGGTAGCGCGCGACCAGCAGTTCCGGAAAGAGCGTGATCCCGAAACGGTCGGCGCCGCCGTCCACGACACCCACCCGCCGGCAGGCGGCCAACAGTTCCTCGCTCGCCTCCCTTCCCGCCGCCACCAGGGTGGCGGTCACCGGATGGCCGGCAAGGCCGATGGGTGACGCCAGCAGCTGGTCACCCCCTTCCAACCGGCCGTAATCTCCCCAAAGAAGCGCCCCGTCCCGGTGAATCTCGGTGGTCTGACGCCAAAGCCCCTCGGTGAACCGCTCCCCGGAAGCGGTCCGCCCCAGGCAGGTTATCTCCCAACCAAGGAAAGAAGCCGTGCCGCTCAGATGGACCCGGGTCAAAAGCTCCGCATGGGCGCCGTCGAAAATGATGGTTTCCTGGGGCAGCCATTCGAGGAGCGCTCCGTCGCCGATGGTCAGTTGTACGGACTGTCGGGCCGGGCGGCCTCCCGACCGGTACCATTTGGCCGCACCGGGGGTGGTAATCAGTGTGTGGCAACCGGCAGAGAGCCCGGCTTCAATTTCGAGCCGGTCAGCGCCGGCCACGCCGCCCGGCGGATGCAGCAGGATGGTCTGACAGGTGCCGGGGCCTTCGGGATAGAGCGGCTTTTGCACCTGGAGAGGTCCGCTGTGGCGCCGCCTGACCAGCGTGGTCCGTCCCGCCCGCAGGGCGTACTCGAGATGCAATTGGGCGCTCCAGCCGCTTGGCACACTGTCTCCCCGGTCCACGCGCTACAGCGCCAGACAGTCCCTTACCTTATCCGTCTCCATCTCTGTACCGGCGCCGCTCTTGATGATCTCGCCCCGCGCCATGACCAGGTAATGGTCGGCTAGCGCGCGGGCGAAGTCGTAATACTGCTCTACCAGGAGGATAGCCATGTCGCCACGCTGGGCCAGCGTGCGGATGACCCGCTCGATATCCTTGATGATGGAGGGCTGAATCCCCTCAGTCGGCTCGTCCAGGATCAGGAGCCTCGGCTGCATGACCAGTGCGCGTGCGATGGCGAGCTGCTGCTGCTGGCCTCCGGACAGGTCCCCTCCGCGCCTGCGGAGCATCTCCTTCAGAACCGGAAACATTTCGAAAATCTCCACGGGTATGACCCTCGCCTCGCACCGTTTCTTCGCGGCAAAGCCCATGAGCAGATTTTCTTCCACCGTCAGTCGCGCAAAAATTTCCCGCCCCTGCGGGACGTAACCGATCCCCATCTTTGCCCTCGCATGCGAGGGCAACGCGGTAATATTCTTGCCGTCAAAGGTGATCACCCCTGCTGCTGCCGGCAAAAGTCCCATGAGGCACTTGAGCAGGGTGCTTTTGCCGACGCCGTTGCGCCCGAGCAGGGCGGTACACCCCCCCTGCGGCACGGAGAACTCCACGCCGCGCAAGGTGTGGCTGCCACCGTAATACTGATCGAGATTTTTTACCGTAAGCATCATATCAGCGCCCCAGGTAGACTTCGATGACCCGTTCATCATTTTGGACCTTTGCCGCCGGCCCTTCCGCAAGTACGCTCCCCTCGTGGAGGACGGTGATGGTTCTGGCTATGCTGTTGACGAATGCCATGTCATGTTCCACAACCACAATGGAGCGGCCGCCGGCAAGGGATTTCAGCAGCTCGGCCGTATGCTCGGTTTCCTGGTCGGTCATGCCGGCCACCGGCTCGTCGAGCAGGAGCAGTTGCGGCTCCTGCATCAGCAGCATGCCGATCTCCAGCCACTGCTTCTGGCCATGGGAGAGCAGCCCGGCCGGCCGGCGCGCCTGCTCGGTCAGATTGATGAGCGCCATGGTTGACGCGATCCGATCCTTTTGTTCCGAGGTGAGACGGGTGAAGAGGGTATGCCAGACCCCCTTGTCCGTCTTCATGGCAATCTCGAGATTTTCAAATACCGAATGGCGTTCAAAAACGCTCGGTTTCTGGAATTTCCTGCCGATGCCGGCATGTGCGATTTCAGGTTCGGACAGTTTGGTGAGGTCGATGGTCTGCCCGAAAAACGCGCTCCCCTGCTGAGGCCTGGTCTTGCCGGTGATGACATCCATCATGGTGGTTTTGCCGGCGCCGTTGGGTCCGATGATGCAGCGCAGCTCTCCCGCGTCGATGGTGAGTGTCAACGCGTTCAGGGCCTTGAAGCCGTCGAAGCTGACGGTGACGTCCTCCAGGTAGAGGATCGGGCCGTGGGAAACGTCGACCACCCCGGCCGCGTAGGCGTGCCCCAGCCCGGTCACCTCGCCGCTGTGGTCTCCGGTCACCTTCAATAGCTCTTTCACGCCCTTTTCCCCCTCATTTTGCCCAAAAGGCCGACCACGCCGGCCGGCATGAACAGGGTGACCAGAATGAAGAGCAGCCCGAGAAAGTAGAGCCAGTAATCGGGGAACGCCACCGTAAACCAGCTCTTGGCGCCGTTCACGAGCCCTGCCCCCAGAAGCCCCCCGACCAGTGACCCGCGTCCGCCGACGGCGACCCAGATCGCTATCTCGATGGAGTTGGCAGGGGACATCTCGCTCGGATTGATGATCCCCACCTGGGGTACGTAGAGGGCGCCGGCGATGCCGCACAAAACGGCCGACAGGGTCCAGACAAACAGTTTGTACCCCAGAGGGTTGTAGCCGGAGAACATCAGCCGGCTTTCCGCATCGCGGATGGCGGTGAGGATACGCCCCAGCTTGGAGGTGATGATGAAGCGGCACAAGATCAGCGCCAGCGCCAGATAGAGGCCGGTGCAGAGATAGAGGGAAAGTTTCGTTGCGTGGTTTGCCAAAGGGAAGCCGAGCATCCGTTTGAAATCGGTGAAGCCGTTGTTGCCGCCGAAGCCGGTTTCATTCCTGAAGAACAGGAGCATGAAGGCGAAGGTCATGGCCTGGGTGATGATCGAGAAATATACCCCCTTGATGCGGGATCTGAAGGCGAAGAATCCGAATGTCAGGGCAAGCAAGCCCGGCACGAGTAGCACCATCAGCGCCGCGAACCAGAACTGGTCGAAACCGTACCAGTACCAGGGAAGTTCCTTCCAGTCGAGAAAGACCATGAAGTCCGGCAGGGAACTGCCCGACACCCCCTCCCTGCCGATGGTGCGCATCAGATGCATCCCCATGGCGTACCCGCCCAGGGCGAAGAACAGGCCGTGGCCCAGGCTCAATATGCCGGTGTAACCCCAGACCAGATCCATGGCGAGAGCGACCACGGCATAGCACATGATCTTGCCGAGCAGTCCGATCATGTAGTCGCTGACATGCAGAGGACTCTCCGGGGCCAGCCAGATATTCAGGACCGGGATCAAAACAATGAAAAATGCGCCGTATCCGGCCATCCCGAGCCAACCCGGTACTCCGAACAGTTCTTTGATGCGTGTCACGATCAGGCCGCTCATATCAGTTCTCCACCGAACGCCCCTTGGGGGCGAACATCCCTTGCGGACGCTTCTGGATAAAGACGATGATGAATACAAGTAACAGGATTTTCGCCAGCACCGCGCCGGCATGCGGTTCCAGCAGCTTGCTTACGCCCCCAAGCCCAAGCGCAGCCAGCACCGTTCCCGCCAATTGTCCGACCCCCCCAAGGACCACCACCATGAATGAATCAACGATATAATTCTGTCCCAGCTCCGGCCCCACGTTTCCGATCTGGGAAAGGGCGCAGCCGCCGAGGCCGGCAATGCCGGAACCGAGGCCAAAGGCCATCAGGTCGACCCTCTGGGTCGGCACCCCGACGCAGTCTGCCATGCTCCGGTTCTGGGTAACGGCGCGCACGAACAGACCGAGACGGGTCTTGTTGAGGACAAGCCATACCAGCAGCACGACGATCAGGGCAAACAGGATAATAAAGATGCGGTTGTAAGGGAGCACCAGCCCTCCCGCCGCCTTCCAGCCGCCCGACATCCATTTGGGGTTCATGACCTCCACGTTCTGCGCGCCGAAGATCATCCGCACCGTCTGAATCAGGAGCAAACTGATGCCCCAGGTGGCCAGGAGCGTTTCCAGGGGACGGCCGTACAGAAAACGGATGACGCAGCGCTCCATGGCCATGCCGACCAGCGCCGCCACGAGGAACGAGGCGGGAACCGCAGCCAGCAGATACCATGCGAAGTGATCCGGCAGATAGCGCTGGAACAGCGCATGGATCAGATAGGTGGTGTAGGCGCCGGCCATCAGCAGCTCGCCGTGCGCCATATTGATGATCCCCATCAGGCCGAAGGTGATGGCAAGTCCGAGGGCGACCAGCAGCAGGATGCTGCCGAGGCTCAGACCTGTGAAGACCATGCCGAGCAGGTCGGAAGCGCCGGCGGAGCCATCGATCCCCTTGATGACCTTCCCGATCTCGGCGCGGATCGCCCCGTCCGGCTCGGCGTACTGGCCGTCGTCGCCTTTGGCGAGCAGCGCCGACAGCAGCTCCTTGACGTTCCCCCTCGAACTTTGCGCCAACATCTTCACTGCCGCCATCCGCAAGGCGGGGTCCCGGCTTTTCAGGTGGGTGCAGGCCTGGGCCATGCGCAAGGCGCTTAGAACGTCCGGGTCCCGCTCCTTTGCCATCGCCCGGTCGATGAGCGGGAGGAGATCCTCGTTCGCTTGGCGCTGCAGCTCTTCCGTAGCCGCCAGGCGGTCGTCCTTGCCCGGGGAGCTCAGTTTCAGGGCAGCTATGGCGCTGTCGAGGGCGCTGCGAATCTGGTTGTTGATGACCACCTTTTCGGCGTCCGCCGCAGCCGTGCTTGCCGGCTTGAGCGTCACCGCATCCCGGACCCCCGCATCGGAGATGATGAGCGCCTGTTTCCCGTCCGCAGTCACGCTCAGCGTTCCGTCCGTCAGGGCCTGAAGCAGCGGCAGGACCGCCGGGTCGCCGGAGTCGGCCAACTGGTTGATCACCTCGATCTTGACGTCGTTCTCGCCCAGGCAGAGCTTCATGACGGCCCCGGGATCGAGGGCGTAAGCCCGTCCGCCGCTCAGTAGTGCCAGAAGGGCACAAACTGCGAGCATAAGAGCTCGTATATTTTTGGATACATTGATCATAGAGATACCAGTAACCAGAATTCGGCAGGACATCTGCCGGCGCATATCTTTTGGGGGAGTCCGGCAGGATTTGCCTGCCGGACTGTCTGGAGTAATTCGGGCGTCCCGCTCAGTTTTTCTTGTTCACGTTGCCCGGGATGTACGGGCTCCAAGGCATGGCGCGAATGGTCTTGGGGGTTTTCCAGACCACGTCGAACTGGCCGTTGGCCTGTACCTCGCCGATCATGACCGGTTTCCAGAGATGGTGGTTGGTTTCATCCATTTTCAGGGTAAAGCCCGAGGGAGCCTTCACGGTCTGGCCGCCCATCGCCTTGATCACCTTGTCGACATCGGTGGTGCCGGCTTTTTTCACCGCCTGAGCCCACATGTTCAGGCCGACATAGGTGGCTTCCATCGGGTCGTTGGTTACCCTCTTGGAGCCGCCTGCCAGGTTATTCTTCTTGACATAGGCGTTCCATTTGGCGATAAAAGCCTTGTTTTCGGGGTTCTTCACGGACATGAAATAGTTCCATGCTGCAAGCTGTCCGACCAGCGGCTTGGTGTCTATGCCGCGCAGTTCCTCCTCACCCACGGAAAAGGCCACCACCGGAATGTCTTTCGCCTTGATCCCCTGGTTGCCCAGCTCCTTGTAGAACGGGACATTGGAATCGCCGTTGATCGTGGAGATCACGGCAGTTTTCCCGCCGCCGGCAAACTTCTTGATCTTGGCGACGATGGTCTGATAGTCGCTGTGGCCGAAAGGCGTGTACAACTCTTCGATGTTCTTCTCGGCGACACCTTTCGACTTCAGGAAGGCACGCAGGATCTTGTTCGTGGTGCGCGGATAAACATAGTCGGTCCCCAGCAGAAAAAAGCGTTTCGCACCGCCGCCGGCCTTGCTCATCAGGTATTCTACCGCTGGTATGGCCTGCTGATTGGGCGCCGCTCCCGTATAAAAGACGTTCTTGGAAAGCTCCTCACCTTCGTACTGAACCGGGTAGAGCAGCAGGCCATTCAACTCCTCGAAGACCGGCAGCACGGACTTACGGGAGACCGAGGTCCAGCAACCGGCGACCACCGCCACCTTCTCCTTGGTAATCAGTTGACGGGCCTTTTCGGCGAACAGGGGCCAGTTTGAGGCGGGATCGACAACGACCGGTTCGAGCTTGCGGCCGAGGACCCCCCCCTTCGCATTGATTTCCTCGATGGTCATCAGAGCCACGTCTTTGAGAGAGGTCTCGCTGATGGCCATGGTACCGGAGAGGGAGTGAAGGATCCCGACCTTGATGGTCTCGGCGGCCAGGGCGAAGGTACCGCCGAAGGCAAGCATGACGAGCAGCAAAGCTGCCAGACTGGCGACAATGGCCTTACTCTTGCTAACATGAATGACAGTCCTCATTGAATTTTCTCCTTTAACAACAGATTTTGTGACGCTAACTGCACACTATTAGTTCCGACAATCGGCATCCTTACTTGAGTAGAGAACTAAGCCGAAGCCGTGTCTGGCAAGCGCTCTCTCTGATATGACCAACAAACAGGTTTGCAACCGCGGTGCCAGTGATCACCATAACTACTTAGAATTAACCGCAGACATACGGGTCTGCATACGTTTACGCCATACAATTGCCTGACATTTCGGCACCTGATGCAAGCCGTGTCGTATTTTGTACTACAAAGAAATCATAGGCCGTACGATGCCGCCTGACACCGCTTTACCCGCTCAGCAACCAGCTGCGGCAGCAGGCAACTGCCACTTAATTAATCACGGGAGCTGTTCAGTGCGACTATTTAATGCATCCGTCATCCGGACACCGGCGCTGTCGCCATTGCGCACGGGGTTTTTTACCCCGACCGTCAGCAGTCCCGGAACAGATCCGGGCCGGGGCGCTGACGCCGGGAGGGAAGGATTTTGCCGACCCTAGATGCCGGGACGGAAATCGGGTTGGGGCTCCTGCACTCGCTCACCGGGTGCATGTCGGTGAGTGAACGCCTGTTGCTCAACGCCGAGTTGATGGCCATCGACGAGATCAACGCTACGGGAGGCGTACTTGGCCGCAATCTCGTTCCTCGGGTGGCGGATGGCGCATCGGACCCAAAGCTGTTCGCCCGGGGGGCGAGGCAACTGATTTCAGGAGGCTCGTGTGCCCTGTTCGGCTGCTGGACCTCCGCATCCCGCAAGGCTGTCAAGGAAGTGGTGGAATTGCAGGACCACCTGCTTTGGTATCCGGTCCAGTACGAAGGGCTTGAGGAGTCGCCGAATATCGTCTATACCGGCAGTTGCATCAACCAGCAGATCGCTCCGGCACTGGAATGGCTCTTTTCCCGTCGTGGGCCGCGCATTTTCCTGGTCGGTTCGGACTACGTCTTCCCCCGCACGGCCAACAAGCTGATCCGCGCCCTAGCCGGCCGACGCGGCCAAGCTGCGGCGATCAGCGGCGAGGAGTATTTCCCCCTCGACTGCACGGATTTCGCGGCCGTCATAGCAGCGATCAAAACTCTGCGCCCCGATGCCGTGATCAACACCCTGAACGGTGGCAGTAACCTCGTTTTTTATCAGCAGTTCCACGATGCCGGGATCTCCTCCGATGAGATCCCGATACTTACCGTGAGCATATCCGAACCGGAGTTCACACCTCTGACAAAGGTGGCCAGCGGCCATCTTGCCTGCTGGAACTATTTCCAGAGTCTGAACAACGAGGCGAACCGGCGCTTTCTGGCCCGGTTTCAGACGCGCTACGGCGCAGACTGCGCCTGCTCAGCCTCAGCGGTCATGGCCTACAGCCAGATATATCTCTGGAAGGAAGCGGTCGAAGCCGCCGGCAGCGTTGATCCCGCCCTGGTCCGGCAGAGCCTGGTGGGCCGTTCCTTCGACAGCCCGGCAGGTCCGCTGGTGATAAGCCCGAACCGGCACATTGCGCTTCCGGCACATATCGGGCGCTTGAAAGCAGACGGCGATTTTGAGATCCTCTGGAGTAGCGCCGGAGCAATTGCGCCTCTCCCCTGGCTCGGCCTGGAAAATCAGGATTTCCCGGCCGTCGGGATCGCCCGGGAGATTCTAGCCGCGTATCCGGAAACCGTCGATTACAGCGTCCGTCTCAACCAGGAGATTCTTGACCGCAGGCGGGCCGAAGATGCGTTGCACCGGTTAAACGAAACCCTTGAGGAAAGAATCAGGGAACGGACTGCCGAGCTGGTGCTGGAGATCGAACAGCGCCGGCGCTCCGAAGAAGCACTGCGCAGCAGCGAAGAGCAGTTGAGAAAGGCGCTGCTCATGGCACAGAAACTGTCTCAACACATGGAATCCACGAGGGAAAACGAGCGCCGGCATATCGCCCGCGAGATCCATGATGAACTGGGACAGGCCCTGACCGCCTTGAAGCTGGATCTGTTTTGGCTGCAAGAGCAACTGCCGCCAACGGTCGGGGAGTACGCCGAAAAAATCGCGGAGATGATCGTCATGGTGAGCGAGACGGTGAGCAGCGTGCAGAGGATTTCCGCGGAACTCCGTCCGCGACTTTTGGACGATCTGGGACTGGTAGCTGCAATGGACTGGCTGGCGAAGGGGTTCATGAAAAGAACCGGTGTCCCGTGCACGGTCACCCTGGACCAGGTCGGCAACTGTAACGGTGCGGCTTGCGCTACGGCGCTGTTCCGCATTTTCCAGGAAACGCTTACCAACATAACGCGGCACGCGCACGCCACCCGGGTCGACGCTACACTGGAATGCACGCGCGGCTTCGCATTCCTGGAGGTAATGGATGACGGCATCGGGATCAGTGCTGCTCAGCTGTCGTCGGACGAGTCCTTTGGTTTGCTGGGCATCAGGGAGCGAGCCCTGATGTGCGGTGGCAAGGCGCACATATCCGGCCTACCTGGAAAAGGCACCAACATTCGGGTTACCATCCCCTGTTCGGGTAAGGAAGGGTCCTGTCATGAAAATATTGCTTGTTGATGATCACGCCATCGTCAGAAAAGGGATTGCCCAACTTTTGGCAAGCGCAAAAGCGGAAGTGGACGAGGCGTCCTCCTGCCCCGAGGCTCTGGCAAGAGTTGCCCGCAAGGATTACGACATTGTCCTGCTGGACATTTCCATGCCGGGGATTAACGGACTGGAAACTCTTAAACTCTTGAGGCACGACAGACCAAAACTCCCCGTTCTTATTCTGACCATGTATCCGGAAGAGCAGTACGCGATCAGGGCCATGAAGTCGGGAGCTTCGGGATATCTTACCAAGGGGTGCAACCCGAAAGAGTTGCATGCCGCCATCGGCAAAATCATCAAAGGGGGGAAATATGTCAGTGCAACCCTGCTGGAAATATTCACCGAAGAACTCACTAAAGACTTCACAAATGGGAAAGCCCATCTCGACCATCTCTCCGACCGCGAATACCAGATTGCTCGCTTCATTGCCAACGGCAAAACAGTGGGCCAGATTGCCGGTGAAATCAACCTGAGCGTCAATACGATCAGCACCTACCGAATGCGAGTCCTGACCAAGTTGAGCATGAAGACCAATGCGGAACTAACCGCCTATATGATCAGAGAAGGGCTCATCGATTAGGGAAACGACCGGTCCGAAATCTATCCCCTGATAAAACTGCTAGCTAAGCCTGGGACCGGTGACGGCGTGAAGGAGAGAGTTACCTCTCCACAGAAGCGGAGTCCCTCTCGTCTCCCCTAGCGATTGCAGTCCGACCGAAAAACCTGTCGGAGGGCTCATCAAAAAGTTCCGAATATCGTCCAACATGGGGAGCCAAATTTTAAGGGGCCGATTTCTTCAATGAAATCGGCCCTTTTCGTTTCAGGGTTGCATGCACACTAAAGCCCCCCTTAAGCACAACTCCGCAAATTCAACTAGTTGGGGAGTTCGAGTCCAGCCACCAATTACCCCCACGTTTCGGCCCCCCAAATGATGCTATAGGTGGCAATGAAAAGGGCGCCACTTGCAGAGGTGGTGCCGGTGGGGTACGGCGCGAACACGACCTGGTCGTCCCTCAGAGCGCTGAAGTGAAGACGGAGAATAGAGCTTGCCAGAATGAAATTCTTATTTTAGATTCACCGGGAAGGATCGCATCTAATTACACTGAAGCGAACCCGCGGTGGCAGAGGCGGGGGTGATCGGCAAACCGGAACCGATTATCGGCGAGATCGTCAAGATGGGGAAGCGCATGCCATTGGGGTGTGGCGAAGAATCTCCTCCACCCGTACACCATCCAAGGTCTCCTCTTCCTGCAGGGCCGTCGCCAGGGCATCCAGACGAGGTCTGTTTGCACGCAGCAGCTCGTCGGCGACCTCTTCTTCTTGGCGGATGATGGCTGTGATCTCCTGGTCGATCTCCCAAGCCATCGCTTCGGAAAACCCTTTTTCTTCGGCCAGTTTGCGTCCGAGAAACGGATGCTCTTCGCCGCGGGTAAAGGTGACCGGCCCGACCTTTTCGCTCATCCCCCACTGGCAAACCATCTTCTCCGCCAGATCGGTAACCATCTTCAGATCACTCTGGGCGCCGGTGGAGACTTCTCCGAAGATGAGCCGTTCGGCAGCCCTTCCCCCCAAGGCGACACAGATGCGGTTCTCAAGATAACTCCGAGGGTAATAGTAGCGGTCATCCTCTGGAAGCTGCTGGGTGATACCCAGCGCCATGCCATGAGGGATGATCGTTACCTTGTGGATCGGATCGGTGCCCGGAAGCAGCTTAGCGATAAGAGTATGCCCTGCCTCATGGTAGGCGGTGAGGCGCTTCTCGTCGTTGGAAATTACCATTTTCCGCTCGCCGCCCATCAGTAGCTTGTCCTTGGCATGCTCGAAGTGCGCCATGGTAACGGCGGAAGCACCCTCCCGCGAGGCCAGAATGGCCGCCTCGTTCACCAGATTCTCCAGATCGGCGCCGGTCATTCCGGGGGTCCCCTTAGCGATGTCGGTGAAATCAATTCCTTCGGCAAGCGCGATTTTACGCGTGTGAACCTTGAGAATTTTTTCCCGGTCCCGCCAATCCGGCCGCTCTATAACCACATGCCGGTCAAAGCGGCCGGGGCGTAGCAGCGCCGGATCAAGCACGTCGGGTCGGTTGGTGGCTGCCAGAACAATCACCTCCTCATGCTGATCAAAACCGTCCATCTCAGAGAGGAGCTGATTCAAAGTCTGCTCCCGCTCATCATGGCCGCCTCCTAGACCCGTTCCTCGGCTGCGCCCCACGGCATCGATTTCGTCAATGAAGATGATGCTCGGCGCACCCTTCTTGGCGCTTTGGAAAAGATCCCTGACCCGGCTGGCACCAACACCGACAAACATCTCGATAAACTGAGAAGCAGAGATGTAAAAAAAGTTTACCCCCGCCTCACCTGCTACCGCCCGCGCCAGCAGCGTCTTGCCGGTTCCTGGAGGTCCGACCAGCAGCACCCCTTTCGGCATTTTGCCGCCGATGCGACGGAACTGCCCCGGATCCTTCAGGTAGTCAACAATTTCCTTCAACTCCTGTTTGCTATTCTCCATGCCGGCTACATCGTCAAAGGTGACATTGACCTTCTCTCCGGTGCCGTACATCCTGGCCCCGGATTTGGCAAAGCCCCCCATCATCCCCATCGGCCCCTGATTACGGGCAGTGCGGGAGATGTACCACCAGACACCGATTATCAGAAGCCAGGGGAACAGTGAGATGAGAATAGAAGCGAGAGGCGATGCTTCTGTCGAAACAGCGCTTATCTCCACCTTGTGAGCGGTCAGTTCGGCAAGCAGCGCCGGATCAGCCGTTGCCGGCATGGTCGTGGTAAAAGCACCCACTTCCCGCACGGTCTCTTTCCCTTGAACCGATTCGGACACCTTGATCTTCTTCAGGAATTCGCCGCTTGCGGCCACCCCCTTGAACTTGATTTTTTTTAGGTTGTTGCCGGCAAGTTCGCTGCGAAAGCGGCTGTAGCTTATCTCGGCTATCTGCCCCGCATCGCGCAGCAGATAGCTGTAGCCGATATTAAACAGGATCGCTAAAAGCATCATAAGAAGAATCGTGCGCCAGGTTGGCCGGTTCATTGATTAGTCCTTGGCAGGAATGTCTTGCTATCATTAATAAGTGTAGCATCTAAATCCATAATATGCAGACTGTCCCGTTGGGATGCGAAACGGAAAGAGAATAGCCTCCTTTCTTAGAGAGTTGTTTGCCGAACGAATAATCTTGAAGTGGACTCAACTGCAAAAACCTCCCCCACGCATGAAAAAATGGTTTTTCAAGCCATATTGACAGTCTCCGACATCATTACCATTGCCGTTATTTCTTGCATGTTCCGATGCCAGCCTTTGCTGCATCAAGTCACCCATAAGGATCAAGGATGTTGGGATGTGATACCCCAACCGCAACGGCCCTGAAAAGAAATTCCTCTTTGCTTTACTCTGACTTAAGGGAAGCGGTCTGAAAGTGGCGTCCCGGTTGACTGGCGACGCTTCTAATGTACTCTTTAGGCGGCATCTCTGCCAGCTCACGATAGGCCCCCAATGACCGAGAACATCGCGATAATTATGCCGGAAATCGTCCCGCTCTACCCCTTGAGGGAGATTATCGCCTTCCCCTACATGGTTTTCACCATCTTCCTGAAGCCCGAGGAGATGCCCCCATTCGAGGAGGCGGTCCTCTTCAACAACCTGGTGGCACTCGTGAAGCTGAAGCAGGAGCCGACCGGCGAGCTCTTCTCGGCCCTGCACGAGATCGGGACACTCTGCAAGGTGATGCAGATCAACAACCTCCCCCAAGGGGGGGCGAGGGTCGTCCTGGAAGGGGTGGTCAGGGTCAGGGTGCACGCCGTTGTGCAGCAGACACCGGTGGCGCTTGCCAGAGTGGAACCGCTCCGCGAGTTCTCCGAGAAGTCGATGGTCTCCGAGGCGCTGGTCGGAAGCCTGAACGCCCTGCTGAAGATCGCGCTGTCCTACGGCAGGCCGCTCCCCGACGACGTCATGAAGATGATCAATTTCATCGATAACCCGGCCCACCTCTCGGACCTGGTCGCCCTCTATTTGAACCTCCCCATCGATGAGGTTCAGAAACTTCTGGAAACCATAGACCCGCTGGAGCGGCTGAAGAAGGTCTATATGCACCTGACCAACGAGGTGCAGCGTCTGCAGATCAAGGGCGAGGTGCAGACGGAGGTGACCAAGAAGGTCAGCAAGAGCCAGAAGGAGTTCCTGCTGCGCGAGCAGATGCAGCAGATCCAGGAGGAGCTCGGCGAGGACGTTACGGCGAACGACCTACGAAGCCAGGTGGAAAACGCCAGGATGCCGGAGGACGTGCACCGAATCGCGGAGAAGGAACTTAAAAGACTGGAGCGGATCAACCCCACCTCCCCCGAATACACGGTCTCCCGCACCTACCTGGACTACCTTACGGCGATCCCCTGGCAGGTGAGCACCCCGGACAACAAGGACATCAACCAGGCCGAGAAGGTCCTGAACGAGGACCACTACAACCTGAAAAACGTGAAGGAGAGGATCCTCGAGTATCTCGCCGTAAGGAGCCTGAAGGAGAAGATGAAGGGGCCGATCCTCTGCTTCGTCGGCCCCCCCGGCGTCGGTAAGACAAGCCTCGGCAAGTCGATCGCCCGGACCCTTGGCCGCAAGTTCATCAGGATCTCGCTGGGCGGCATGCGGGACGAGGCGGAGATCAGGGGGCACCGGCGCACCTACATAGGCGCCCTTCCGGGGCGCATCATCCAGGAGATCAACCGGGCGGGCTCCAACAACCCGGTCTTCATGCTGGACGAGGTGGACAAGATCGGGACCGATTTCCGCGGCGACCCGGCGAGCGCGCTCCTTGAGGTGCTCGACCCGGAGCAGAACTTCTCCTTCACGGACCACTACCTGGACGTGCCGTTCGATCTCAGCAACGTAATGTTCATCACCACGGCGAACCAACTCGGCCCCATCCCGCCGCCACTCAGGGACAGGATGGAGGTGATCACCCTATCGGGGTACACGGACGAGGAGAAACTGAACATTGCCCAGACCTACCTCGTGGGTCGGGAGATCGAAGAGAACGGCCTCTCGTCGATGCCTCCCGCCTTCAACAACGAAGCGATCTACCGGATCATCCACGACTACACGCGCGAGGCGGGGGTAAGGAACCTGCAACGCAGCATCGCCTCGGTCTGCCGCAAGATCGCCAAGGAGGTCGCCCAGGGCAAGCCCGCGCGCCAGCTGATCACCCCGGAGACGGTCGCGCAACTGCTCGGCGCGCCCCAGTACTTCGACGAGGTGGCCTCCGAGAAGGACAGGGTCGGGGTCGCAACGGGACTGGCCTGGACCGAGAGTGGAGGCGACATCATTTTCGTCGAGGCGACCAAGATGAAGGGGAAGGAGGATCTGATCCTTACCGGCTCCTTGGGTGAGGTGATGAAGGAGTCCGCCAGGGCCGCCCTCTCTTTCGTTCAGGCGAATTGCGTCGAGCTTGGCATAAAGCAGAAGGATTTCGAAAACACGACCATCCATATCCACGTCCCCGCCGGGAGCATCCCGAAGGATGGGCCTTCGGCTGGGGTCACCATGGCGACCACCATCGTCTCGCTCTTCACAGGGCGCCCCGCGCGCCGGGACGTTGCCATGACCGGCGAGATGAGCCTGACCGGCCGGGTGCTCGCCATCGGCGGCCTCAAGGAGAAGGTGCTCGCCGCCCGGCGCGCAGGGGTCAAGAAGGTGCTGGCGCCCGCCAAGAACCAGAAGGACCTTGACGACATCCCGGAAAACGTGAAACAGGAGCTGGAGTTCGTTTTCGTGGAGGACGTTCGCGAGGTGCTGGCCCAAGCGCTCAAAGAGTTCACCCAAAAGGCCGGGACAATCCCGCCCGACATGCCGACAAGAGCCGTAGCAAACAAGCTGAAACTGTGATTGCCAGGGCGAGCAGCTCCCGCTTCTCTTCGAGATCAAGGTCGTTCTTAATCGAGTAGGCGACAAAGAGGCTGTCAACTATGCCTCAAATAGAGGTTCTGGCCGCCCAGCTAGCCATGCCCGGCCTTGGGATTGCAGTAATCAATGCACTACATGCCCCCGCCTAGGAGGTGAGCGACTGCAGCTTCACTACGAAATCCGTCGGTGTGCTAGCCAAAAAGTTCCGAAAAGTGAAGCAGAAAGGGACTGGAGTAATGCTTATCAGGTGGCTGAAACTCTTAACGGACAGGCACAGAAAATTCAAAAAGATATTCAGGTCCTCGGCGCAAGCGGTACGAACATCGACCCCAAGTACCTGGAACTGAGGCAATCGGTAGCAAACGCCTGCGGTGTTTCCCCGGAGCGCTTACCGTTCGCCGGAGAACTGCTGCAAGTAAAAGAGGGAGAGGAGCGCTGGGAGCCCGCAATTCAGCGATTGATGCGCAGCTTCGCCTTGTCGCTTCTCGTGGAGCCGTCCCTGTATTCCAAGGTGACTGAGTTCCTTGAAAAGGCGCACCTTGGGCTGCGTCTCGTCTACAACAAAGCCGACACGGGAGCCGATCGAAAAACGGTTCGCCCTGAAGGAACGGTTGGCGGCAAGATCGACATCCGTCCCGGCACCCCCTTTTACGGCTGGCTCGCGGATCAATTGTCGCAAAAATTCAACTTTGCCTGTGCCGATAGCCTTGAGTCATTCAGGAATAGCGAGAGGGCGATTACAGTCGCAGGACAGGCTAAGGAAAACCGCAGCCGTCACTTCAAAGACGACAGAAAAAAACTTGGGGACGAGCGGGAGTACTGCCTCGGCTGGACCAACACCGCCAAAATAGCAGCTCTGCGGAAAGAGCAGGCCGAACTGGCGAGGCAGGTAGTCACCGCACGGCGCGCCGAGGAAGAACAGAAAAAAGCCTGCACTGCACTGGGAGAAATCATAAGTGCTGCAAAACGCCTGACCGAATTCACCTCGTACGAGCAAATGGACGCGCCGGGCATTCAGGTGCGCATAGCGGACGCTGATAAAAAACGGCAGGTACTTCTGGAATCTTCTGATCTCCTGGCCACCTTGAAAACCCAACTGGACCTCGCAGATCTTGCCCTCGAGTCGGCTCTCAATACCCTGAAACAGCACGAGGGAGAGGGCTTCACCCTGGTTCAGAAACATACAGATTGCCGCAAGGAGCAGCAAGGAGCCAGGGACCGGCTGGCTGATCATGAAAGGGAGGTCGGCGTCGTTTCAGATGGGTATCGAAAGGAACTGAAGGCCATTATTGACCAAGTCGCCTCCGGTCTGTCCATTAAATGGCGAGCTGACAACTCAAGAACTCAGGAACAACAGGTGCGCAAAGAGCTCCAATCGCGCATCGATGCGACGGTCAAGCGAATTAACACGGCTCGCGATGCCATAGGAACTACCGTCGAACGCTTTAAGAAAGCATTCCCTCAAATCGCTGATGATTTTGACGCCGGTGTCGCTGCAGTGCCGGCGCTATTGTTGTACCTGGAGCAGCTTGAAAAAGACGATTTGGTGCGACACACTGCCCGGTTCGAGGCACTTTTGTACCACGAGACTGCTGACTATGTTGGGACTTTGAGCAGCAGGCTCGATGAGCAACGAAAGGGCGTAGCCATGTCCATAGAAGCCATTACAGAATCCCTGCAGGCGATTCCCTACGACCCGAAACGAGGCACCAAGGTTAAGCTCCAGGCAACGCCGGCAAAAGACGATGAAGTCCGCCTTTTCTGGGCACTACTGCGCCGCTGCACCGAACGGGTGGAGGTCGGCGATCGCCCTTCTCTGGAACGGAGATTTGTCTCGGTCAAGGAACTGGTGGAGAAATTCCAAGGGAAATTCAAAGATCCCTCCGGTAAGGAATTCGACGCCAGATGGAAGAATCGTGTGCTCGATGTCCGTACCTGGTTCGATTATGTTGCAGACGAAATCGGTGCCGACCAAACGGTCGTGGAACGTCACTCCGACGCCGGCGGCAAGTCCGGCGGTCAGAAAGAGAAGATTGCCTATACATTGCTCGGAGCCGCACTGGCCAACCATTTCGGCATCAAAGAGAAACGGCCGGGAGCATTCAGGCTGATCATCATCGATGAAGCATTCAAGGGAACAGACCCGGATTTCACAAAACATGGTCTCGAGTTGTTCACGTCCCTCGGCCTGCAAATGGTTATTGTTACGCCAAACACTAAGTTTTCGCTCCTCGATGACTACGTCAAGTCAGTTCATATGATTGAGAAGGATGCCCGGACCCAATGCTCAATTGTGCGGCGCATGCCCATCGACGAGTTCATTTCGTGCCGTGCCAGACTGGATGAAAAGCGTTTGGCGATGCGGCAAGCCGAAAGAGATGACACTGCCTCCAGGGGAGCCCCGCTCTTTGAATCCGTTTCGGGTGCCGTTGAGGCGGCACTATGACGAGTATCACTGACGGGGTGGCAGAACTGAGGTCGCGACTGCTGAAACGTTTCGAACGTGGCGAATTCTATGGAACCTGCATCGAACCGCCCGGGATGTTCCCCTTGATAGTTCCGGTACCGAGACAAGTCGTTGCTGCGGACTTTCGTCGGGACTATGCCATGGCGCGAAAAGACAACAGGGCGTGGATCGATGCGGCCGCTGCTCATGACGGTGTAAGGACAGTACAGAAAATAATCGGCACAAGACTTCACAGTGACCAGGATGTGGTCACAGGGCTCGAGTTCGACTCCATTGATGCGCTTGCTCGATTCCTTGGCGCCAAGGCAAAAAAAGACCTCGCCACATTCAGGCAGAGCCTCGCTGAGGCGGCCAGCGCCGACCCGGGGCTGCGAGACCTCCTCCTCGCCGATCCTCTCCTCGCGTTTGAGGCTGGAGGCCATTGGATGCGACTGGTGTCAATGGCCGGGTGGTTGAAACGGCGGCCCAACCCTTGCTGCTTCCTGCGCGAGGTCGATCTCCCCGGAATTCACACCAAATATATTGAAAAGCGTCGTTCCCTATCCAGAGCGGTCATTGACCACCTTGCACCGGAGTGCATAGCGGATGTATCGGAAACCGGTGTCACAGACGGCGGCTTCGAACGACGCTACGGGTTCAGAGTACCCGAATTTCTGATCCGGCTTAGGACACTTGACCGGAGTCTTGCCGTTGCCGGTAGGTATACCGACCTGACTGTTACGGTGAGCGACCTGGCTGCGGCCAACCCTGGCGCGACCATTGTCATCGCAGTCGAGAACCTGAAATGCTTCCTTGCCCTGCCGGACGTGCCTGGGGCAATTGCAATAATGGGGTCCGGTTGCGCTGTCACGGTGCTGGAACGGGTACTATGGCTCGGAGGGATACGGCTTCTCTACTGGGGCGATATGGACCGGGATGGCTTCAGAATTCTGGCATCCCTTAGAAAAAGGTTTCCTCACACAGAATCGATCTTGATGGACCGGTCAACACTTCTGGCCAGTCTGGAATTTTGCGGAGACGATGACGGCTCGTTGATTGAAAGTCTGCTCTTGCTAACCCCTGAGGAAGAAGCTACTTTCCAACATTTATCGAATCTTGCCCCCCCGCGCAAATTGCGGCTTGAACAGGAACGGATACCATTCACTCTCGTCAGACAAGCAATTCAACGGGCGGTTTTAGACTAGGCGGCCCGCAGCGTTTCATTGGGATCTGGCGCTGGGGGCTAAACCATCCCACTTCTGTCGCTTATCGCCGGTAGACCTCACGCCTGTGTCCGACCTTCACAACGAGAATTTGCACAATGTCGTCTTCGATGCTAGCAACAATCCGATAATCACCCTGCCGGTATTTCCATAATTCCCCAAACCTGGAGCCGGTCAACGCCTCACCGATGCTGCGCGGGTCTTCAAGCACGGCCACTCTCTCACGAAGGAATTTAGTGATCCGCTCGGCAACGGGCTTATCCAGCTTCGACAACTGCTTTTCGGCCGTCTCCGACAGCCTAATGCCCCAAGCCAAGGCGCGCCTCCACTTCGTCTAAGCTGTAGGTTTTTTCTTCCCCCTTGCGGATGCGCTCAATCACCTGGTCGGCAAGATAAACATCCTCCATTTCGTCCAAGGACTTCAGAATCGCCTCACGGACATAGAAGCTTTTCGTCCGGTGCGTCTCACTCGCCAAGCGTTCAAGTCTATTCTCGATTTCATCCTCTACCCGGCATGTTATCGTCCGCATGGTGAACTACCTCCCGATTATTTGTGATACGTGTAACACACTACATTAATCCGGACAAGAAGTCTACCACCCGGACAGCCGCGGCCATTTTGCACCACAAATGGTCTTCTCGCCTATGGAACCACGGGACAAATATCAACCGGCCTTGAGGCCGACTCCACTGTATTCTATGACGGGCGAGTCATCTCTCCGCAGGAACGGTGCACTCTTTGGGTTCTTTTAGCGATTGCAGTCTGGCCAGAAAATCTGCGGGAGGGCTCACCAAAAAGTTCCGAATATCGTCCAACATGGGGAGCCAAAAATCATAAAGGTTACAGCACACGCTGAAACCCGCCTTTGTGCCGTTATAACCTACAGAAAGCGCCACCCACTCCTCGCCCATCCCCTCACTTCTGCCATCAATATTATCAGCACCCATTCCGCAAAAGCTGGCCTGCGACGATGACAGTGTGGTTTCTGCAGCGTCAGCAGATGCTTCAAAGGAGGGAACCCGAACACCTTTAGGTCCTTCCCGTCAGCCACGGTGATTTTTTCACTGTAGGGATAATGACTTCGTTTTCGGACAGGCGGAAATGAAAAAAGGGTGACCACCTTAGCGGTTTGCTTGGATGTTTTTCGGGCACTGACATTGCCCGAACAAAATCGATTTTTTGACGCCAATGCCAATCAAATGGCGCGGGGCAAAGCCGCGGTAGCGCTGCTTGCTGCCGCGAGTTTACCCGGAAGTTACCTGCGCCATTTCACGATCCTCTGCTCGCATTCGTGTAGCGGCAGGCGGCTAGTGCCTCGCTCAAGCAGCCTCTCCAAGCGGTCGGCCGCCACACCGGGGAGCAGAGCGCCGCGGGCGACTAGCATGTCACATACCCAAAGCAGGCCATGGGTTTCAGTGTTGCGCTCCTCGGCATGCTGGCGCAGTCGCTTGTCGCCTGTGAGCAGGACACAATTCAATTTGCCGGCGAAGTGAAGGGCCGGGACATCTTCGATACTCAGCCGTGAGGATAGGGTTGCATGTAGTTTCGCAATCACGGCGAGCACTTCACCTGATGACGATTCGATCTGTAACTGACCATTAACCACGTAGGGTTGCAGCTTAATCTTCTGATTCTTCCTGCTGATCTCGCGAAGGACAAGGCTGGTTGTACGCAGGTCGAAGCCAAGTCCGAACCAGGCATCGAGCAGACCTCCATCCGCCATGTCGATGAGGACCGATGCATCCTGGATGACGACCCTCACAGAAACTCACTCAGGGTATGCTGGAATTCGACCAAGGGCACGTTGAGCAGGGCCGCCCCCTTGTCAAAGCTAATCTGTTCTTCTGCCGTGGCTCGCAGTACAAGCTGTTCGAAGCGGCTGGATTGCTCGTTGCCGAGGTATTGCCCCGGCTCGTCGCGGTGCCATCCCTTTTTATTGCGGATGATACAAAACTGTCGGTAAGTGGAATCGTCGATCAGCTTCAAGTCATGGGCTCGGTGCATGATCGCCGCGATCGACATGCCGTAGCGCCGTTTCAGGTCGATCAATTCCTCTAGGCTGATCCTGTGCCGAAACCCGCCCCAATCCGATGTGAAGACCTCTCCTGGGATCAGCATGGCCCCGGCGAAACGGTTGCAGAACGATTCTAACTGTTTCCCGTTCAGGTCGGTATGCGGGGCAACCAGCAAATGCGCCGCTTCGTGCAGTGTGGTGAAGCGCTTACGAGGAATGTCCTTGTTCAGCCAGGATGCCAAAACAGTCACTGGATGGCTGTCGGCCCAACCCGAGAAGCCGTCGAAGCTCTCCGGCGCTTCCACCTCGAAGATCTTGAAGCCATTAGCTTCGAGGGTTTCGATGACATTCGGCAGCGGGTCTTGGCCAAGCTTCCACATTTCACGAACCTTGACGGCTGCTTTCTCGGCTCCATCAACGGAGGTATACTTGTCATCTCCCAAGGGGTCCTTAAAGCTGAAGTGCACGGCAAGAATTTGCTCAATTTCGCAGTACCGCTCGAAAAAGTCGGTGGCCTGCTCCTTGATTGCATCCTCGGATTTAACTCCCAGGCCGGTGGTCTTGCGGAAGCGCAGATCGCTCAACTCCACAGTGAAGGGCCGAAAGAAGAAGTCCAGCGACTTATCAAGCACGTCCGCAACGGAAATCAGGACATCGTCGCCAGGCATCATCTCCCCGCGCTCGTAACGATGAAGGGCATTGTAGGAAACCTTGCCTCCAATAGCCTCGGCAACGGACCGCAGCGACATGCCACGCATGCGTCGCGCCTGCGACAGTCGTCGACCGAAAATCTCTTTTGGATCCTGATGTTTCACGTCCGCCTCCCTTTCCTATACGCACTCATTGTAAAAAGCATAACATTATATGTTGACAACTTTATCATATTTTCGTATTTTGTCAACACAACCTTTCATATCAAGGAGAACCTATCATGGCCAATGACGCACCCGGAATGCGCGGCAACCGTAGCAGAAATGAAGAAGGACCGCTCCGCCAGAAGCGGGGTGACACTCATGTCGGAACTATTGAGAAGCAGTACGATCGGGACTTCGGTGTTCGGGGTGACATGCATCTTGATACCCTACTTCAACGAGAAGGCGTCGAGTCGCTTCATCAACTTATTGAGGGCGACAGCAAACGAAAGTAATCCACAGCTCCATTCAGCTTCCTAACCGTGACCTTTTGTTTCAGTGCGGAACGGGTTGCGCTCAGGGTGAGGCGAAGTCGAGGAGTTCACCATGAGATGGCACTCACCCGCGATCTCGTTAACCAGGAGCCGGACGGGATCATGACGCGGATCTCCTCAACCTTGAGAATCGCGCCGACCGACCTGCTCAGGCCTGACGCTCCGCGCCCACAGCGGCCGGTTCCGGAGGAGGAGAGGATCGAGATCGCCCTCACCTTTGACGACGTGTTAGTTGCCGCAGTGATGTGAATAGGTGGGGCGGGGTTTTTTCAGAATAAGTTGACAAGGTGGCAGTGGCTGCCTGATTATTTGGACCTTCGTGGAGAGGTCCTTTTTTTGTTCCTGAAATAAAAGCAGGCGGAGAGTTCTGGCAAACTCCCCGCCCTGTTACAACCGGGGTCAATGCCCCAAACAACAGCGAATGACATGATATATTTTGTCCCCGTCCAGCTCAAGGATATTTTTGAGCAGGGCAAGAATTATTCCTGGGTGAAGCCCGAGGTCTGCCCCGCGTGCGGCCATTACAAGGTCTGGGGCCATGGCTTTACCGCCAGATATTTCCGCGACTTTTCCGACTGCCTGTACCTCAAATGCTATCGGTGCCCCGACTGCCTCTGCATCATCACTCTTCGACCTGATACCCACTTCAGTCGGCTTCGCAGTTCTCGGGAGACGATTCGAACTCACTTTGAACAACGCCAGGTCAAAGGGCGCTGGCCCCGATCCTCGCTGTCCCGCTCCTGTCTCAGGTACTGGCTCGCGAATCTTACCCGTCTGACCTCTGTTCATCTGGGGTGTGACTGGAAGGGGGGCTTGTTGGCCGCCTTCGACTGGCTCCTCTCCATGGGCAAGACTCCGGTCAGCAGGGTCATGTAGCCCGACAATGCGAACCGCCCCGGTACCACCCTAGCGGCCTCTGCCGTCGACAGCTCCCCCGGATTCATCTATTTGTGGCGGAACTCACCACAAAAGGAGCTTTTATGACGGAAGAGCAAAAACAACGGGTGGCGGTGTTCCGCTTCGGGATCATCCACGACTTTGTAGGGGCGACACGCCTGGACTTCGGGGAGCGAGAGCGGCTCTTGCGGGAGAAGTGCGCCCGCAAATGGGAGATCCCCTGTTCCAATCAGACGCGGCTTTCTCGCAGCACCATCCTGCGCTGGGTCGTTCTTTACCTGAAGGAAGGTGGACGACTGGAATCCTTGTACCCCCGAGGGAGAAACGACAGCGGGACCTCGCGGGTACTGGACCAGGAGACGGGGCTCGCCTTGGCACAATTGCGCCGCCAGTTGCCGGGGCTGACGGTTCCCGATCTGATCAAGCAGATGCACGAGCGCAGGCTGGTCACCGACGGGATCGGCTTGAGCCTGTCCACTGCCTACCGGTTCCTGCACCGCCATGATCTGATGGGGAAACAGCCGTCCCCGGTTGACCGGCGCAAGTTCGAGGCGGAACTCCCCAACGATCTGTGGCAAAGCGACGTGATGCACGGCCCCATGTTGAGCGGCGACAAGCGGCGCAAGACATACCTGATCGCCTTCATCGACGACCACTCCCGGCTGATTCCCCACGGTCGGTTCTACCTCTCGGAAGGCACGGCCTGCTTCATGACTGCCCTCTCCGATGCGGTGCTGAGAAGGGGACTGCCGAGAAAACTCTATGTGGACAACGGCTCGGCGTTTAAGTCTCGCCAGTTGGAATACACGACCGCCGCCCTGGGCATAGCGCTGGTGCATGCAAAACCATACCAGCCCCAGGGAAAAGGGAAGATCGAAAGGTTCTTCAAAAGTGTGAGGACCCGTTTTCTCCCCGGCTTTAAGGGAGACACTCTGGATGAGATCAACGAGGCCTTCGAGTTGTGGCTCGACGAGGAGTATCACCAACGCAGCCACAGTTCCACGGGAGAGACCCCGTTCAAGCGGTTCACCTCCCGGATGGAGTGCCTGCGTCCGGCGCCCGACAATCTCAGGGACCACTTCAGAAAGACGGTACGGCGCCGGGTGAACAAGGACCGCTCCGTGGTGGTGGAGCGGCGCCTGTTCGAAGCTCCCGTGGAACTCATCGGCAAGCGAGTGGAGATGCTCTTCTTCGAGGGAAGCCCCGAGCAGGTGGAGATCCGCTGCGCGGGAAAGTCCCACGGCCTCCTGCGCCAGATTGATCTGCACGTGAACAGCCAGGTGAAGAGAGATAAGAACGGCCAGGTCGAACTCTCGGGCGACGGCGCCTGCGAAAGCGGCAGACTGTGGGAGGGTGCGTGATGACGAGCAGCTATCGGCAGTTCTTCGGGCTGCACAACGAGCCCTTCACGGCGGACATCAAGCGTAAGGATATCCTGGTCACCCCCTCGCTCAAGGGGGTGGAGGAGCGCATCCATTACGCGCTGCGGATCGGCGGGATCGCGGTGATCACAGGAGAGATCGGCAGCGGTAAATCGACGGCGCTGCGCTATGTAATCGGTGGACTGCACCCTTCCGAGCACCGGATCGTCTATGTCACAGCATCCAGCGGCTCCATCCTGGAGTTGTACCGACAGATACTTGGGGAACTGGGAGTGAGCCTGTGCGGCAGTTCTCGCGCTCTCATGACTCAGAGGATCAAGCAGGAGATTGTGGAACTCGTGCAGGGGAAGAAGATGAAGGCGGCGCTGGTGATCGACGAGGCAAGCCTGCTGCGCCTGGAGGTATTCGCGGAACTGCACACCCTTACCCAATTCGACCAGGATTCCAAACCGTTTCTCCCCATCGTGCTGGCGGGACAGAGTAACCTGGTGGACAACCTGCGCTACCGCAACTGTCTCCCCCTGGCGAGCCGGGTAGTAGCAAAAACCCACCTGCAGGGGAGCGATCAGAAAACGATGGAGGAGTATCTGCGCCATCATCTGGGCATCGCGGGGGTAAAGCAGATGCTGTTCGACGAGACGGCGGTGACCGCCATCCATCAGGGCTCCGGCGGGCTATTCCGGAAGGCAAACCATCTGGCCCGAGGTGCCTTGGTGGCTGCGGCTAGGGGCGATTCCCAGGCGGTAACGGCGGAACACGTACGGTTGGCGGCAACGGAACTGATCCTGACGGACGGGAGGGTGCTATGAACATCTACGAAGATGAGGCGGTGGAGCGCAAGCTTGAGGAGTTGAGCGATCAGGTGGGGTACTTGGTGCTCGACCTCCTCGTGCTGAGCCTGAAGAAGGTGGTGAGGGAGGAAGGTATCTTTAGCGAGATAATGGACGCTAAGCTGGGTGTACCACACAGCAAGGAACCGTTCTGAGACGAAGTGAGGCCGGCTACCGCCGGCCTCAAACTCCACCTGTCTCAGCCAATGTGGCAATCCATACAAGTGGTCAAAATAATCAGCAAATCGGAGTCAGATCAATATGGCGATCAACACGACGATGAGATGCACGAACGCGACGCGGAGATGTTGCAGAGGTTCTTTCCCCTGGATCGGGGCCAGCAGAATGAGTCGGCGCGGATTACGGATGAGATGCGAGGGGAAGCGCAGCTTGCGGGGTTGATGGGGAAAGTAGACTCACTCCAACGTCAAGTGAAGGAGATGGCGGAAAGGGAGGCCCGGCCCTGAAGGAGCATGTCGGTACGAGGTTTAAGAAGAAGGCCAGTAGCCACTGACCACACTGCAGGAGCCCCTGGGTTACTCGGCTGACTCTCCCTTGCTTTCTAGCCACGAATTATGAAGAGACGAGAACATTTTAGAAAACTCCAGCTCCGGATTGGTTTCGCTGTATTCTGCCATTGAAAGGTACAGCGCACCCAGGTCATAGGCCGTTTCCATGTCCTTGTCGTTGTCTTTACTGTAGATGGTTTTGAGGGCCTCCAACAGCATCTCCGCGGCAAAGGATTCATCCCTGAGCAGTTTATAGCCTATGTCATTCACTACGGCATACGCCATCGCCTCATCGTGATCCTTGAACCTGGTGTCGATCTGCCCCGTCTCCAGGTCCCGATGCACTATGACCAGGTTCCCATTGGCGTCACCCTCAAAAGAAGCTTGGAATCCTGCCTGTCTGAACATCCCCGGGTTGAGATCGTCTAGCGCCGCCATGCCTCTCGCCATCCCCAGCTGGTCATCGAAGCCCTTGCACCTGGATCCGGATAGGACGTTTTGCCGCAGCTTCTCCCAGGCGCTTGGATCCCGGTCGTAAGCTTCTGCGTGTTTCACCGGATCCACAATGTTAGCTAGGTTTGCCGCTTTGGGATAATAGATGGCGGCATAGGCGTAGTGCATTGCATTGGCAGACGCCGCTCCGGTTCCGTATGGCCCCATTTCTGCCCAGACCGCGTACATTTTGCTGCTGATCTCAGCTGCCTGCAGGAGGGCTTGGCGGGCAATCCACTTTCGATAAACGACGACGCCAATGACTCCAGCAAAAATGACGATCACGACGGCTTCAAAGCTCATTAACGCATCCCCTCTATGCTGCTGGCACGCTACTTCTTCGAATCCCACTTGACGAGTTTGCTATCAAATAGGTCGTAATACATGAAATTAAATCCGTCGGCGTCGCAGTCTTCCCCTTCAAAAAGGTGCCGATTTCCCTTTAACCATTTCTCGTATCCGCCCAGGAAGAGGGTCTTGTTTAGCTCGTAGTCAATATTCTCCAACAGGAGCGGGTAGGGTATTGGCAGGCTCGTTACCTTATCAGGGATTTCGTCACGCCTGATCCGATCTGTCGCACTTTGGTAATCGCTGATCGATCTAACTATTCCAGCGATAAACGCCTGCTGAACCCTATTCCGATTTGTCTCTTTTTTAACCTTAGATGTAGCCAGCCCACTGCAAAGATCGACACCCCTACCGAAAAGACTGCGGCAAAGTTCATATCGCCCCTCCGAAAATTTGGCCACCATACCATAGCGGCTAGCCTAATAAAAGTCTAATAATAGAGGGGTGGTTTTGCAGATGACATGAAAGATGACACGGAGCCTTTTGGGAGGGGTAAAAAGGACGTAAAAAAAGGGTCTCTGGAGGTCCAGAAACCCTAATGATTTCAACTACTTGGTGCGAGAGAGGAGACTTGAACTCCCATACCCGAAGGTGCCAGATCCTAAGTCTGGTGCGTCTGCCAATTCCGCCACTCTCGCCTGCTCTGCAAACAGCAAACCCCGCTTTTCACGGGGTTTGCTTTCAAATTTGGGGTGGATAGTGGGGATCGAACCCACGTATGAACGAGTCACAGTCGTTTGTGTTTACCACTTCACCATATCCACCATAAAATTTTTGGTACGCCTGAGAGGGTTCGAACCTCTGACCTACGGCTTAGAAGGCCGTTGCTCTATCCAACTGAGCTACAGGCGCAGAGTTGCTTGAGTGGTCGGGGTGAGAGGATTCGAACCTCCGGCCCCCTGCTCCCAAGGCAGGTGCGCTAGCCAGGCTGCGCTACACCCCGATTCAAGAACTCCGTTTATAACACAGCATCTACCCCTGTGCAAGTTTTTTTCCTCGGGTTACGACTGATTTTATTTCCGGATTAGTGCTATTCTTCCGCACGCTGCGCAAGCACCCACTCACCCTTATGGGGGATGGCTGGGGAGAGGGTGAAAAACTGGCATGAGCCTCACCCTCCCCCCGGTCCCTCCCATCAAGGGAGGGGGGAGTTGGAACCAGTGGAAGATCGACGCTAATCAGGGTTTTATTTTCGAGCCGGAAGAGATCTTCCAAGGGGTGTAATGGAGATATCCGGCCAACGGAGTCAAAGGCCCCTCACCCGGCCTTCGGCCACCCTCTCCCGGAGGGCGAGGGTAAGATTGGGAGCGAAGTGAGGATTGGGACAGGGACTTGCTTTACCAGCCCCCAGCCCCCAGCCTCTAGCCTCTAGCCTCTAGCCTCTAGCCTCTAGCCTCTAGCCTCTAGCCTCTAGCCTCTAGCCTCTAGCCTCTAGCCCCTAGCCCCTGCTTCAACTGCTGCATGGCGCGGCCCCGGTGGCTGATGGCGTTCTTGATCTCGGGAGGGAGCTCGGAGAGGGTCTGCCCGTACTCGGGAACCAGAAAGAGGGGGTCGTAGCCGAACCCCCCTGCCCCGCGCGGCGCCTCCAGGATCACGCCGGGGAGCGAGCCGTCGAAGGTCTGACAGCTCCCGTCGGGGTGACAAAGGGCTATCACGCAGTGAAAGGCTGCGCCGCGCTGCCCGGCCGCCACGCCGGAGAGCTCGCGCAACAGGAGCGCATTGTTGTCGGCGTCACTTGCCCCCTCTCCGGCAAAGCGCGCCGAATAGACTCCGGGACGGCCGCCCAGGTAATCGACGCAAAGACCGGAGTCGTCGGCCAGTACGGGCCTGCCTGTGAAGAGGGCCGCGGACATCGCCTTCTTGACGGCGTTCGCCTCGAAGGTCTCTCCGTCCTCCTCGACCTCGGGTAGGCCGGGGAAATCGGCCGGGGAAAGGATGGTCTCCACCACCCCCGCCAACAGGTCTCCGAACTCGCGCAGCTTCCCCTTGTTGCCGGTGGCGACTACCAGCTCCTTCATCATCCCTGAAGTGCCTCTCTCTGGATCTCGAAGAGCCGGGTGAGCCCCAGGATCGCATGGCCGCGCATGGCGTCCATCTGATCGATGGTGAACGGCTCCGCCTCGGCGGTTCCCTGCACCTCGACAAAGCGCAGGGACGAGGTCATGACGAAGTTCATGTCGACCTCGGCGCCGGAGTCCTCGGGATAGTCAAGGTCGAGAAAGGGGACGCCGTTCACGATCCCGACGCTCACCGCGGCTACGGCTTCACGCAAGGGGGTCGCGGCCAGCTCGCCGCGGTCGACCAGGGTCTGGAAGGCGTCGGCAAGGGCCACGTAGGCACCGGTGATGGAGGCGGTACGGGTGCCGCCATCGGCCTGGATCACGTCGCAGTCGATGAGAACGGATCGCTCGCCCATCTGCTCCAGGTCGACGACCGCACGCAGCGACCTGCCGATCAGTCGCTGGATCTCGTGGGTGCGCCCGGAGAGTTTACCCTTGGAGGACTCCCGCTGGTTCCTGGTGTGGGTTGCGCGCGGCAGCATGCAGTACTCGGCGGTCACCCAGCCGGTCCCCTTCCCTTTCAAAAACGAGGGGACGCGCGCCTCGATGGTGGCGTTGCAGATGACTTTGGTGTCCCCGAATTCAACCAGCACCGACCCCTCGGCGTGCTTCAGGTAATTCCTGGTGATCTTTACTTCTCTTAAGGCGTCGGCTGCACGGCCGTTGCTGCGCTTCATAACTTCTCCAATCTCTTTTTGGCTATACTGACCGCGCCCTTGGGACGGCGGTTGCTGCCTGTTATGGGGGCTACTGCAAAAAAGGGGGCGAATGAGCATTCGCCCCTACGGGAAAATTCAGTAAGTCACCTACCCCGCCGCCTTCGGCATGCAACTGCCGAGGCAAATCCCCCCCGACCCCCCTTTTTCAAAGGGGGGAGAGAGACGCAGCCTCTACCGGAAACGGGGGTGGCTGGTCTGTCGACAAAGGAAAGAGATTACACCATTTCGGCGTTCGGAGTAAATCCCTTTTCAGAGGTGGGGAAACTGGTCACTGTTGAAGGTGTAGGCTGGGGTGAACGGCTGTATAGTGGAACCCCGACATTGCATCGTTGGGTTACGCGATGAGGCCGCTAACCCAACCTACGGAGACTGAGGCAAATCCCCCCCCCGCCCCCCCTTTTTCAAAGGGGGGGAGAAGAGATAGGAAAACTGGTCATTGGTGAAGCGGTCTGGCGGTTAGCTGGGGTGCCACCAGGACCTTGCCGCGGCCGGCGTTGTCGAAGATCTTGGGACCTAGCGCCCCCCACCAGTTGCCGGGGGCCCTGAACTCCTCGGTCCCGGCGTTGTAGAGATCGTAGCCGGCATTCTCGTTGATGGCGTTGTCCCAGGCGACGGAGCTCGCGTCGAAAACCATCAAGCCGTTGTTGCCGTTGCCGGATATCTGGTTGGCGCTCACCCGGATCCGGGAGGCGGTGAGCGACATGCCGAATTCGCGGTTCTTGGCGAGCTTCGCCCCGGTGACGCCCCCTTCGCACTCGAAGAGGGTGACGCCGCTGCCGTTGCCGGCTACCACTCCGCCCTGGATCCTGACCCGGCAGCCGTCACCGGTGAAGGCTGCGGCCTGGTTGCCGGAAAGGTTCGGCTCCGTCAGATAGATGGAGCTTCGCTTGGCCAGGATGCCGAGACGGTTCCCCTCGACGTTCAGGGCGCGCAGGGTGGCCTCGCTCTCGGAAAAGCTCAGGCCGGTGTCGCACTCCGAGACTCCGCCCGCCTCCATGGTGAGCAGGGTGTCCTGAAATCTCATCCCGGTTGCCGAGCGCTCGGCCCGCACGTTCTTCAGCGTCACGCTGGAGAAGAGCGCCTCCAGGCCGGTCTGCGCCGCTTCGATCCGGCAGTTCTCCAGGAGGTTCTTCTTCTCGCTGCCAAGAAGCATGATCCCCTGCCAGTCGCCTGCGGCCGGGACGGCGAAAGTCGAGGTGAAAAGGACGGGGGTCTCCCTGGTTCCGGCGGCAACGATGCGCCCCTGCACCACAAGAAGCGGCGCCTGGGCTCCTTTGCGCCGGAAGCGGACCACGGTCCCGGGCTCGACAGTCAGGGTCGCCTGGGGGGCGACGGTCAGCGCGCCCTCGACCAGCACCTCGCCGGCCCAGACGGTGTCCTCGCTGAGCACCCGGTCCCCGTAGATGAGGGTGGGGTTCAACGGGGCCTCCCCCCTGGGAACCGGCTCGGCGGCTACTTTGGGCTGGGGTGCTGCGGCCGGCACGGGCGAAGCTGCGGCCACGAGCGCTGGCGCGTTTATGAGGAGGGCTGCCAGAAGCTGCAGCCCCGCCATGGCAAGGTGGGAATATCGGATCATGACGCGGGAATCAGCAGGCTTTCCTGGTGATAGACCTTGTTCTTGCCGCAGCGCTTGGCGCGGTAGAGCAGGGAATCTACGATGTTGAAGAGCTCGTCCATCTTGTCGGCATTCTCCGGATAGCTCGCCACGCCGATACTGATGGTGACGCCGCGGGTGGCGGAGCCGGCCAGCCGGTTCGCCGTCCCCTTCTGCACGCTGTCGCGCAGCCGCTCCGCCGCGAGG
This sequence comes from Geobacter sp., assembly GCA_003499925.1. GTDB lineage: Bacteria > Desulfobacterota > Desulfuromonadia > Geobacterales > Geobacteraceae > Geomonas. The sequence continues at coordinate 48,254 of DNRQ01000001.1, forward strand.
ACCGCCTTGTCAAGCCTCGTCTCGGGAAGCAGCACGATGAACTCCTCGCCGCCGTAGCGAAAGGCGACGTCGACGCCGCGAATGGTCTCCAGGATCAGGGCGCCCATGGTGGCCAGAAGCTGGTCCCCGGTGGCGTGGCCGAAGCTGTCGTTGTACGACTTGAAGTCGTCCACGTCCATCATGATGATGGAGAACGGCTTGTGGTAGCGCTTGGCGCGCCCCATCTCCTGCTTGAAGTACTGCTTGAAGTAGCGGTGGTTGTGCAGCCCGGTGAGCGAGTCGGTGATCGCCATCAGCTTGGTCCGCTTGTGCAGGGTGGCGTTGTGGATCGCCATGGCGGCAAACGAGGCGAGGATCGAGAGCAGGTTCAGCTTTTCCCGGTCGAAGCACCTGGGGACGAAGTCGTCCAGGTAGAGCACCCCCATGATCCGGGTCTGGAACACGAGCGGCACGCAGACCAGCGACCGGATCCCCTCGTTCAGGGCGATCGGGTTGTTGAAGAACGGGGTCTGCTCGGTGTCCTCGATGAAGAAGATCTCCCCCGCCTGCAGCACCTGCTCGGTGAGCCCCCCCGGGGTCACCTCCCAGCGCTCCTTCTTGACGAAGTCCGCGGTGAGACCGGAGTGGACGTGCAGGCTCAGTTCCCGCTTCATGTCATAGTACAGGGCGACGCTTCCGGCAGGGGTCGCGGCGAAACCCATGGCGCTGGTGAGGATCGCCTGCAGTACCGTGTCCAGGTCGAGCGTCGAGACCACCGCCTTGGCCACCTCTATAAGATCCTTGAGCGCCTTCACCTGCGACTCAAGCGATTCACTTTTGCTGCTGCAAGCACACTCGGTCATGGAAGCTCCTCGCCGAAAATTAGCCCGTTATTAATAGCACAAGCTGCAGCGCCTTGTAAATGGCGAAGGCGCTTGCGGCGCCCCTGCACGACCCGTTTTCACCGGCGCCACAATTTTAATCTATAATCGCTTGACTTCGCCATAGATGTTGTGGTTTATTTCACGGCGCCCACTAAATGTGGTAGGAAAGCGGATGGCATGTTACCATGTAATTTTATCCAAGGAGAACATAAGGTTATGAAAAAACTCGTCGAAAAAGGGGCCATCGCCGGCATCTCGAAAAATGCACTGACGGTACTTGAGAAGCGCTACCTGAAGCGGGACATCACGGGCAAAGCCCTGGAGACCCCGGCCGACATGTTCCGGCGCGTGGCAACGGCCATCGCCTCGGCTGACGCCGCTTTCGACAGCAAGGCCGACATCGGCGCCCTGAGCGACAAGTTCTATGCCCTCATGACAGGCTTCGAATTCCTCCCCAACTCCCCCACCCTGATGAACGCCGGCCGCGAGCTGGGGCAGCTCTCCGCCTGCTTCGTGCTCCCGGTGGGCGATTCCATGGACGAGATCTTCGAGGCGGTGAAG
>DNRQ01000001.1:49696-61734 GCA_003499925.1 Geobacter sp.
CGCCAACATGGCGATCCTGCGCGTGGACCATCCGGACATCATGGACTTCATCATGTGCAAGGCGGACCAGCGCCAGCTGAACAACTTCAACATCTCGGTCGGCATCACCGAGGCGTTCATGAAGGCGGTCGACGCGGATCAGGATTTCACCCTGACGAACCCGCGCGACAAGAAGCCGGCCGGCACGCTGAACGCCCGCAAGGTGTTCAACCGGATCGTCAAGCAGGCCTGGGAGAACGGCGAGCCGGGGATCATCTTCCTGGACCGCCTGAACAAGGACAACCCGACCCCGCACATAGGCGAGATCGAGTCGACCAACCCGTGCGGCGAGCAGCCGCTGCTCCCCTACGAATCGTGCAACCTGGGCTCCATCAACCTCGGCAAGTTCGCGCTGCAGGGAAGGGTGAACTGGGACAGGCTGAAGGAGGTGGTGCATCTGGCGGTGCACTTCCTGGACAACGTCATCGAGGTGAACAACTACCCGCTGAAGCAGATCGACGAGATGACCCGCTCCAACCGCAAGATCGGCCTGGGGGTCATGGGGTGGGCCGACATGCTGATCATGCTCGGCATCCCGTACGACTCCGACCAGGCGCTGACGCTGGGCGAGCAGGTGATGCAGTTCATCAACGTCGAGGGGCACGCGGCCTCCCGCGCCCTGGCCAAGACACGCGGCGCCTTCCCGAACTTCAAGGGATCCACCTACGACAGGCCGGGCGCCGAGCCGATCAGAAACGCCACGGTGACCACCATCGCGCCGACCGGAACCATCTCGATCATCGCCAACGCCTCCAGCGGCGTGGAGCCGCTCTTCGCCGTCTCCTACGTGCGCCAGGTGATGGACAAGAACATCCTGGTCGAGGTGAACCCGCTGTTCGAGAAGACCGCCAAGACCCAGGGGTTCTACTCCGAGGAGCTGATGCAGCGCATCGCCGAGCACGGCACCATCCACGGCATCAGCGCGATCCCCGAGGAGATCCAGGAGCTTTTCGTCACCGCCCACGACATAACCCCCGAGGTGCACATCTCGATGCAGGCGGCCTTCCAGCGCCACACGGACAACGCGGTCAGCAAGACGGTGAACTTCCCCAACGACGCCACCATGGAGGACGTAGAAAAGGTGTACCGCCTGGCCTACCAGTCCAACCTGAAAGGGGTCACCATCTACCGCGACGGCTCACGCGACGAGCAGGTGCTCTCCGTCGGCAGCAAGAAGGAAGAGGCGGTCCTGGCGGCGCCGCCGGTCCATGTCGAGGACAAGCGGGCCGTGAAGCGCGAACGCCCCAAGGCGCTCAAGGGATGGACCTACCAGATGCAGACCGGCTGCGGTCCGCTCTACATCACCATCAACGAGGACAACTCCGGGCTGTTCGAGGTGTTCACCACGATGGGGAAGGCCGGCGGTTGCGCGGCGTCCCAGTGCGAGGCGATCGGCCGCATGGTCTCCCTGGCCTGGAGAAGCGGCATCCAGGGGAGATCGGTGGTGAAGCAGCTGCTGGGGATCTCCTGCCACTCCCCGTCGGGCTTCGGCGACAACAAGGTGCTCTCCTGCGCCGATGCGGTGGCGAAGGCGATCCAGTCCCACCTGACCCTTACCGGCCATACCGACCTGGTCGAGGCCCCCACCTTCGATAAAGGCGCCTGCCCGGAGTGCGGCGGGGTCGTGGAGCACGAAGGCGGCTGCGCCGTCTGCCGGGTCTGCGGCTACTCCGAGTGCGCTTAAGGCTTAAAACAGGTAGCCACGGAGACACGGAGCACACGGAGCACACGGAGAAAAACGAATGAAGAGAAAGCTTGTACGGGCAAACCCCTTATGAGTTGAGACAACACCACATGAAAGCCCCCTGCCGAGAAGCCGGGGGCTTTTTTTGGTCTTCTCCCTCCCATCACCCTCTCCCCACACCGGTGCCATTAAGTTGCCTGATTGGTCAATTCTCGGTGTAAAAGCCGTTACGCAAAGGACGCGAGGAGCTGCGCGCGAAGAACGCAAGGTACAGGCATTTCTCCCGCAAACACCCCCTCCCCCTTGATGGGGGAGGGGGTGGGGAGAGGATGAAAAGCTCGCACAAGCCTCACCCNNCACCCTCCCCCCGCCCCTCCCATCAGGGAGGGGGGAAGACCAGGCGGGAGATTGGTACTAACCAGGTCGGATAATGTAACTGATTAGCGCTGATCTTCCGCTGTTCAGGTCCCTTCCCCTTCCCCATCCCCATCCCCATCCCCATCCCCAACCCTCCCCTTGAAGGGGAGGGGGTTTTTCAGCGGAAGATTGACGCTGAGCGGGTAATGTAATGTCGCGCTTCTATGAGACGCAGCGCGGCCTGGTTTGCTCATAGAGCCGGGTCTGTGAGCGTGATGCGTATCCATTATCATGAGGTTTAGTGATATACTCTAGCTAAAGAGTAGCCAGAGAGATCATCGCTTAGATAGCTTAGGGGGATACCATGAACGTTTTCGATTGTGCCATCAAAATAGAGGAAGAAGCCAAAAAATACTACGAGGGGCTTGAAGCAGTAAGTCACCAGCCGGAGCAGAAACATCTCTTCTCGATGCTGGCGGCTTCGGAGGAGGAACACCGGAACAATCTGATCAGGATGAAAGCAAGCATGGCAACGGCAATGGCCCATCTCGACGGCCTGGACGGCACGGCCTGCAGCTTCAGGCCGCTTTTGACCCAACGGGAACTGCTGCAAGAATCGGAGAATGACCCCGACCTGTACCGGTTCACGGTGAGGGAGGAGGAGAACGAGATCAGGTTCTATGAGGAGCTTGCCTCGATAGCAGGTGACGAGGTGACCCGCAAGAGCCTGCTCATGGTGGCAGAAGAGGAGCGCCGGCACCTGGCCACGGTGGAGAACATCTACGCCTTCGTGGAGGCGCCCAGGAGTTACCTCGCCTGGGGCGAGTTCAGCAATCTGCACGAGTTATAGAACCAAATCAAAAACGTCGCACGCGGATTTGACGGGAACATACGGATAAAGGCAGATTAAACAGAGAGTTGGGTTACCCCAAAGACTTTGTCTTCATCTGCCTTTATCCGTTTGGTTAGATCCGTTCAATCCGTGTGCGAGTTTTTGACCTCGGGTTTGCCTACGGCTTTTCGGTCATGGCGGCGTCGTAGGCGCTGTCGGGGTCGCACTCCGGACGGAGGTAACGCTCAAGTTCCCCGTACATCCGGTCCGTGGTCAGCTTGATCGCGGAGATGGTATCGAAATCGGGGGTCTTTTGCTGCTGCAGATAGCCGGTATGCAAACGGTCAACCAGCCCCTTCAGTTCATGTAGCGCGCCGTGGCTCTCCTTCAGCATGCCGTAGGCACTTTCACACAATTCCTGTACCCGCTCTTCCCGCAATTGAGATGTCATCACACCCTCCTTTTGCGCCCCTTCCCGGACTAGCGCCAGTGTATGCAGTTCACCGGGCAGCTGTCTATCGCCTCCTGGACCTTCGCCTCGGTTGACCCTGCCTGATTATAAACCTCCGAAACCCCGGCATCGTTCAACCGGAAGGTCTCGGGTACGATGCTGACGCAAAGCCCGCACCCTATGCAAACATCTTGATCGACGTACGCCTCGCGTGTCATGAAAACTCCTCCCGGATATCAATGCAGAGCTGCAGAGCAAAAATATTACATAACAGTCATAGGATACAAGAGAAACTGGAAAAGTCGAATCCATTAACTGTGCACTTCTTGCTGCCTCATTCAGTGGAAGCGGAAGGGGGCGAAATGTTGAGGGGTACCGAGGGCTCCGGCGGCTGACGGCTATCTCGGCTGGTAGGTAAAGCAGTCGGGGTGCGACTCATGAGCTCCGACCTTGACGCTGGGCGCCGTGCATTCGAGCGACTGGTTGAAGCCGCAGTTTTCCACCTTGCAGGCGCCTATCCCCCCCTGGACGTCCATGATGCCTCCCTTTTGGCTGCCAGGGAGATAGGTATCGCAGCTTGGACAGACGTCTGTCGGACCGCCGACCGTTATGGCCAGCGTATGACAGGCGTTGTGCTTGTTGTACGAGCAATCGGTTACGTCGCACGAAGTGATTTTCACCATTTCCTTTTCCATTATCGTCTCCTTTTCGCCGCCCCCTTCACGCCTGATCAATCCGGCACTCTCTTACGCGGGCCCGGTCCACCGAGCTTGGAATGCAACCAGCAAAGAATACACAACGAACGGGCGGGGAAGCCGAACACGAACTGCCCGCACTGTTGCTTGGAAACCGCCAAGAAAAGCGGGAAGGGGGCGAACCTGTTTGAGTGGCACCAAGGGCTCGGCGCGCTTGGCAGCTACCTCGGTTTGTAAGTGACGCAGGACGGTCCGGAGCAACTGGTATGTTGATGCATTCCGACCTGGACGCTTGGCGCCGAGCATTCAAGCGACTGGTTATAGCTGCAGTTTTCCACCTTGCAGGCGCCAATGCCGCCCTGGACGTCCACGATACCGCCTTTTTTGTTGCTATGCAGATAGGTATCACAGCTGGGGCACGGGTCTGCAGGACCGCCGACCGTTATGGCCAGCGTATGACACGCTTTGTGCTTGTTGTATGAGCAATCGGTTACTTCGCACGAACTGATCTTCACCATTTCCTTCTTCATTATTGGTCTCCTTTTCGCCGCCCCCTTCGCGCCTTAGAAATTTTTAACAGCTGACGCCCAATAGTCAAGCCGCTACAGCGAGGAAGGCGATCTTGGCCTACCGGCAGGCAATGCTTGCAGCCGGAGCGCCTTTGCTCTAAACTGTGCCGGTTCAGGGGAGGCAGGTAAAGGTAAAGGTAAAGAGATCCATGATACAGCAGGCAACCGTCCTTGTAGGCGCCTATCTTCTGGGGTGCTGCAACACCGGGTACTACCTGGTCCGGCTTTGGACCGGGACCGACATCCGCACCATGGCAAGCGGCGGCACGGGGAGCCGCAACGTCGGGCGTGCGCTCGGCGCCAAAGGTTTCCTCTGCACCTTGATAGGCGACGCCGGCAAGGGGGCGCTGGCGGTCTGGCTCGCCCGGCAGGCGGGATCTGCCGACTGGGTCGCCATGGCCGCCCTGCTCGCGGCGGTGGCCGGGCACGTCTTCCCGGTGCAGTTGGGCTTTCGCGGCGGGAAGGGTTTTGCCACCCTGGCCGGAGGGCTCGCCCTCCTTGCGCCGGCGCTGCTTCTGACCGGATTCGGGCTGAGCCTCGTTTTCCTGGCGCTACTGCGGCGCAGCACCAAGTCCGGCCTGCTCGCGCTTTGCTGCACCCCCGCCATCGCCGCGATCTGGCGGCTGCGGGACGGGCTCGCGCTCTTCTCGGCGGATTTCATCCTTTACCTCCTGCTGGTCGTGCTGGTCCTCTTTGGTCACCGCGACAACATCCGCAGGGACTTTTTCGGCTGGCAACCGGCCGCCGCACCGGAGTAGCCGATGCCCAAGGAACTTACCCACTGGATGCTGGCGGAACGGGCCTTGGCCTGCCTGCCGAGCGGCAGCCGTCTGCAGGGAACCATCGCGCAGCACCGGCATGCCTACCTGGGGGGAGCGGTACTCCCCGACACACTGGCCCACATCTTCCGCGGGCCGTTCCATCCGACCGCTCGCGTGCTGGGCCACCGCTTCCACGACGCCGCAGGGAACAGCTATGCCCCTCTGATCCGGGCGGAGCGGCATTTCCCCGACGGCATTCCCCCGGCACTCCTCTCCTGTTTTCTTGGCGTCATCTGTCACATGGAGGCAGACATGGCGCTGCATCCGTACGTGTACGCCGCGACAGGGAGCGCCGGCATCGGGGAGCATTACCGGCTCGAGACCGGCATCGATCTCCATTTCGTAAAAAGCGGAGCTGCGCCGGCGCAGCGCAGGCTGGACCGACTCCTTTGTTCGTCGACCAAAGAGGTAATGGTGAGCGCCGCAGGATTTCTCTTCGATCCCGAGGGGGAGTTGCCGCGCCGGGCGCTGGAGCACTCCCTGGCACTGCACTGCCGGTTTCAGGCGATGTATGACAGGGCGTTTTGGAAGCTTGCGGTGAGGGTTCTGGGGAGGCTTTGCGGATCGCCTTTCAGGGAGCAGCGGCACCTGTTCTATCCGTTGCGGGCTCCAAGGGTCGGGGTGATCGGGGCGGAGGGTGCCGGAAAATGGCGCCATCCGGAAAGCGGAGAGATCAGGAGCGATTCGATAGACGAGCTGGCGCGGCAGGCGGTAGAGCGGACCGTGGCGGTTTTCCGGCGCATAGAGGCGGCAGGGACGCTCGCCGCGGCGCTCGGCTCGCCTCCCGGGGCGAACCTGCTCACAGGGCTGCACGGGGTGGGGAAAGGCATGACAATGGATAATTGACGATTGACGATTGACGATTAAAAACTAAATCCATCGGCAATGGTTTTACACTAAAACTTGTAGGCTGAACGGTCCCCTGTAAGCAGAATACGACAATTTATAATGATGAAAGAAGTTCATTGTCAATTGTCCATTGTCAATTGTCCTACCCACAGCTGCCGCTGCCACCGAAGCCGCGGATGTTCCTCTCCCGGAACCACTCGTTGATGAGGCCGGTGGCGCAGCCCACTCCCGCATCGACCTTGAGCGCCGCGACCGGGCAGTTCAGCGCACAGGCGCCGCACTCCATGCAGGCGTCTCGATCCGCCACCCGGGCACGTTTGCCAGCCATCTCGAAAACCTGATGCGGACAGACTTCCAGGCATCTGCCGCATCCGATACAAAGCGCCTGGTCCAGTTCCAGGGTCGCTACCCCTTCCAGATACCTGAATCCTTTCATCGGCATGCCTCCATTTATCTAAATCAACCTTCCCGCCAGGACGAGGATCAGGGCGGCAATGAGGGCACTCCCCATGACGGGGATGCCGAGACGCATCTCTTTCTTCACGCCGGAGCGGGAGGTGTAGGTGGTGCAACCGGTGAAGTTGAGGGTGTAAAAGGCGCTTATTGCCGGAAGGGCCAGGAACGAGGCGACGGTGACCGGCAGGCTCCAGTCAGCGCCGCCGCCCAAGGCATAAAGAGCGACGCAATAGATGATACCTGCCAGCGCTCCCTTGACGGCAAAGCTTTTTCCCGGCAAAAGGGGGAGCAGCAGGGGAGCCGCGGCAATACCCGTGAAAACGGCACCCAGGTAGGCGACGAGCGCTGTCGCGGCTGCCGATTCACCGTGCAGCAGAACCGCGGCGAGATACACGGCGGCAGCCGTCAGGGAGACCGCTTTGAGCACCAGGACGATCTCCACCGGAATGAGAACCAGTCGCTCGTACCAGTTGAAGCTCAACTGCCTCATGGCCGCGGTGGTCACCTCGCCGTTGTCGAGGTACTCGGGGAGATCCGAGGCCCGAGCGGTCGCGTAGGCCACCGAAAACCCGGTCCGTTTCTTCACCTCGTGCGCGGCGACGCCGGGGGCTCCCAGAATCGGCAGGATCAGTCGCCTGTGGCTGACCACCCCGGAGAGAGCGCTCTTCGCGATGCGCTGAACCAGTTCCTCGGTCCCGAAGCTCCCCTTCCCCGCCGCGCACCACACGTTGATCCCGAAGGTCTCCAGCACGAGCAGCCAGACGCTGCGCCCTGCCAGCTCCCGCCGCAGCAGGTCGTAGGTCATCTTGTAGTTCGCCGTTACTATGACAGGTGCGTCGGATCCCGGCTCTCCGATGGCATAGAGACCGGCTGGAACCAGGTAGTTCATCCGGTTGATGCCCCAGCGCGCCTTCCAGGCCCCCAGCCGATCGCTTGCCGTGAAGCTGGTATCTACCTGGGGGACTTTGCCACCTGACACTGAAAGCCAGCGGGTAAAGCCCGGGACCTTTTCATCGATCTCTCCGCCGCCGGCGGAGGTGCGCGGCCCTCAGCAGGGAGCGGCGTCGGGATCGCTTGCGGCGCCGGGTGTACATCCGGCTGGTGCAGGCTTCGGCTTGGCGACTTCGATCTTCTTGAATTGCCGCGTCTTCATAGTTTTCACCTCGTCAGGGGAGCGCTTGGCACCTAACCCCATCCCCACCCCAACCCTCACTGCCATTAAGTTACCTGATTAGCCATGATCTTCACTAACCCCTCTCCCTCCGGGAGAGGGTGCCCGGAGGGCGGGTGAGGGATCTTCCACGAAGCGGCGACATTTCTATCAGGGCAGCGCCCTCACCCTCACCCTCACCCTGACCCTGACCCTCTCCCGGAGGAAGAGGAGACTTTGCATGCCGTCACTGAAGATCAGCGCCCAATCAGGTAAAGTTAAGCTCCTACTGCTCGCTCCCCCTCCCTTGATGGGAGGGCGGGGGGAGGGTGAGGCTTATGCGAGCTTTTCACCCTCTCCCCAACCCTCTCCCATCAAGGGAGAGGGGGCTTGTGCAGCGTGCGGGAAATCAGCATTAACCTTAACTATAATGGCAGTAACCCCAACACACCCCTTCAGCCTTCGCCAAGGCTACGGCTGACTGGTCGAGGGGAGGGAGCTTTTGTCACGCATAGTAGCGGCGCTGGAACCAGAAGGCAACATTTACCAGGCCGATCATCACCGGCACCTCGACCAGGGGGCCGATTACCGCCGCAAAGGCGGCACCGGAGTTGAGCCCGAAGACGGCGACCGCGACGGCTATGGCAAGCTCGAAGTTGTTGCTGGCCGCCGTGAAGGCTAGCGTGGTGGTCTTCGAATAGTCGGCTCCCAGCTTCTTCCCCATCCAGAAGGAAACCAGGAACATGACGATGAAGTAGATCAGAAGCGGCACGGCGATGCGCACCACGTCCAGCGGTATCTCCACGATCAGCTTCCCCTTCAGGCTGAACATGACGACGATGGTGCACAACAGGGCGATCAGGGTCATCGGCGCGATGCGCGGCACCAATTCGCGGTGATAGCGCTCCTTCCCCATGACCTTGACACCGACATACCTGGTCGCTGCGCCGGCGATGCAGGGGATGCCGAGATAGATGAAGACGCTCTGCGCGATCTCGGAAATGCTCACCTCGACGATGCTCCCGGAGAGGCCAAAGAGAGGGGGCAATACGGTGATGAAGAACCAGGCGTAGACGCTGTAGAAGAGTACCTGGAACACGCTGTTGAACGCCACGAGCCCGGCGGCGTACTCGGAGTTCCCCTTGGCCAGGTCGTTCCAGACGATCACCATGGCGATGCAGCGGGCAAGCCCGATCATGATGAGGCCGACCATGTACTCCGGCTTGTCCGGGAGCAACACGATGGCGAGCAGGAACATCAGCACCGGCCCGATCACCCAGTTCTGGACCAGCGATATTCCCAGGATCTTCTTGTTGCGGAACACCTCCGGCATATCCTCATATCTCACCTTGGCAAAGGGGGGATACATCATCAGGATGAGACCGACGGCGATCGGTATGTTCGTGGTGCCGACCTGGAACCGGTTCACGAAATCCTCGACCCCGGGTATGAAATACCCCAGCCCGACCCCCAGCGCCATGGCGGCAAAGATCCAGGCGGTCAGCCAGCGGTCGAGAAAGGAAAGTTTCTTCATCACATGTTCGCTCATCGCGCTTCTCCGTTTAGATATGCGGTAATTACCGTCCTGATCTCGTCGCGCACCCGCCGAAAATCCGCCCGCACCGCTTCCGGGCTGCCGATCAGCTGCGAGGGGTCGTCGAAACCCAGGTGGACCCGCTTTACTCCGCCGAAAAACAGCGGGCACTGCTCGTTGGCCGAGCCGCACAGGGTGATGACGTAATCGAAGCTCTGATCCGCGAATTGATCGAGGGTCTTGGAGCTATGCCCGGAGATGTCGATACCTATTTCCGCCAGTACCTCTCTGGCAAGCGGATTGACGCTGGTCGCCACGGTCCCGGCGGAAAAGGCCTGGAAGCGCTCACCCAGGTCGGCGTTGACGATTCCCTCGGCCATCTGGGAGCGGCAGGAGTTGTGCGTGCAGAGGAAAAGCACCTTTTTCTTCATGTTCTCTCCAAAAATATCCGTAATTATGGATGTATCCAGGGCAAAAAAATTTCAGGCGCAGCGGCACCCTTCGTTCAGGCTTCTGAGCCTCTCCAGGTCTTTCCTGGCGGCTTCGGTTGCCGGAAGGAAGTTGCGCAGCACGGGAATGATGAACTGCTGGATCGGTGCCAGCGATCTGTTGATGGAATAGTGGATCCAGACGCCATCGCGGCGGTCCTTGAGCCAGCCGGCTCCCTTGAGCAGGGACAACTGCCTCGACACGGTCGATTGCGGCAGTTGCAGGACGGTCACCAGGTCGCAGACGCAAAGCTCGTCCTCTTCGAAAAGAAGGGAGACTATGCGCAGGCGGGTTTCGTCGTCCAGTGACTGAAAGATGAGTGCGATATTTTCCATGCAGGGGACTATATCCATAAATGTGGATATGGTCAAGAGAGATCTGCCTGTGGGGGCGAATAATCTTTCGCCCTGGCCACCCCGAGACCAAATCCCCCCCGACCCCCCTTTTTCAAAGGGGGGAGGTGTTGTCAAAGGGGGAGGTGTAGTCATAGGTATTAAGGGGGAGCGGGGAAGTCATCACGGGGAGTCATCACACTTGAAGAGTCAGCGGGGTGTGTACGACTCCGGTGTCTGCAGTTGATGCACCTTCATCAGGTTGGTCGTCCCCGCGGTAGAGAGCGGGCTTCCCATGGTGATAACGACCACTTCGCCTGTTTTCAGCCACCCGGTGGCGAGAACTGCCTCCTCTACCGAGCGGATCTGCGCCTCGGTATCCCCCTCGATATCGACCCGCAGCGAGTGGACCCCGGCGTAGAGGGCGAGCATGCGACGCACCCTGTGGGAGGGGGTTACGGCAAGGATGGGGAGCGAGGGGCGGTACTTGGAAACCAGGGCGGCAGTACTTCCGGTCTGGGTGAAGGCGAGGATCCCTGCGGCGTTCACCGCTTCTGCCACACGGCAGGCGGCCTGGCCGATGACATCCACCAGGTGCGACAGGTCTTCCCGCTCCGCAGCCGGATGGAATACCTGGGTCTTCAACTGCGGATCCCCCTCCACGTCGCGCGCCACCTGCACCATCATGGAGACGGCCTCCAGGGGATAGCGCCCCGAGGCGGTCTCGGCGGAGAGCATGATGGCGTCCGTTCCGTCCAGGATGGCGTTCGCCACGTCCGAGGTCTCGGCCCTGGTGGGTCGCGGGTTGTTTACCATGCTTTCCAGCATCTGGGTCGCCGTTATCACCGGCTTCCCCGCCTCGTTGCAGCTGCGGATGATGCGCTTTTGAATCAGCGGCACCTTCTCGGGGCTGATCTCGACCCCGAGGTCGCCGCGGGCCACCATGATGCCGTCGGAGGCCGCCAGAATTGCGGCGAAATTGGTGACGGCTTCCGGCTTCTCTATCTTCGATATGACACGCAGCTCCGAGCCCTGGCTCCGCAGTATCCCTTTCAGCTCCAGGACATCGGAGGCCTGCCGGACGAAGGAGAGGGCCACGTAGTCGAGCTCCTCCTTGATGCAGAACTGGAGGTCCTCCCGGTCCTTCTCGGTGAGGGCGGGAGCCGACACCTTTGCCCCGGGGAGGTTGATCCCCTTGCGGTCCTTGAGCAGCCCGCCGCTCACCACGCGGCAGCGGACGTCCTGACCTTCTACCCCCAGCACCCTAAGCTCCATCAGACCGTCGTCGAGCAGAATCCGGTCCCCGGGCCCCACGTCGTTTGGCAGCCCCTGGTAGATGGTGGGGATCAGGTCACCCTGGCCGACTAGCGCACGGGTGGTGATGGTCACCTCGCCGCCGGTCTGAAGATGCATCCCTCCCCCCAGCATCAGGCCGGTCCGGATCTTGGGGCCCTGCAGGTCTCCCAGGATGGCGACGGCGTGCTCGTGCCTGAGCGAGAGCTCCCTGATGATGCGGATGACGGCGGATTTGGCGGCATGGTCGCCGTGGGAAAAATTGAGGCGGAAGACGTCAACGCCCCCCTGCACCAGGGCGCTGAGCTTTTCCTCCGATTCGCAGGCGGGACCTACGGTTGCAACTATTTTTGTACGACGAAACATGTCATCTCCCTTGGCCCTGTTGTGCTGAAACGGCTCCTGTAAAAGGAGCATCTGTCCCAGTTTATCCAGCCATCTCGTTCCCAAGCTCCAGCTTGGGAACGAGAAATTGTACGGGAAGCTC
>DNRQ01000112.1 GCA_003499925.1 Geobacter sp.
GGGAGTTTTAATTGTCGCTGATCAACCAAGTCTACTATTTGCACAAAGCGGTATATTTGCAGCCTAAATGGCATGGAGAAGAGGGCGAATGGCAAAAGTTCGCTCAAGATTGCATCCAGCTCGCTCCGCCAAACGAAGGTAACACCGTGTATATGCGCATTGTGCAGGCTATTTGGGACACCAATGATCGCAGATCCTTTGACGAATACGGCATTTCCTGGGAAATCATGAAGCAGGGTTTTATCGAGGCAGACCGGAGTTTCCCCAACTCCCCATGGCTTCTGAACAATTTCTGCAGTGCTGCATGCATTGCCGGAGACAAGGAAACTGCACGCGCCCTATTTAAGCGTATTGGAGATCACCCTTATATCGCGGCGTGGTACTACCCGCCTCGTGTAAGCGAATATAAAAAATGGAGAGATTGGGCGCTAGGCGATAACGAGCCTGGAGCTAAGGCATCAACTCTGTCCTTTCCCGGAGGTACTGAAGATTTCCGCCAAACGATGCTTCTTGCCAAAGAGGGTGATCCGGAAGCACAACATAAACTGGGGAATTTTTACCTGCGGGGAGAACAGGTAGTGCAGGATGAAACTGAAGCGGCGAAATGGTTTCGCAAAGCCGCAGAACAGGGACATCGTGGCGCGGAGTATGCCTTGGGATCCATTTATTTCAATGGTAACTCCCCGATCGACAGAGATTATAAGGAGTCGACAAAATGGCACTACATTGCGGCCATACAGGGCGATAGCAACGCAGCGAGTACGTTGGGGGGCATGTACCAGGAGGGGTACGGTCTGAAAAAGGATATTCTAAAGGCGTATATCTGGCACAGCCTGGTAACGCAGTGGAAAGCACCGGAGGTGAAAGAGATTGCAGCCAAGCTTACTCCGCAGCAACTGAATCAGACGGAACTGGAGCTGAAGAGGATGAGGGATGAAATACGCGCCAATATGGAGGCCGCGGAAACGCGCCCGCTGGACCCGTCCAAGATCAAGGTTCCCGAGATGCAGTATAAGAAACAGATAAAAACGGTGCTGATTCCTCCGGTTACATTGCCCACTGGCAATCTGCTTGAAGGGGTGAAGTGGCAATTCACCAGCGGGGCACAAGGCAACGAGAATACATTGTCGATGAAGGATGGTGGGGATGGTGAAGCACAGATAAAGATAGATCCACTCCCGGATGGATGTTGCGTACTGGTTGGCGCAAGAGTTCGACATTCCCGCCAGGAGGCGATTATAAAGGGCGCTCCGTTTTATCTGGTGAATCTGGTAAATCGTGGTTTGAATGACATGCAAATAGGTGCGGGGCTCATGGTCGCGCCGACCGTCAAAGAAAAAGATGGCAATTGGTACCAGGTCCAGCCGATATTGTCGTCATTTGAGGCGATCAACCTTCGCTTTGGTACGGTGGAGGCACGAGAGGAAGAGAAAAAGGGTAGTAATACGGTGCTGTCGGATATAAAGATGGTGATCTTCCAAACCTGCGATGAAGCAAAGATAGCCGGAGAGGACCTATTCAAGCAGAGTTCTTCAGGAAGATAATTAAGCCTTTGAAATAGAAAACCTGGGAACCAGGAAACGGGTCATACCGCTATTCTCTGCACTCCAATCAGGTGTTCTTCCCAGATTCCCTTGCGGAATTCCGTATTAATCAAGGGATAGCGGTTCTGAATCCTCCATAGGTAATACTTGAGGATCATGGACGCGCAAAGGGGGTGAGCTAACACCGCTCACCCCCTTTCTTTTCAATAGCCTTGTTAATATATGTCTTGGTACGGGATTCTTAACTTCCCCCTACCTGACCCTCCCCCTCCGGGGGAGGGAACTGCCTGGAAGAGTCTGTTAAGTTGTCGGTCCCCTACTTTTTGGAGAGGAATTCCCGCCCGAAGGGGGACATCTCGCGCAGCCTGCTGATGATCGGCGGCAGTTCCTTGATCACCGCATCGATTTCCCCGTCGGTCGTAAAACGGGACAGCGAGAAACGGATCGAGCCGTGGGCACAGGTGAACGGGACGCCCATGGCGCGAAGCACATGGGAGGGCTCCAGAGAGCCGGAGGTGCAGGCGCTCCCGGAGGAGGCGCAGATCCCCTTCTCGGAGAGTAGCAGCAGGATTCCCTCGCCCTCGACGAACTCCATGGCGATGGAAAGGGTGTTGGGAAGCCGCTCGGTGCCGCCGCCGTTGATCCTGGTGTTCGGAATCAGGGAGGTCAGTTCGCGCTGCAGCCTGTCGCGCAACTCGCGCACCCGGCCGCTCTCCTCGTCCATGTGCGAGAGCGCTACCTCGCACGCCTTGCCCATGGCGATGATCGATGCGGTGTTCTCGGTGCCGGCCCTGCGGCCGCGCTCCTGGTGCCCCCCGACCAGCATGGGCCGAAACGGGGTGCCGCGCCGCACGTAGAGGACGCCGACCCCTTTGGGCGCATGCAGCTTGTGACCCGAGATCGAGAGCATGTCTATGGACGACTGCGCCATGTCCAGGGGGATCTTCCCCACTGCCTGCACGGCGTCGGTGTGGAACAGGGCGCCCTTCTCTTTCACGATCCTGGCGGCTTCCTCTATCGGGAAGATGACGCCGGTTTCGTTGTTGGCGTACATGAGCGAAACGATGGCCGTGTCTTCGTCCAGCGCGGCTTTCAGTTCATTCAGGTCGATCTGCCCCTCGGTGTCGACGTTCAGCTCGGTCACCCGGTAGCCGCGCTTGGTCAGGTTGCGGCACTGGGTCAGGACGGCGGGGTGCTCGACGCGGCTCGTGATGACGTGGCGCTTCTCGGGAAAGACTTCCAGCGCCGAGCGGATCGCGGCGTTGTCGCTCTCGGTGCCGCAGGCGGTGAAGACGATCTCGTCCGGCAGTGCGCCGAGCAGCGCCGCCACGCGGCCGCGCGCCTCGTCCACTTTCTTTTGCACCTGGCCGCCGAAGAAATGCATGGAGCCGGGATTGCCGTACAGCTCGCAGAAGTAGGGACGCATCTCCTCGAAAACCCGCTCATCCACCTTGGTGGTGGCGTTATTGTCAAGATAGATCTCCTTCATCCCTGTACCTCCTGAACGTTGATGTCGCTGGAGACCATTTCGCGCAGCTTCTGCTCTACGAACTTCGCCGTGTTCCCGGAGGAGGCGCAGCCGGCGCATGCCTTACGGAAGGCGACCTGCACGTTGGATCCGTCGATGTCGATCAGTTCCAGATCGCCGCCGTCGGCCCAGAGCTGGGGACGGATCTCGTTCTCCAGGGTCTCCTGGATCAGCTGCATCTTCCTCAGGTTGGTGAGCTTTACCGCAGGCTTCTCCTGCGCCACCTTCTTCTCCTCGCCCATCACCTCGGCGATCAGTTCCTTGATCTTCGGGATGCAGCCGCCGCAGGCCCCGCCTGCCTTGGTGAAGTGGGTGACCTGATCGGCCGTGTGCAGCTTGTTGGACGAGATCACCTTCTTCAGGAAAATGTCGGTGAGGCCGAAGCATTTGCAGACGATCTCCCCTTCGGTCTCGACGTGGTCATGGCCGTGCTTGGGCGCCTCGACGCCGCGGTACTTGGCGATCGCCACCTCGAGCGCCTCCTGACCCATGACCGAACAGTGCATCTTTTCCTCAGGGAGCCCGCCCAAAAAGTCGGCGATCTCCTGGTTGGTCACCTCCAGAGCCTCGTCCAGCGTCTTTCCCTTCACCATCTCGGTGAGGGCCGAAGATGAAGCGATGGCGCTGCCGCAGCCGAAGGTCTGGAACTTGGCGTCGACGATGCGCTCCTTCTTCTCGTCCAGCTTTATAAAAAGTTTAAGGGCATCGCCGCAGGCCAGGCTTCCCACCTCGCCAACCGCATCCGCATCCGCTATCTCGCCAACGTTCCTCGGGTTCAGGAAATGTTCTTTTACCTTATCTGTATAGTCCCACATAGACCCTCCTCTAAAATAGTCCGGTTATAATAGCGCAAAGCTGGTTGAAAGAGAACCCAAAAACGTCACTGATATCACAGCGTAGCACTCAGGTATCCCGGCATCCTTGACCAGGATCAACAGACGATGCAATTCCCGCTCCTTTTTCCGGTTGGGAGTTAAAGCTTCAACGCGGAGACGCAGAGGCGCTGAGACGCAGAGAGAAGACAACAGCATGGTTTTATGCCGATATCCTGTCCAGGTCAGCCTTCCCTGTTTTTCTCCGCGTCCCTGCGTCTCTGCGCCTCTGCGTTAAGGCTTGCCCGAAACAAGAGAAAGGCATGCCCTGCAGAAGGACAGAGTTCCGCAGGGCATGCCTGTTTAAACAGCAGATTGGGTGGTCTGGGCAGCAGAGCAGTAAGGGGTGCCCACGAATCAGCTCCGACGCAGATGCCCACGTTGCTAGATCCCCCCCGACCCCCCCTTTTACAAAGGGGGGAGGTTTTTACGAAGGGGGGAACAGATGTTATCCCTCACCCCAGGATGAACTGCCTGCCGGCCTCTACCAGCGCCTGCAGACGCTCTTCGCTGGAGGCCTCGCAGTAAAGCCGCACCACCGGCTCGGTGCCGGACTTGCGGAACAGGAGCCAGCTGCCGTCTTCGAGGATGAACTTGTTGCCGTCCACCGTGATCCGCTCTTTCACCGGCTCGCCGGCAAAACTCGACGGGGTGGCCGCGATCCGCTCGGGAAATACGGCCTCGAGCTCGGGGGACAGGGTGAGGTTCACCCGCTTGGTGAGATAGCGGCCGACCTTGCTGTAGAGCCGCTCCAGCTGAGCCTTTACCGGCATCCCCTCGCGGGCTACCATCTCGGCCACCAGCAGGCAGGCGAGGATGCCGTCCTTCTCGGGGACATGCCCCTTGATGGTGAGACCGGCGCTCTCCTCGCCGCCGATGATGATCTTGTCCTGGCTGATCAGCTCGCCTATATACTTGAATCCCACCGGCGTCTCGAAAACCTCGACGCCGTGCAGCTTCGCCACGGCATCGACCAGGTGGGAGGTGGCGACGGAGCGCCCGACGCCGCCGGTCATGCCTTTTACCCTGATCAGGTAGTCAAGGAGCAGAGCGATGATATAATTGGGCTCGATAAAACTGCCGTCGCCGTCGACGATGCCGAAACGGTCGGCGTCGCCGTCGGTCGCGATCCCCAGGTGGATCTCCGGGTCCTGCTGCACCAGCTTGATGAAATCCTGGATGTACTTCTCCGACGGCTCCGGGGGGAATCCGCCGAAATAGGGGTCCCGGTTCGCGTTCATCTGCACCACCTGTACGCCGTGCGCCTTCAGCGGCTCGGCCAGATAGCCGCGGGCGGTGCCGTAGAGCGGATTCACGGCGATGGTGCCGAGCTTCGCGATAACCGGGAAATCGACCTTCTGCGCCAGATCGTCCAGGTAGGCCTGCATCGGATCGATCTCGACCAGGAGCCCCCGCTTCATCGCCTCATCGAGGGAGCACTCGGTATAGCAGATCTCGCCGGCCATCTCGTTGGCGCGCCGCTCTATGTCGTTGGTGGTCTCGGGGAGCGCCGGCCCGCCCGAGGAGGGGGAGAACTTGATGCCGTTATACTCGGGCGGGTTGTGGCTCGCGGTGAAATTGATGCCGCCGGCCGTGCCGCGCCTCAGGATCTCGAAGGCGATCACCGGGGTCGGGGTGTCCCGCACGCAGAGAAAGGTTCTGATACCGGCGCCGGTCAGGACGCGCGCAGCCTCGCGGGCAAACGACTCGCCCATGAAGCGGGAGTCGTACCCCACGATGATGCCCTTGTCGGCCTCACCTGAGGCCTTGATGTTGTCGGCAATGGCCTGGGTGACCACCTTCACATTCTCGAAGATGAAGTCTTCGCACATGATGCCGCGCCAGCCTGATGTGCCGAAGGTGATACGCTGCATAAAAACCTCCTGAATAGGGGTGGCTGCCCGGGGGGATTTGCCGGCTCCATCGAATCCCCGCAGGGGGTGAAAACCCGCGCGCAGAGCAGCCTGATTAAAGAATTGCTAAAGATTAATGCATAGGTTTTTCAGAGTCAAGCTTTACAAAAAAAGATGCGACTTTTCCGGAAAAGATGCGAACTTTTAGAGTTGACTTTTTTCTTTCTAAATTGGTAGAGTAACGACTGTCAACGATTACGAAGGATTCAGGAGGTTTTATCATGCAGTGTCAAACCGTACTTCCAGGTACCGAGTGTACCTTCTGGGGAAAACAGGGATGTGTCTTTACCGAAGGCGCTTGCCAGATGATTGTCGAGAACTGCGAAGGTTGTGAGAGGATCGTCGACGGTGCCATAGGCAAGGTCTGCAGCGCCTACCCGTCACCCGAGAAGAAATGGTCCGCCGGCCTTTGCAACTTCGCTACACACGTCAAGGTCGAGCTCAAGACCGACGACGCGAAGGTCAACCCGCTGAAGGCTTCCAAGAAGGCTGCAGGCGCCAAGAAGAAGAAGTAGTAACCAAATTGAGCGGCGACGCTTAAAAGGGGAAGGACCTCGGGTCCCTCCCCTTTTTTTTGGCGTCCAAACCCGCCTACAGGGGGAGCTATGCCATTTGACCATCTCGCCTGCCCGGCCTGCGGGGAAAAGGTCAGGCAGTACCGCAATCCTTTCCCGACCGTCGACGTCATCATCGAGCTCCCCGAGGGGATCGTGCTGATCGAGAGGAAGAACGAGCCGTTCGGCTGGGCCATTCCCGGCGGATTCGTCGACTACGGCGAGTCGCTGGAGAACGCCGCGCGGCGGGAGAGCCTTGAAGAGACCTCCCTCACGGTGACCGACCTGCGGCTGCTTGGCTGCTATTCGGATCCGGCGCGCGACGCCAGAAGCCACAACATCTCCACCGTCTACGTAGCCAAGGGGGAAGGGACGCCTAAGGCCGGAGACGATGCGGCGGGAGTCGCCGTCTTTGCTGTCGATGCACTCCCCGAGCCGCTTTGCTTTGACCATGGACAGATCCTGTCCGATTATCTGAAGAGAAAGCGGGAAGGTTCCGTCTAATTCCCGGGGATCCCCGATGCAGCCTCTTCCCCAGCCACCCCCCGAGAGACCAGGCCGGTTTTCGGGCCGGCGCCTTCCCTCAGCTGCTTGAGATCACCGTATTTCCTGTAGCACCCCCTCCCCTGCTCCTTGGCGCAGTAAAGTGCCGTGTCCGCCTTTTCCAGAAGTTCATCCAGCTCATGGCCATCCTCGGGATAGACGCTGATGCCGATGCTTGAGGTAACCAGCAGTTCGTGAGAGTCGATCTGATAGGGGGCGCAGAGCGCCTTCATGATCTTCCGGGCCACCGTCTCCGCCCCTTGGGCATCGTGCAGGTTGGCAAGCGCGATCACGAATTCGTCACCGCCGATCCTGGCCACGGTATCGGTCTCGCGCACGCTCGCAGTCAGGCGGGCCGCCGCAGCCTGCAAAAGCTTGTCACCTACGGCATGCCCCAGTGTGTCGTTCACGCTCTTGAAGCGGTCCAGGTCGAGGTAGAGCACCGCCAGGCAACGGTCGGTGCGGTTCGCCATGCCGCGCAACTGCTGGAGCCGGTCCATGAACAGCAGGCGGTTGGGAAGATCGGTCAGCACGTCGTGATGGGCCATCCGGTACAGCCTTTCGTCGGCCCGCCTTCTCTTGGTGACGTCGCGGCAGATGGCCCAGACTGCGACCGGCTCCTTCCCCCGCAGGCTGCAGGAGAGATTCCCCTCCACGTTGACGGGGCTGCCGTCCCGGGAGAGGTAGATGGCATCGAGGGAGCCGCTCTCCCCGGTGCTGAGCACCCTGCTGAACTCCTCGATCGCGCAGGCGAGACTCTCCGGGTGCATCAGGTCGGAGAGTCTCAGTCCGGACAGCTCCTCCTTCTGGTAGCCGAAGGCGCTGAGCCAGGCGCGATTCGCGTAGATGAAACGGCCGTCGGGGGCGTTCATCTGGATCAGATCGCCGGCGTACTCCAAAAAGGCGTAGAGCCGCTGCTCGCTCTCCTTGAGCTGGAGCGTCTCGCCGCGCGATACCGACATCAGGTGGAAGCCGACCACCGAGACCGCCGCGTTAAGGATGGCCACCCAGAACCAGATCAGCAGCAGATAGGTGTTGTCACCGGCAAGCCTCGGATCGACGAACGGCATCGGGATGTTGCGGATGATCCCGGAGTGCTCGCAGGCAAGGAGCGCCCCGTAGAGCAGCGCGCCGCAGCTCCAGGCGAACCAGATCTCGCTTTTGCGCTTCAGCAGGTAGACCGCCTCTATGGTGACGATCAGGTAGAGGGTCCAGACCCAACTGGCGGCGCCGCCGCTGAAATGGATCAGCACCGTAACGAGCAGCATGTCGAGGAACACCTGGAGGTGGTCGGCGTAGCGGAAGCGGGACAGGCGTCTTCCGGCGTTCTGATAGGAGAGGTTGTACAGCATGACGCCGCAGAGGCTGAGGAGCAGGAAGGCGGTCTGATTCCGGGACAGGAAGAAGCCGAAGCGGCTGAAGGAATAGAAGGTGCCGGCGTAGAGGGCGTAGACGTAGAGGATGAGCAGGATCATCCACCTCGCCCTGACCAGAAGCGCAAGGTGCGCGGCCGGCGCATATCCGTCACTGCCGACTACAGGCTCCAAACCGGGGGTGAGCGGCCCGCCCCGCAAGGCTCTATGCGCGTGTTCTCTGGGCATAACTTCCCGTCAGCTATCTGGCGCGTCGAAGAAACGCAGTACGGGCAGGGTAGGAATCAGCCCCATCTCGAAGGCGTGCCGGAAAAAACAGCGCGCCCCATCCAGGTGGGCCGGGGTGAGCTCGTAGGAGATGGTGCGCCAGTACTGCACCAGTTCCTCCTCGCCCAGCCACTCCCGCTCCGGACAGCCGGCGGCTATCTCGGGGTAGCTCCCGTAGGCGAGCTTTTTGGCCGCGATCAGGTCGCGGCAAAGCGCGCTGAGTTCGGCCCGCTTCTCCCTTGCCGCATCCAGTCTCACGATCCAGAGCGCGAAGACGAAGGGGAGCCCGGTGAACGAATGCCAGAGTTCCCCCAGGTCGTAGCAGCGGTATTGTCCCAAAGCTGCGGCCCCCTTGAGAGCCGCGTCGCCGATCAGGAGCACTCCCGGGTAGCGAAGCAGCGCCTCGGCAAGGGGGAGCGAGCTGCGCTCGAAGCTGTTTGCGTAGCCGTATTTCCTGGCCAGCAGCACCTTGAGCAGGTTTACCGAGGTGTCGGATTCGGCGCTCAGGCCGATCGGGCAGCCGTCGAGCTCCTCGATGGGGACCCTGGAGAAGAGAAACACGCTTTTCACCGCCCCGATGGCGCTGATGGAGAGTTCCGGGAGCAGGCAGTACTGCTCGTGCGCCACGGCGTACTCGATCGAGGAGGACGGGCTCAGGTCGAGCGCGCCGCTTCTCAGCATGGCGTTCAACCGGGCAGGAACCCCGTGGACGAAACGGTAGCCGGTGCAGTCGAAATGTGAGGAGAGTGCGGAGAAGATGGGAGTGCAGTTCGCGTACTGTATGTGTCCGATGCTAAGCGTCACTAAAAAACCCCGAAATGGTTTTGCTGCCAGTAAGCGAGGCTTAGACTATATCAATAAGTGATCAATATCAAGGCGAAAACCGGCCTTGGGGTGGGCCGCGCCCACCATCAGGATGCGGTTGTG
>DNRQ01000010.1 GCA_003499925.1 Geobacter sp.
GGCGATCTGGGCCGGCACCAGGGTTCCGGCCTGGTTCACCCAGATGCGGGCGTTCTGGTCCAGCGGGCCGAAGGGGTTCACCCCGTTGAAGTTGTTGTTGGCACGGCCGTCCCAGAAGTTGGTGAAGTTGAAGACCGCGTTGATCACCGACGGGGTGTTGCGCCCCGTCACCCGCCGCATGCTGCTCCCGTTCACGTGGAACACGGGGTCGGGAAGCGGCGCGACGCTGTCGAAGCGGGAGCCGGGGACCACGTCGATGAAGTCGCTCAGGCGCACCCCCTGGGAGCCGACCACGTCGTTGGTGTCGCGCAGTATCAGGGAGCTCTGCAGGTCCACCGGCTCCTGGCGCTCATGGAACGGGAAGTCGGCCGGCTGCAGGGTGTAGTTGGGGGCGAACTGCGCAAACCCCGGCGCGCCGATCGAGTTGTTCCCGAAGACGTTGTCGCCGGCCTTGCCGCCCGGGTTCAGGGTGTTCTTGAGCCGGTTGTCCGCACCGGCGCTGAAGTGGCAGCTGCCGCAGGCCTGGATGCCGTCGCTTCCCGCCTGCATCTCCCAGAACAGGGCCTTCCCCAGCCTGATGGCTGCGGACTTGCTCTTGATGTACTGGTACAGGGGGCGGGGTTCCGGCACGGCAACCTGGTTCAGCGGGAAGAAGCCGGGAGGGGGTATCACCACCCCCCAGGCCGCGCCGGACGGCAGCCAGCTGCTGACAATCACCGCGCTCGCCAGTATCCGCATGGCCGCTCTCGACTTCATGAAACTTTTGGCCATGTTGGCCTCCTTTGAATCCTTGGAAAACCCCCTTGAGCGTCCCTGAGCTGCGCGATCAAGGGGGTTCTCCTGCCGTATTCAGGAACTGGATCTAAACGGTTAACTTCTGACTATGGTTGCCGAAACGGGGAGCGAAAGATTGCCTGCCGCATCCCTGAAGCGCACGGTGAGCGTGTTGAGACCCGGGGCCAGCGTGACGGTCCTGCTGGTGGCGTAAGGTTCCCAGGCGTAGAAGCCGCTGCCGTTCTTGCTGAACTGCATCTGGGTGACGCCGTTGGCGTCGCTTGCCGAAAGGGCCAGGGTGGCGCTTGCCGAGCTGGTCGGGTTCGGCGTGGTGAAGGCGATGGTCCCGGTCGGCCTGGTCCGGTCCAGGATGATGTTGTCCGAGATCGGGGCGGTAACCACCCCGGCGCCGTTTCTGAAGCGGACGTGGATGGTTTTTACCCCGTCTGCCTCGCCCGGGGCCGAGGTCAGGGTGACGCTGCGCGTCGTGGCATAGTTTTCCCAGCCATACCAGAAGGTGCCGTTCTTGCTGAACTGCATCTGGTTCACCCCGGCCAGGGAGGTCGAGAGCGTCAGGGTGGCGGTGACGGAAGTGGTGATCGTGGCACCGCCGTTGATGAGGATGCTCCCGGTGGAAAGGGTGATGCTGTCCGAGATCGGGAGGGAGATGTTCCCCGCGCTGTCCCTGAAGCGGACCGTCACGCTCTTCAGCCCTTCTCCCGGCAGCAGGGTCACCGTCCTGGTGGTGGCGAACTGCTCGAAGGCGAAGTAGTTGACGCCGCCGTCCTTGCTGAACTGCATCTGGGTGACGCTGCCGGCGACGGAGCTGGCCGTGAGCGTCAGGGTGACCGACTGCACGTTGGTGCTGGCTGCGCCGCCGTTGATCACGATGGTCCCGGTGGGAGCAACCTTGGCGATCTTGATGGGGATGCGTCCGGTGCAGACCACGTCCTGCGCCACTCCCGGCAGCTGCCCACGGGTGTTGATGAACTTGACGGTGGCGGACGAATCGAGCGCGGTGGTCACCCTGAGCAGGGCGTCGAAACGCCGGGCGGTGGTCATCTTGATCGGGGTTCCGGCCGGCACCCGGTAGGCGTGGTTCTCTCCGAACGGCGCCACGCCGAGGGCACGGCCGTCCCAGGCGATGATGACGACATCCACCGGGAAGGTCACCTCGGTGCTGTTGTAGGCCGCATCGAGGCAGCGCACCAGGATGGTCTGCCCGGTAAAGCCGTTGATGGAAACCTGCGAGCCGCTGACGCCGCTGTTCAGCGCGGCGGGGATCACGATGTTCGGCTCGATGGCCGCCGTTTCCCCCTTGCGGGCCCTCACCGGGACCCCCGTGATGTACCAGTAGTCGGCGTTGAAGTCGTTGAAGGCGAAGAAATCGTTCGCGGCGGCCGGGCTGTTTTCGCCGTTGAAATGGAAGTTGTCGTTGAATCCCGGCCGGGTCCCGTGCATCGGATAGGTGGCGCGGGCGTTGTTGGCCAGATCGCTCCAGGTCGAGTCGCGGTCGTCAAGGACCCAGAGCGCCTCGATGTCGTAGGGGACCGTATGGGCATGGGGATCGGTGTTGAACTTGAGCCTGACGTCGCCGGTCCAGGGGTCCAGGGCGTTGATCGGATTGGCGTTGAACCCCGGGAACTGCGGGAAGGCGCTCACGTTGGCCGCAGTGCGGCGCTTGCCGTCCCGGCAGTGGCCGATCGGTATCGCCGGGTTGTACTGGGTGGCGAAATAGGCGTCCTTCGGCTCGACCAGCATGAGGAAATAGAGGCCGAACTCGAAGTGCTGCATGGTGTTGCGGTGGCAGTGGGAGAAATAGGTGCCGATGAACTGGGGCTGCAACTGGTAGATATAGTGGCCGATCTCCATGGAGCAGTGGCCGACGCCGTCGTTCATCGGGGTAGGCTCGTGGCCGTGCCAGTGAATGGTGTGCGGGGGAGGCCCCTTGCCGTCCGTTTCGCAATGGAACACCACTCCCTGGGGGAGGCGCAGGGTGGCGCTGGGGAATTCGTTGCCGGTCACCCCGTTGCTGTCCGGGTTCATGAAGAGAAAGAACTCCATCCCGTTGCTGCGGCGGTCCCAGGTGTCCAGCCTCACGCCGTGCATCAGTTCCAGCACCACGGTGTGCGGCGTATCGGGGGCCCTCTGGAAGCCGGCGGCGGCAAGCACCTCGGGCACCGGATTGGTGGGGAGCACCAGGTCGGGCGTAACCGGGCTCTCCTTGGGGGGGTCGAACATCTTGACCCACATCCCCTCCATGCCGACCACGGACCAGCGGGTTATTGTGTTTGCGGGGTTGGAAAATGACATGATGGCTCTCCTTTTACCTTACGAATTGGACGACGAAACGGGTTCAGTGATGCCGCAAGGGTTCGGCGCTACTCTTCCGGCTCCGGGCGGGGGCCGGGTGCCGGGTAGGTGGCCCTCTCGCCGCTCACGCCGCTGACGCCGCGAACGTTGCGGTACATCATGTTGAAATCCTCGTCCATCGGGAAGTTCATATGGCCGGGGGTGTTGCGGTCGCCGGTGATGTACATCCCCGAAATGAGGCCGCAGTTGTAGTTGCCCCCCTGGGCGGTCTGGCTCGGTTCCGAATGGTCGTGCATCGGGTAGCAAAGCGGCGACATCCGCTGTCCCAGCTCGACGGGGGTCACCCCGTCCTCGGCAAAGGCCGTGGTCCCCAGTGGCGGCAGGTGCATCTCGAACTCCTGGACCGGCGGGTAGCAGGGATTGCCTCCTACCGTGGTGAGCGGGGTGCCCGCCAGGCCGATCCCTCCCACGTTCGGGATGCTGGGGGGCCTCATGAACGGTATGGTGTAGTCGACCCGGTCCATGGGATAGACGCCGAAGACGTCGACCCAGATGGGATTTTCATTGGAGACGCCGTTGATCCCCGTGACGAAGAAGTGATTGGCGTGCAGGTGCATGGAATGGGTCCAGAGCCCGGCGTTCAGTATGTGCACCACGCACGGCTCGCCGATGCGCCCCATCGGCGTGATGGAGGGGCTGAAGTGGGCGAAGAAACCGGACTGGCCGTTGATGGTGAAGAACTCCGGGTTGTAGTTCTGCCTGGTCGCGCTGAACGGGCTGCGCAGGAACTTGTCCGTGAACTCCTGGGCCGGGTAGTCCAGCCCCGGGGTGTAATCGCCCACCTCGGCAAAGAGCCTGGGGCTCGCCTGGTGCGTCAGCCAGACATAGGTCCGGAAGGGGGGGGCGTAGGAGTTGCCGGTGAGATATGCGTTCTCGTCCATCGTGGGGGGGGTGTCGTCGCCGGCCTGCTCCCAGGCAAGTCCCGGCCAGCAGTCGGCGCTGCCGAACTCGTTGAACAGTTTCTGCACGTGGGGCGACGGGTTGTCGTAGGGGGTGATCCTGTTCCCCACCCCGGTCGGCACCGCGGGCCGGACCACCAGCGCGCCGTGCAGCCCCATGACCCGGTTCACCGGCGCGTTCAGCTTGTCGTAGTACAGGTGCGAGCCGGAAACCGAGGCGGTAAGGGTCCCCTCGTAGGTCTGACCCGCCGGAATCACGCCGCTGTCGAAGAGGCCGGGGATGTAGAATGAGTGGGCCTCGTCCAGTTCGTTCTTGATCTTGATCTGGATGGTGTCGCCTTTGAGGGCGAGGATGGTGGGGCCGGGGCAGTCCGGCGGCACGTCGACGCCGTTGGCCTTCATCTTGTAGATCCAGAAATAGCACTGGGCCGTGTTGATCTCGTTGTGGGTCACCATGTCCTTAAGCGCATCCGTGATGGTAACCTCAAGGGTCTGGTCGGCTGCGTAGGCGTTCAGCACCCCGAGCCCGGGAAGCTTGCTGCTCAAAATGACAGTTGCGACCCCTGCCGCACTCAATTTTAGGAAATCCCGTCGTTTCATGTTCATGGTAGCCTCCTTCTTTTATGTCCGTCCGGAAGATGGGGAAATGCTTAATCTGTCTTAGCTGAGTTGTTCGATCATATGTCACTGAAGCAAATAGCTTTTGCACTGCGTATTACATTATTTGTGCCATGACCGGGCTAAATCAAATGTCATGTGATATAGGATAGTTATAATTATGCTGCACGATTTGAGAAGTAGCAAAAGGGTGCAAAGAATTTGGCTCGCATGTACACTCTTAAACAGTTGTTGCAGCCGGTTGAAAAAGAGAAGCGGCATTACTTGTGACTTGGTTAATTGTAGTTAATTGCTCTCTAGTAGAGAACCCAGTCGCTCTGTCGCACCACCTTGGCATTGTCGCCCTTGGCCAAGCTGACCACGTAGCACCCTTTCGAGGCATAGCGCTGTCCCGGTCCGAAACTCAGCTTGGGATAAAGGACCGACGTGTTGGTCTCGTCCCTGCCGTCGTCGAAAATATCCAGGAAGTAGTCGCGATACAGGTTGCCTCCCATGTCGGTGAGAATTCTGGAGAGGAGTCTGGTGACCAGGTAGCTTTTCGCGGCGATCGCCGTGTTGGTGACCGTGATCTTCTTGTAGTTCATCCAGCCGTCTGCCACCGACTTGGCGTATTCGCCTTCGCCCGGGAGCCTGGTCGGATGGGTGATCAGGATCAGGTCGCGGACCGCGTCGGGAATCGCCTTGAAGTCGCCGGCGAGCATGGTGGCCGAGACGAAGATGGTTGACGGCTTGTCGCCGCTTGCCGCCAGGGTACCGATGCCGGCCAGGTCTGAAGGGTCAAGCCAGAGCAGCAGCACCGCGTCCGGGTGGGATGAGGCGAGCCTATCCCAGAACTTCGGGTCGATCCTCTCGTTTGCCGCGACCGGCCTGTCGATCAGCGGGGCGTCGCCCAGCTTGTTCCAGGTGTCCGTGAAGCCGCGTGCCAGGGCGTTTCCCTGGTCGCTGCTCCGGAACAGCTGGACCACCTTTTTCCCCGGGGGAAGGGCGAATACCCGTGACAGGTATTTCGCGGCGGTTTCTCCCTCCTGGTAATACCCTTTCGAGAAGTAGAGCGTATACCAGTCGTTTTCCGAGACCACCGGCAGTTCGGTGTCCGGGAGGATGCAGGGGATCTGGTTCTTCTCGCAGAACTCGTGCACGGGGTGCCATTTGCCCGGGGCCGTCCCCCCCAAGAGGGCAAAGACCGGCCGCTGACGGTACAGCGCCTCCAGCTGGCTCCCCCAGGTTTCCGGCCCCCCCCTGAGCTCCCAGACATCGAGCGCCAGCTTGCGGTAGCCCCTTGCCTCGGGGCGGCCGCCGGAGGGAAGTTTCCCCCCCTGCCGCGCATTCAGTGTCGGGAGCCGGGCGTTCCACTCTTCCTTGATGAAGGCGTTCAACGGTAGCAGCAGCGCCTCTTTGTCCCCGGTGCTGGTTTTCTCGGTCACCACGGTGGCGAACCTGATTTCCTCGTCGGTCACGCCGGGGGAGAGTTCCCCGGAGAGATGCTCGAGGTAGAAGATCATGATTTCCATCTCGTCCCGGGTCAGGGCATAGAGCGGCATGGTCTCGCTCATCTGCTCCCCTGCGGGGCCGACCCCGGTGCTGAGCGCCGTGGCCAGCGATTCCCTGCTGTAGGCCGGCCGTCCCCCTTTGAACATGGAGCGCTTCATGGCCGAGCCGGGGATGTCCAGCAGGTCCTTGATAGGGACGTACAGCCTGGCTCCGTTGGTGGGCGGTGAAAGGATGCCCCCCTCCAGCGCGCCCAGCCCGCTTCTCAGGTGACAGTTGGTGCAGGTGGACATGGTCCCGGTCAGCTCGATGTCCCCCTGGACCGTTGCCGCCATCGGCTTGCCCGACGGCAGCATGCCGTTGCGGTACATCTCGGCACCAAGGCACAGCGCCTCGGCTTCGGAATGTCCGGCTACCGTGGTCTGCTCCCCGGCCGCAACCGGAAAAGCCATGGCCAAAAGCAGCAGCAGGGAGCACGCGAGCTGTTTTGCCCACAAATGCGTCGCCGCCGTCATCGGTCCATGCTCCGCAGTTCGCCCAGCAGGTCGGTTTTTCGCATCAGCCCCTTGGTGCGGACCCACTCCTCGGAGTCGGGGGCGCGCAGCAGGTAGATCGGCTCGTGGGCCATCTTGTCCTCGACCGTGGCGTCCAGCGCCTGCAGCACCCTGCGGATATCCTCCCTGCTGCCGGTGAGGAAGTCCCACCCCTTGCCGGCCGAGAACCTGGAGAGGTACTTCTTCATCTGTTCCGGCCGGTCATGCTCCGGGTCGATCGAGATGGAAATCAGCTGGACCTGCTCTGCGTCCTTGCCCAGTTCCTTCCTGAGGTTGGCGAAGCTGGCCGACAGGACCGGGCAGATGGTGTTGCAGGTCGTGTAGATGAAGTCGACGATCACCGGTTTGCCCGAATCGATGAGCGACCTCAGGTTCACCTTCTTGCCGTCCTGATTGAGGAGCGTCACGTTGGGGATGTTGTAACTGTGCACGCTCCTTTTATAGTTTCCCTTGGGTTTCTCGGCTTTTGCGGCGGAGACCGGCTCCTTTCTGGCCACGTTGAAGGAGAACACGGCCTGATCCTCCTGCGCCTCCTTGCTGACGCTGACCCTCAGATCCCAGCGGCCGGCGATTGCGATTACCACATTCTCGACATGGTACTTGCCGCCGCCCCGTTCGGTGACGACAGCCTTCTCCCAGACGCCGTGGTTCTTTTCCGGCAGCCAGGGAACTACGCTCAGCCTGGCACCCTCGACCCCCTTGCCGTTCCTGTCCCGAAGCGTCAGGTCGATGGCATTGCTGCCGGGCTTCAGCACGTTCCCCGCAATGGCGATCTCCAGGCCGAAGAACCCCTTTCCCGACTTCCTGGCAGGCGAATCCACGCCGTTGGGAGACGGGGCGGTTGTCGGGACGGCGGCGAATCCTGCGCTGCTGTAAAGCAGCAAGCAGATCATGGCAATGGCAAGCTTCATGGCAAATACCCCTTTGATTCGTTATTTACTGTCATCGTGCTTCTTTGGGCCGTTCTCGATTTCGTCCTTTTCATCAGTGGCGTTCTTGAAATTCCTGATGCTCTTTCCTAGGGCGCTGCCGATCTCGGGAATTCTTCCGGCCCCAAATATCACCAGGATGATGACCAGAATGATGATCAGTGCGGGCATGCTGAATCCAAACATGAGTTACCTCTCTATTGGTGTATTTTAAATTGATGCCGATGTCGGTACCAGGTGCGGAAACTCTTCTACACGGCAACCCTTCTACACGGAGCATGCCAACACGTGCAGCAGGGGCAAGTACCAGTATAGTCATCGCTTTGCAGGGTGTAGCCATATATGTGAGAACTGCCTAACTGATGCGGGAAGAGTGCCTTCACCCTGTTGCATCACATACAGAGCCCGAAGTTACTGGCGTTTTTTCAAAGTAACCAGTTTTCGCGCGTGCCAATATTTTTGCAGGGAGAAAACTGCTGAAAGTGTCTCCCGACACCTTTAGCAGTGGTTAATGGCGTCTAATTCAGTGCCCGTCAAAACCCGTTCAGCTTTCACCCTTCACCTCCAAAGGTTCATTCACCTTCACCTTTCACCCTTCACCTTTCACCTTTCACCCTTCACCTTTCACCGGCTTTATATTTCCTGATTAGTGCTAATCTTCAGCTGATAAAACTCCCTCCCCTTCAAGGGGAGGGTTGGGGTGGGGATGGGGTAGCTCCGGTGCCGAAAACACCCCCATCCCCCTCCTGAGCTCCCCCCCTGACTTGTCAGCCGTAGCCTTGGCGAAGGCTGAAGGGGGAGGGAGTTGACACCGGAAGATCGGCGCTTCGAGAAACTTCAAAGGCAAATCCCCCCTGTCCCCCCTTTGTCAAAGGGGGGGATCGGGTATCAGGAGCGTTGCAGCTTGGTAAAGTTCCTCTCCGGCAAAACGTGCCTCAGGCGGGTTCGGACTAATCAGGTCAAAAAAAGGGGGCCAGAGGCCCCCTTTTCGGCATTAACTTCCCGGTTTTGGAGTTTACAGCGTCTCGATGTCCCGCACGGTCGCGAAATGGAGCCGGTTCAGGGCGTCGATGTACGCCTTTGCGGAGGCCTCGATGATGTCGGTCGAGGAGCCGCGCCCGATGACGGTCCGCTCCCCCCCCTCGATCCTGACCGTGACCTCGCCGAGCGCGTCGGTGCCGCCGGTGATGGAACCGACGTTGTACTGGATCAGCTTGGCATCGGTCTTGGAAAGCTTCTTGATCGCCTTCAGCGTGGCGTCTACCGGGCCGTCGCCCAGCTCCGCGGTGCGCAGCTGCTCACCGTCGATCTCCATCTGCACGGTCGCGGTGGCGACGGCGAAGGAGCCGCAGGTGACGGTGATGTGGGAGAGCTTGTACTTCTCGTTCACCCGCATGATCTCGTCCGCAACGATGGCGTCGAGATCCTCGTCGAAGACCTCCTTTTTCAGGTCGGCCAGCGACTTGAAGCGGGTGAAAGCCTTGTTCAGGTTGTCGTCGTCGAGCTCGTAGCCCAGCTCCTCGAGCCTCTTCTTGAAGGCGTGGCGCCCGGAGTGCTTGCCGAGCACCAGTGCGCTCGCCTTGAGGCCGACCGACTCCGGCGTCATGATCTCGTAGGTCGATTTCTCCATCAGCATGCCGTGCTGGTGGATCCCCGCCTCGTGGGCGAAGGCGTTGGCGCCTACGATAGCCTTGTTCTGCTGCACCACGATCCCGGTCACGGTGGTCAAGAGCCGGCTCGCGGGGGTCAGCTGCTCGGTCAACACGTTGGTCCTGAAGGGAAGGATGTCGCCGCGCGTCCTGATCGCCATGACGAACTCCTCCAGGGAGCAGTTCCCGGCCCGCTCGCCGATGCCGTTGATGGTGCACTCCACCTGGCCCGCGCCCGCCTGCACGGCGGCGATCGAGTTGGCGACGGAAAGCCCCAGGTCGTTGTGGCAGTGCACCGAGATGATGGCGTCCTCGATGTTCCTGACGTTGTCCTTCAGGTACTTGATGATGTTGAAGTACTCGAACGGGATGGTGTAGCCGACCGTATCGGGTATGTTCACCACGGTGGCGCCCGCGTCGATGACGGCGCCGACCACCTCGGCCAGGAACTTCAGGTCGGTCCTGACGGCGTCCTCGCAGGAGAACTCCACGTTGTTGGTGTAGGAGCGCGCCCGCTTCACACCCTTAACGGCGGCGTCCAGCACGTCGGACGGGGCCATCTGCAGCTTGTACTTCATGTGTATGTCGGAGGTGGCGATAAAGGTATGGATCCTCCCCCTCTCCTCCGCGTACTTGAGCGCATCCCAGGCGCGGTCGATGTCCTTGAAGCCGGAGCGGCAAAGGCCGGCGATTTCCGGACCCTTGATGGTCTGGGCAATCTTCTTCACCGCCTCGAAGTCCCCGTCGGAAGCGATCGGGAAACCGGCCTCGATGACGTCCACGTTCAGTTTTTGCAGCTGCTTGGCGAGGCGGAGCTTCTCCTCTATGTTCATGCTGGCACCCGGGGACTGCTCCCCGTCTCTGAGCGTGGTGTCGAAGATCTTGATGGTCCTTGGTTCCGTGGTATTTTTCACTTGTGCTCCCCCCTGTCCATGGTTACCCTGCCTGAATTTTCCTCAGTCTCATTAGCACGTCAATTAAACCAGATATTGCAACAAATGCCACTGTCCGGCCGCAAATCCGGCGCTGAAACCTGCGGCCCCGAAAACAGAAAAAGCCTCCGCCCCAGCAAGGGGCGAAGGCTTGAAATAGCTTCCGCGGTACCACCCTCTTTCATCCGCCTGGACGGCGGACCTCGTGCACCCTTTACGCGGGCTGACGGCCATGGCTAAACCGTTTTCAGTTCACGGTTTCCAGCTTTCAGTTAGCACCGAAAACCGTCAACCGACAACTGACACCGGCTTTTCACCACGACGGCTCCGAGGCGAGTTCACCTGCTTCCTCACCGGTTTGCACCAACCACCGGCTCTCTGTAGGGGAAGGGGAGGCTACTACTCCTCATCACTGCCTTTATTACTTCGCGTGATAATAGGGAAAATCCGCGACGGCTGTCAAGGCTTTTCTCCATCGCCTGCCGATTTTATCTTCCAACACCCTACCCCCAGCGAAACAGGGGGGGCGGGGCAAGCCGCTACTGTTGCTTCTTCCCCGACATCTCCGAATAACCCTTGTGCAGCGCCTTCTCAAGCCTGCGCCGGCGCGGCCACCCCATAACGAAACCGATCGGCCCGGAAAGGATGTAGCAGATGAAGATGGTGAAAAGCATGACCACCGGCTCCGCGGCGATCACGATCAGAAGCAGTATCGCCAGCACCAGGAAGGCGAAGGGCTGCCGCTTGATGAGCCCGGGGTCCTTGAAGGAGTTGAAGCGGACGTTCGACACCATGAGCAAGGCCAGGAAGTAGATCAGGATCAGGATGGCGAGCTTGTTGTAGGAACTGGGCCAGCCGAAGTGATAGAAGAGGAGCACCGTGGCGGAGACCATGCTGGCGGCGGCGGGAGTCGGCAGCCCGACGAACCGCTTGCTCTCCACCGTGTCCACCTGAACGTTGAAGCGCGCCAGCCGCAGCGCCGCGCAGACCAGAAACAGGAATCCGGCGAGCCAGCCGAGCCTGCCGAACGGCTTAAGCGCCCAGCAGTACATCAAAAGAGCGGGCGCGGCCCCGAAGGAGACCACGTCGGCCAGGGAATCGAATTCGACCCCGAATTTGCTTGAGGTGCCGGTCAGGCGGGCGACCTTGCCGTCCAGTCCGTCGAAGATGGACGAGGCGAGAATCCAGAGCGCAGCCGTCTTGTAGTCTCCGTTTACCGTGGAGACCATGCAGTAGAAGCCGGCGAACAGGCTTCCCGCAGTGAACAGGTTGGGGAGGATGTAGATCCCCTTGCGCATCCCCTCCCTCTCGATCTTGGGCCTTTCTACGCTCACGGCAGTATCCCCAGCACGGTTTCACCTGCAACAGTCTTTTGTCCCATGGCAACCTGGATCTTGGTCCCGAGCGGGAAGTAGACATCGAGCCGGGATCCGAAACGGATCAGGCCGTACCTGCGCCCCCTGATCAGCATGTCTCCGACCTTGGCGTAGCAGACGATACGCCTGGCGATGAGACCGGCCACCTGCACCACCACGAGTCTCAGGCCCGGGGCGGGTTCAAGTACCAGGCCCTGCTGCTCGTTCTCGAAGCTGGCACGCTCGTCCCTCACGTCAAAGAACTTCCCCTTGGTGTAGAAGCTGTCCAGCACCTTGCCGGTGATGGGTGCCCGGTTCACGTGGACGTTGAAAACCGACATGAAGATGCTGATCTTCTCCATTTCGGCAGAGGTGTGCGGTTCCACGACCTTGCCGGAAAAGATCACCACGCCGTCGGCAGGAGCAATTACGGTATTTTCGTTCTCGGGGGTCTTGCGCTCCGGATTTCTGAAGAAGAACGCGGTGAAAACGGTCAGCAGCAGGCATAACGAAGCGGGAACCATGAAGGCTGAATGCAGGTAATGCCCGAGAAGCGCTAAGACGAGAGACAGTGTGAAGAAGCCGAGTATGAAGGGGTACCCCTCTGCAGCGATCGGGGTATTTGTGTTGCGCATCTAGTTACCTCTTGAAAGGGTTTGGGGAAAAAGCCGGAACGTGTCTCATCGGCAAACAAAGAGGCATCAAAGAGCCGGGTTGCACGGGCCGGAGGCGGGTCAGCTCGGCGGAAACAGCAAAGAGGCCGTAATCGACAGTTCTCGCACCAACGCGAGATTATAGCTCGAAAACGGCCCCTGGTGCAATGAAAACAAGCTACTGGCAAGCAGACCTGACCGGAGCCTTAACCCAAGCTCCGATCCCGATCCCATTACTGATCCATTCTTAATTTTTTCTTTCTGTTTCTCTTTCTTTCTTTCTTTCTTTCTTTCTGTTTCTGTTTACCTTCACCTTTACCTTAACCTGCCTTGTTTCTGTTTACCTTTACCTTTACCTTAACCTGCCTTTCCTACCTGCCTTTCCTACCTGCCTTTCCTACCTGCCTTTCTACCCCTTCCACCCTTTCGCGCCGCGGCCGATCACCACCGGTCCGGTGCTGACCAGCTCCTTCAGGCCGAGCGGGCGCAACAGCTCCACCATGGCGCTTACCTTGGCAGGGGTTCCGGTCGCCTCAAGGGTGTACGATTTCGGCGTCACGTCGATCACCTTGGCGCGGAAGATGTCGGCGATTCTCAGCACCTCGGCGCGGCTTTCGTCCTCGGCGGAGACCTTCACCAGCACCATCTCCCGCTCAATGGCGTTTTCCGGCTCGAAATCTATCACCTTTATCACGTCGATCAGCTTGTTGAGCTGTTTGGTAATCTGCTCGATGATCTGTTCGTCGCCGCGGGTGACCACGGTGATCCGGGACAGGGATTCGTCGTTGGTCGGCGCGACGGTGAGCGAGTCGATATTGAAGCCGCGCCCGGAAAAAAGGCCCACGACGCGGGAGAGGACGCCGAATTCGTTTTCAACGAGCACTGCTATGGTATGTCTCATAAAACCTCCGGAAGCAATTGACAATTGACGATGGACAATTGACAACGAGAATCACAAACTCTTCATTGACTACGACGCCAGCACCATTTCGGTCAGCGAGGCGCCGGCCGGCACCATCGGCAGCACCTTCTCCTCACGCGCGATCTTGAACTCCATCAGGACCGGGCCCGGGGTGGCGAATCCCTTCTTGATCACCTCATCCACCTCGTCCACCTTGGTGGCCTGAAGCCCGGTGGCGCCGAAGGCCTCGGCAAGCTTGATGAAGTCGATCGGGAGTTCCATGCAGGTCGAGGAGTAGCGCTTGTCGAAGAAGAGCTCCTGCCACTGACGCACCATGCCGAGGAAGTTGTTGTTCAGGATGCAGATCTTCACGTTGAGCCGGTTCTGCACGATGGTGGCGAGTTCCTGCAGGTTCATCTGGAAGCCGCCGTCGCCGCAAATGGTGATCACCTGCCGGTCCGGAAAGGCCGCCTGCGCCCCCATGGCGGCGGGAAGGCCGTAACCCATGGTGCCGAGCCCGCCGGAGGATAGCAGGGTCCGGGGAGTGGTGAAGCCGAAGAACTGGGCGGTCCACATCTGGTGCTGCCCCACGTCGGTAGCGACGATGGCGTCCGGGTCGGAGAGGGCGCGCAGCCTCTGTATCACGTACTGCGGCTTGATCACGGTCCCCGTTTGCTGGTAGGTCATCGGGTGCTTCGCCTTCCACCCGTCGATCTCCGCCTTCCAGGGGGCGATGTCGGCCCTGGATTCGTCGGGCTTTTCGGTGACCTTCAACATCTGCAGCAGCACCTCGCGCACGTCTCCTACGATAGGGAGATCGACGCGCACGTTCTTCTTGATCGAGGTCGGATCGACATCGATATGGACGATCTTGGCATGCGGCGCAAAGGAGGCGATCTTTCCGGTTACCCGGTCGTCGAAGCGCGCCGCCACGGCGATCAGGAGGTCGCAATGCGAGACCGCCATGTTGGCGTAATAGGTGCCGTGCATGCCGAGCAGGCCGAGCGAGAGGCTGTCGTCCTCGGGAAAGGAGCCAAGCCCCATGAGGGTCGTGGTGACCGGGATGCCGAGACGCCTGGCAAGCTCTGTCAGTTCCCCGGCCGCGTTGCCTAGGATCACGCCGCCGCCGACGTAGATGACCGGCTTTTTCGCGTGCAGGATCATGGAGACGGCCTTCTCCACCTGCTTCGGATGTCCCTCGACGGTCGGCTTGTAGCCCCGGATTTCCACGGTTTCCGGGTAGTGGAACTCGGTCTGCGCCATCTGCACGTCCTTGGG
>DNRQ01000171.1:0-2436 GCA_003499925.1 Geobacter sp.
CAAGTCCCCTTGGGATCACCATTTCAAGCAAAGAAGGGCCGCTCTCCTCGGGAAAGCGGCCTTTCTCTGTTTCGTGCCCGAAGCTTCTCGCCAGAACCAGGCCGTGTCGTCAATCCTGCTTATCCGGCCACTCCCTCATGCAGTAAGGGCACTCCGTCACACCGTGGGGAATGGTATCGCGCAGCTGCTCCTGCTCATATGCGGCAGTGCAGCGCGTGGCGACCGGATACTGATGGACGGTTCTCTGCTTGACGAAATAGAGCATCATCTTCCTCCTTTGCTGGGAACCATGCCGCTTGAGACGTATCCCGCATCCAACAGTATGGAGTAAAGCGCAGTGAAGTCAATAANNCAGTGGGGGCTGGGGGAGGGTGCATTGCAGATGTATTCATCTGGCGCTGGCACAGCCCAGCGCTCCGACCGGACAAGCAGGCAGACAGTCGAGGCAGCGCGTGCAGCGCGCCGGAGCCTGAAGCACGGCATGCTTGCGATACCCCGACACCTCCAGCGTCAAGAGCCGCTCGGGACAAGCCGACACGCAGCGGCCACAACCGGTGCAGCGGGCTATTTCGACTTCCGGTTGACGACCTGAGTTGCCATCTATATTGGACATCCTCTGTCTCCCTAGCACAGTCATAGCTCTTATTCTTTGCGTGGCTCCTACAGTCATACCTTTAAAAGAGAAACCTGCTTCTGCCTCGGCTGCACTTTTACGGCAGAGACGAGATAGACCGTTATCTGCTGATTCATGGCAAAGACAAGACGATTGGCACCCCTCCACGTTAAAGCCCTTGCACGGGGAACGCATCCCGCTTAGAATATAGCATCCCGTATACGGGACATCAATGAGACCGGAGGCGGCTTACATGAAAAAGATCGGCGTAGTACTCTCGGGCTGCGGAGTTCGCGATGGAAGTGAAATACACGAGGCGGTGTTGACCTTATTGGCCATTGACAGAAACGGCGCCAAGGCCGTATGCCTGGCGCCAGACATGGAACTGAACGTGGTAAACCACCTTAATATGAATGAAACCGGCGCCACCAGAAATGTCCTGGTGGAGTCCGCACGCATCGCACGAGGAGAGATCAGCGACATCAAGACGGTAAGCGTCTCCGATCTCGATGCCATCGTATTTCCCGGCGGCTTCGGTGCCGCAAAGAACCTCTGCAGCTTCGCCGCTGAAGGGGATAAGGGGAGCGTGCAGCCGGACGTGCTCCGCCTGGTCAGGGAGATGGCGAAGGCCAAGAAGCCGATCTGCGCCATCTGCATAGCGCCGTCAGTGATCGCACTGGCACTGGGCAAGGATCTCTCGCCGCAACTCACCATCGGCACAGACCCGGGGACCGCGCAGGCGATTGCCGCAACCGGGAGCAGACACGTCGACTGCGCGGTGAACGACTGCGTCATCGACAGTGAGCACCTCATCGTCTCAACGCCGGCCTACATGCTGGCAGGACGCATCTCAGAGGCGGCCGAAGGCATCGAGAAGGCGATCAAGGCGACGCTGGAACTAATCAAGTAATAAAAAAAGCATCCACAGAGGGCGCAGAGGAAAAGCAAAAAGTCATAGCCTTCAGGGTTGAAGCTGTGAGCCGATACAGCGGCTGAATGTAAATCAAGAATTTCTGATTCTCTGACTACTTTCATCTGTACGCCTCCGTAATTTCTCTGCGTCCTCTGTGTTGCGCTTTTGACTTTCGGACTTTAATCCAGTTTAAGCTTGAACCTGGCGCTCTTTTATCTTAAGATGCGCTATTTTAATGACTACATTGGAGGGATGGAACATATGCGAAAGTTACTTATGCTCACCGCGTGCGCTGTGCTAACGGCTTTTCTGGCGGGAAACGCGGCAGCCGAACAACTTCGGGGCCGGTTGGCAGTTACCGGCAAGCTCGGGGTGACCAACCCGGCTGACAACGAGAGAAACATTCCCGAGGGAAAACTGATCGTTTCGTCGGATGCGGGTTTCATCGGAGGGGGAGGATTTCTCTACGGAATGGATGACAACGTCGCCATGGAGATAGACGTGACACGGTCGTCCTACCACACCTCGGGCTTCGGAACGGCGGGTGTGACCGACCTTTCCGTCGGAGTGCAGTACCGGTTTCCGGAGCGGCAGCGTTTCATCCCTTACGGAGCTGCAGGGCTCGACGTGCTGATCAATGACCTGAGCGGCAACAGATACGTCAAGACGGTGCTCGGCATGCACCTTAGCGCCGGCGTGGATTATATGGCGATGCGGCAGGTCGCGCTGACCGCGGAACTCAAAGGGGTGAAGGCTTTTTCCTCCGACGTCAGGGAATTCAACAACGGGGGCAAAGTGGGAGAATTCGATCCATCCAGCCTCTCGCTCCTGGTCGGAGCAAGGCTCTTCTTCAACTGATTTGATTACGAGCTCTCCCCCAGCCCGAACTGCCATTAAGTTAAGGGAATGA
>DNRQ01000171.1:2458-31444 GCA_003499925.1 Geobacter sp.
CCCCTTGAAGGGGAGGGAGTTTATTCAGCGGAAGTGACCAAAATCCCCCCTCCCCCAGTGGGAGAGGGTTTAGGGAGAGGGGGACAACCCCTCGAATGCCCTGCGATACTCCCGCGCCAGGCGGTCGGTGTCGCCACCTTCAATGAATCCCCAAGGCAGCAACTCATCGAGCGGAATATCACGGTAGACGAAACTGTCGCTGTCGAATCGCTGCTCCCGGACCGCCCCCTTCCAGCTCCCGTCCCGGTCTGCCGCGATCAGCAGCGGCGCAAGCCTGCGGTCTCCCCGCGAGAAAAGCGCCTGCTGGTACGCCTCGCGCGGACTCTCCATCTGCAGCTTCACGTTGGAAAGCCTCCCCAATGCCTTCTGCAGGAACTTCCACTTTTTCTCAAGCGACTTGATATCCTCCATGCCGCACCACTGAAACGGCGTGAACGGCTTGGGAATGAACGGGTTCACCGACAGCTGGATCTCGCCCAGCCGCTTGTTGGCTCGCGCGGCGGCCAACACCCTCTCCCTGATCCTGGTAACGAGCCCAATGAGTTCATCGAGATCAGCCATGGTCTCGGTGGGAAGACCTATGATGAAGTAGAGCTTCAGGTTCAATATGTCGTGGCCGATCAGCATGTCGCACGCCGCGAGGATCTGCTCCTCGTCGATCCCCTTCCTGATCAAGTCGCGCAGCCTCTGGGAGCCCCCTTCCGGCGCCAGCGAGACCGTCTTCTGGCCGCTCGCCTTGAGCGCCTCGATCATCGCCGCATCCAGATGATCGATGCGAAACGAGGAGACCGAGAATTTACCCCCGGCAGCAAGGATGTCCTGGCACAGCTCGCCGATTCCCGCGTAGTCGGAAACGGCCGCGGCAACCAGGCCGATCTTTCTCCCTTCCGCAACGCCCTTCAGCACCTCGCGCCGGATCAGCTCCGGAGAGCGGCTTCGGTAGGGAAGATAGATGAAGCCGGCGGCGCAGAAGCGGCAGCCCCGCGGGCAGCCCCGCGAGAGCTCGACCAGATGCATCCCCGAAAATTCGGTGGCGTCGGTATGGATCTCGGTGACGCTCGGCCGGCTGTCGATATCGGGATCCCAGACCCGGCGCACGCGTGCAGGCGCGCCGGGAAGCGGATTCAGGGAAACCAGCCGGGTGCCGTCGTAGAGAGGCTCGTAGAGGGACGGAACGTAGACTCCGGGAAGCGTAGCAGCTGCCAGCAGGAGATCCCCGCGCGAGTGAGCACCCTGCTTCAGCAGCTCGAGCAGCCCGGGGAGGATCGGCTCCGCCTCCCCGACGCAGACCAGGTCGAGCAAGGGGGCGATCGGCTCCGGGTTCAGGAAGAGTGCCGCACCGCCAGCAAGAACCAGCGGCTGCAGCGGGGAACGATCCGCCGCAAGAGGCGGGATCCCGGAGAGCCTGAAGATGGTCGGAAGATTCAGGTAGTCGCTCTCGAAAGAGACCGAGAAGGCGATCAGATCGAAGGAAGAGAGAGGCCGCTGGGACTCGAGCGAGAGGAGCGTCCCACCGGTCCGTTCCAGTTCATCGAGCTCGTCCCGGTCCGGGAGGAAGGCGCGGTCGCAGACCACCTCCGGGCAGGCGTTCATCATGGCGTAGACCGCCTGGAAGCCGAGGTTGCTCATGGCCGCATGGTAGCGGTTGGGGTACACCAGGCAGCAGGAGAGCCTGCCGCCGCGATTCTTGTGGAGAGCACCGCTCTCGCCCGCCAGGGTGCTGCGTCTTTTTTCTATGATTTTCCAGGACATTTTGCCAAGGTATCATCTTTGGGGACGGGGATGGAACAAAAAACGGCCGGCAGACAGAGGGTCAATGAGAGGACTGGCAGGATCTATCAATACTCGACCAAACTACTGCTCATATTTCGCTATGACACTCCCTCCCCTTCAAGGGAGGGTTGGGGTGGGGATGGGGAACGGTTGTCACGGCTGTTTTTTGCTGAAATGACGCTCAAAAAGTTCCTTCGCTTCGTGGAAGCCCTTTTCGCTCATTGCGACCGATTTAGCTTTGCCTATAGTAATAACGTTAACGAGACCTCGTGCAACCGCTTATCAACAGTCCATAGAGGTACTTTGGTCAGCAGGGCGGACATAAGCAAATGAATGTCGATATATCCTAGCCCTTTTCCCATAAGCTTGTTATCCTCAATGAATTGAGTAACTTCGTCATCCTCTGCACGCAATGCCATAGGAAGGTCTTGAAGAAGAGAAAGAATTTCTTTCCTGTTTTTAAGGTTTCCGCACGCCAGTTCACCAATTACAAACGGGTGACAAACTACATCGCCATCGGCCAATAACGCTTCAAGTCCGATGGTCCCCGATCGTAGGTGCTCTACCCATACCGACGTATCTACAAGAATCACGCTATGTCCCTTCTATTCTTCTGCGAGGAATGTTTTCTAAATTGTCTTCAGTCCCTGCCAATCGGGCAAGGCGCTTCGAGCTTTCTCTGGCAATAAGCGCCTGCAACCCAAGCCTGACCAGGGAGGTTTTTTCAGTAATTCCAGTCAACTTAGCTGCCTTTTCAAGCAGGGAATCCTCGATATTAAGCGTGGTTCTCATGTGGTTTCTCCCGATATGCATTGTTTGCATGTTTTAGTATGCATCATTTACATGCATCGGTCAATATGCCTAAAAAACACGTTGCAATTTGATAGATATAAAAACCTGATTAGCGGTGGGCTCCGCAGAAAAAGCTCCCTCCCTTCAAGGGGAGGGTTGGGGTGAAAGACAGCGCTAATCAGGTATAAAAAGGTGAAACGACCTACGGCCGTGGTCATTCACTGTGCTCCGCTTATGAACATACAGGAATTGAAATCACGAACGGAATTTGTTATCGTTTCGGCGCTTGAAACAAAGGTTAACGCAAGGAGAGGCAATGGTACTGAGAGACATGGACGACATCCGGCGGGAAGCGGACTGCCTGTGGTCTGCGGAAGAGGTCGAGGCGGCGCTTTCACGGATGGCGCAGGAGATAACGGAACGCCTGGAGGGAACCGACCCGCTGGCGTTCTGCATCATGAACGGCGGGCTCTTCGTGACGGGGAAGCTGGTGGAGAAGCTCCCTTTCGCGCTGGAGCTCGATTATCTGCACGCCACCCGGTACGGCGCGGAAACCTGCGGCGGCACGCTGGAGTGGAAGGTCCGGCCCGAACGTCCGCTAAAGGGGCGCACGGTACTGCTTGTGGACGACATCCTGGATGAGGGGGTGACACTGGCGGAAATCATACGCTACTGCAAGGAGGCGGGAGCGGCCGAGGTCTACAGCGCCGTGCTGGTGGACAAGATCCACGACCGGAAGGCAGCCGGGGTAAAGGCCGACTTTGTGGGGCTCCACGTGGAGGACCGCTTCCTGTTCGGCTGCGGCATGGACATCGCCGGATATTGGCGCAACCTCCCGGCGCTTTACGCCATGAAGGAGCGGAAATGACCTCGCGGATCGCGGCGTATTTCAAGTTTCAGCGCTACGGCACCAACTTCCGCCGCGAGATCGTCGCCGGCCTCACCACCTTCCTCACCATGGCGTACATCATCATCGTCAATCCGGCGATCCTGGAGAACGCCGGCATCCCGCGCGGCCCCTCCACGACCGCGACCATCATCGCCGCCGTCTTCGGCACGGTGCTGATGGCCTTTTTCGCCAACCGCCCCTTCGCCATCGCCCCCTACATGAGCGAGAACGCCTTCATCGCCTTCGTGGTGGTCAAGGTGATGGGGTACTCGTGGCAGACGGCGCTGGCTGCAGTCTTCTTCGCCGGCGTCGCCTTCACCTTGCTGACGCTCTTCAAGGTCCGCAGCTGGCTGGCGGAATCGATTCCCCTGTCGCTCAAATGCGCCTTCGCCACCGGCATCGGCCTCTTCCTCACCTTCATCGGATTAAACGAGACCGGCATCGTAGCCCTCGGCATACCCGGGGCGCCGGTCAAGCTCGGCGACCTGTCACAGCCTTCCGTCCTGCTGGCGATTTTCGGTCTGCTCTTCACCGTGGTCCTGATGTCGCGCAAGGTGCTCGGCTCCATCATGATAGGAATCGTAGCCACAACTGTCGCCTCCATCGCGCTGAAGGTGACTCCGCTGCCGCAGGCATATGTGAGCCTGCCGCCCGACATCACCCCGATCCTGTTCAAACTCGACTTCCAGGGGGCGCTGCAGCCGGCATTCTTCCCGATCATCCTGACCATCTTCATCATGGCCTTCCTGGACACCGTCGGGACCCTGCTCGGCCTCTCCATGCGCGCCGATCTGCTGGACGAGCACGGCAACCTCCCTGAGATAGAAAAGCCGATGCTCGCGGATGCGCTGGCAACGGTGGTGGCGCCGCTTCTCGGCACGAGCACCACCGGAGC
Organism: Geobacter sp.; assembly: GCA_003499925.1. Classification (GTDB taxonomy): domain Bacteria; phylum Desulfobacterota; class Desulfuromonadia; order Geobacterales; family Geobacteraceae; genus Geomonas. The sequence continues at coordinate 6,808 of DNRQ01000171.1, forward strand.
CTACATCGAGTCCGCCGCCGGGATAGAGGAAGGCGGGCGCACCGGCTTTGCCGCACTGGTCACCGCCCTCTTCTTCCTGCTGGCGCTTTTCCTGGCGCCGCTATTCACCATCGTCCCGCCGCACGCCTACGGCATCGCCCTCATCGTCATCGGCTCCTTCATGATCAGTCCGCTCACCAAGATCGACTTCGACGACTTCACCGAGCTGATACCGGCCTTCCTGACCGTGGTGCTGATGATCTTCACCTACAACATCGGCGTCGGCATGACCGCCGGCTTCGTCGCCTACCCGCTGCTGAAGCTCGCCACCGGCCGCATCGGAGAGATGAAGGGCGGCATGTGGGTGCTGGCGCTTTTGTCGCTGTCATATTTCGTGTTTGGGGCTAAATGATGCGGGGGTGAGCGGAGTTTGATGGGGTCAAGCGAAGGTGAGCAGGGTAATCCTAACGTTAATAGATCTACTTTGTCACATTACGTCGTGGCACCTCCCTCACCCCTGCCCCTCTCCCGGAGGGCGAGGGGTTCTCGGATTTCTGGGCCAGTTTCGGAAGTTCAATACCCCCCTTTCTTGCATCTAGAATAAACTCTCCCTCTCCCTCCGGGAGAGGGCTGGGGTGAGGGAGGTTAAGGGGTAAGTTAAATCAGCAAGTCCTGGGGTAAGTTTACGGTAGCTCGTGCCATGAGGTGCCTCCATGAAGGCTGGTCAGGCGTAGACGGAGAAACCCTGCTCCTTATTCCCCTGCGCTGCCTGTTGGGCAATGACGTTCGCCATCTGCATCTGGGCCTGGGCTGCCGTTTTCATCATCGCCATCGAAGCGTTCTGCTTGGCGAGAGCCGCCGCGCCTGCTACCTGCACCGCTGCTATTTGGCTGATTTCCATGATTGCGATCCTCCTGCATGTCTAATCGGCGGGAGCCGCTGGAACTGGAGACAAAAATATTTAGCTGAAAACATCCCCCCTCCCCCCTCCCCCCCCGCCCATACGGCCATTAAGTTACCTGATTAGCGCCGATCTTCCGCTGTAAAACTCCCTCCCCTTCAAGGGGAGGGTTGGGGTGGGGATGGGGTAGCTCCGGTGCCAAAATCACCCCCATCCCCCTCCTGACCTCCCCCTTGAGGGAGTGACCTGAACAGCGAAAGATCAGCACTAATCAGATTAAGTTAAGCTCCTTTCTGCTGCTCGCTCCCCCTCCCTTGATGCCCTTGATGGGAGGGGTGGGGGGGGCACTGCCATTAAGTTANNTGGCAGTGGGGTGGGGGGGGAGGGGGAGTAAAGTTGACTTTAAATGCCTCCCTCAGAAGCGCCGTTCCACCAACCCCCGCCCAGCGCATGCAAGAGTGCGGCGGTGTCGGCGTACCTGTCCGCCTGGCTCTGAATCCTCTGAAACTCGGCCTGCAGCTGTTGACGTTGGGCATCGAGCAGCACCAGATGGCTTACCCCGCCCAACTGGTACTGCTGCTGCACGGTTTCATAGACCAGCCGGGCATGGTGAGCGGCATCGGCCCTGGCCTTCAGCGCCCTGGCGTCGGCATCGAGAGCGTACAGTGTGTCGGCGACCTGCTGAAGCCCCTGCAATACGGTCTGCCTGTAGGCGGCGCCGGCTTCGTCATAGGCCGCCAGCGCCGCTCTCTTCCGGGCCTGCAACTCCCCACCCCGGAATACCGGCTGCATCAGATTGCCGCCGATGTTCCACACGTTCACTCCGCTCCAAAGGTCCCCCAGGCTGGTCCGCTGCGAGCCGACACTCCCCGAAAGGATGATTTGCGGGTACATGTTGGCGGTAGCCACGCCTACCTCGGCGCTCGCCGCATGCCAAAGGGCTTCCGCAGCCCGGATATCGGGCCGTTGCCGCGCCAGTGCCGATGGCAGGCTGAGCGGCAGCTCCTCCGGCAGATGCAGGGTGCTAAGCTCCAACGAATCGACCTTTCCCTGCGCCGGCTCCCGGCCAAGATACACCGCCAACTGGTTGCTGACCTGGACCAGCTGCTTCTCCAAGGGTGGCAGCGAGGCCCGGGTCTGCTCCAGCAGCAGGCTCTGGTTGCGCAGATCCACTGCGGCTATGGCTCCCAGCCGGAAACGCTCTCCCATAATGTCGAGCTGCCGGCTCTGTGCCGCCAGGAGCTCCTGCAAAGTTGCAATCTGCGCCTGCAGCGCTGCCTCCCTGATCGCCGCGCCTACCACATTTGCAGCAAGGGTCTGGCGCGCCGCCTCCAGTTCGAAGCGCTGATAATCGACCTTTGCCGCGAGCCCCTCCAGGGCGCGGCGGTTGCCGCCGAACAGGTCGAGCGCATAGGAAACGGACACCGATGCGTTGTACAGGGTGAACGGCGCGGGTTTTACCGGGACATTGACTCCGAAGGCCGCCGGGTCCACTTTCTGCCGTTTTGCCGACAGGTTGGCATCGACCGCGGGATAGCGGGTGGCGCCGGTCTCGGCGTTGACCGCCTCCCGGGCCCGGGCAAGCCTTGCCCTTGCCTGTGCCAGGGTCGGGCTTTGCTCCAGCGCGCTGCGCACCAGGCGATCGAGAACGGGCGAGCGGAACAGCGACCACCACTGCGCCGGAATGGCCATCTCGGCATCGAGGCGCTGCGGGTTCCCCCCGGGTCCTTGAGACGCCACACTCTGCAACGGCTGGGTCTCTGACAGGTTGCTCGATGAAGCGGGGGGCTCGGGGCGCCGGAACTCCGGTCCCACGGCACAGCCGGCCAGTGCTCCGGCAACGGCAAATGCGGCGATGAGGCGGATCGGCTCTAAGGTGACGGATCGATACATGATCTCTTCCTCAATCAAGGGTGCGGCGGTAGAACTTCACGGCAATGGTCATGATGAGCACGGTAAACAACAGCAGGGGCCAGACGCTGGGCCAGAGTTCCCAAAGGCCGGTCCCTTTCAGGAAAATGCCGCGGATCAGGCGGTTGAAATAGGTCAGCGGCAGCAGGTTGCCCAGATACTGCGCCCACCTCGGCATCCCTTGAAAGGGAAACATGAAGCCGGAGAGGAGCATGTTCGGCAGGAAATAAAACATGGTGAGCTGCATGGCCTGCAACTGGTTGCGCGCCAATGAGGACATCATGATCCCGACGGTCAGGTTGGCGGCGACAAAGAGCAGCGAGGCCAGATACATGGAGACCATGCTGCCGGCAAAAGGGACCCGGAACACCAGGCGCGCGGCCAGCAAAATGATGGTCACCTGGAGCATCCCGATGGCGATGTAGGGGACGATCTTGCCGGTCATGACCTCGATAGGTCTCACCGGCATGGCCAGCAGGTTCTCCATGGTGCCGCGTTCCCGCTCGCGGGTAACGGCAAGGCCGGTCATCAACACCATGGTCAGGGTGAGGATGACCCCCATGAGGCCGGGCACGATGTTGTACTGATTGATCCCTTCAGGATTGTACAGGCGATGCACCCGGACCTCGAAGGGAGCCGGGGCACCCGACAGGTATGCCAGCGGACCGGTCAGATCCTTGCCGGCCACCGACTGCGCGATCTGATTCAGCGAGGCGAGTGCCATCGCGGTCGCTGTCGGGTCGGTGGCGTCCGCCTCGATCAGCAGGGCCGGACGTTCGCCACGCAAAAGGCTCCGGGTGAAGCCGGCAGGGATGTTGAGCACGAACTGGACGTTGCCACGCGCAAGCGCCTCCCGCCCCGCCTTTTCGTTCGGCAACTCACCTACGATCTTGAAATAGCCCGATGCCTTCATGGAGGCGACCATGCTGCGGGTGATTTCACTGTGGTCGCTGCTGATGATCGCCGTCGGCAACTGCTTTGGGTCGGTGTTGATGACGAAGCCGAACAGGAACAGCTGCATGATGGGAATGCCGACAATCATGCCAAAGGTGACGCGGTCGCGCCGCAGCTGAAGGAATTCCTTGAGCACCATGCTCCACCAGCGCGCCAGTGAAAAACCGTCAAAGTGTCTCATGTTGTGGCGCCTTCGTTGTCGGCGGCCTGTTTCATCATGTAGATGAAGACGTCTTCCAGGCCGGTATCGGCCCGCTCCATCCGCAATGAGCTCCCCGCCGTCGCGCTGCGCAGGGTCCGTTCCAGCTGCTCGCCATCCTTTCCGTTCACGTGCAGCCGTGTGCCGAACAGGACGGTCTGCTCGACGCCGGGCTGGTTCTGCAGCGTTTCGGCCAGCCGGTTCAGGTTGTCGCCGTGGATCACCCAGGTGGTCAGCCCCTGCGTCGCGATCACCTCGGACGAGGTCCCCCGGGCCAGCAGGGTGCCGTAGGCGATATAGGCGAGCTTGTGGCAGCGCTCCGCCTCGTCCATGTAATGGGTGCTGACCAGCACCGAGATCCCGAGTGCCGAGAGGCGGTGCAGCTCTTCCCAGAAATCCCGCCGCGCCGCCGGATCGACCCCCGCCGTCGGCTCGTCCAGAAGCAGAAGTTGCGGGTCGTGCAAAAGGGACGCGGCCAGGGCGAGCCGCTGTTTCCAGCCGCCGGAAAGGGATCCGGTCAGCTGATTGGCCCGCTGGGTCAGCCCGAGCCGCTCCAGGGAGTGGTCCACCACCTCGCCGCGCTTCGGCATGCCGTACATCCGCGCCACGAAGTCGAGGTTCTCACGTATGGTCAGGTCTTCCCAGTAGGAGAACTTCTGGGTCATGTAGCCTACGTGACGCTTGATTTGCGCGGAGTCGCGCAGGATGTCGTAGCCCAGGCAGGTGCCGCTTCCCGAGTCCGGCGTAAGCAGGCCGCACATCATGCGGATGGTGGTGGTTTTCCCGCTGCCGTTGGGACCCAGGAAGCCGAAGATCTCGCCGCGCCGCACCTGGAGGGCGACATCCCTGACCACATGCTTGTCGCCGAAGTGTTTATTGAGCCCGCTGACGTCGATGGCGTAGTCGTCGCTCATCGCGGTTTCACCTCGACCGGCTGGCCGGGATGGAGATTGTGCGCGGCACCGGCATCGGGGTGGGCCTCGACCATGAAGACCAGTTTGGAGCGCGTCTCGTTGCTGTAGATGATCGGTGGGGTGTATTCGGCTTCGGTGGCGATATAGGTCACCTTGGCCGGGACATCGGCAGGACAGCCGTCGCAGTGGAGAGCGACCGCCCTGCCGATGCTAAGGGCGCCGAGTGCCGTTTCGGGGACGAAGAAGCGCACCTTCACATTTTGCGGCGGCAGCAGGCGGACCACCGGATTGCCCGCCTTCACCCACTCCCCCTCGCGGTACAGGGTATCGAAAACCAGTGCCGGGCCGGAGGCGGTGACCGCCTTCTGGGTCAGCTTCCAGGCGGCCTGGTCCAGCGCGGCTCGGGCCGCCGCCACGCTCGCCGTTTGCGCCTTGATCTGTTCCTCCCGGGCCGGCAGGTCGGCGACAGTCAACTGGCTCCTCAACTCGCGGACCCGCTCGCTGTTGGCTTCGGCCTCGGCACGGCTTTGGTCCAGGTGGGCCTGGGAGATGCCGCCGATCTTGTACTGGGCCTGGTCGCGGACCAGTTGCGCGCTGGAGGTTTTTTCCTTGGCCACCGCCTGGGCAAGCTGCGCCCGGATCACGTCGAGCTCCTGCGGGCGCTTTCCGGAACGAAGATCCTGGAGCTGGGCCTCCGCGGCGCTCAACTGTTGCTGCGCCTGACGCTGGGCTGCGGTCTCGTTTATCGACTCAAGGGCAAAGAGAGGGGTCCGGGCCGAGACCTTTTGTCCCCGCGCCACCAGCAAACGATCGAGCCGCCCCGCCTCCGCCGATGACACGTAGACGAACTCACCCTCGACATAGCCCTGGTAACTGGTGGGCTCTTTTTTGCTGCAGCCGGTCATCACGGCCATCACAGTCATCACGATGATCGCCGTCATTGCCAGGGCTCGCCTGTAGAATCGGATCCGAGATTGCCAAGAATTATGCTGCATTGCTTCCTCCAGAATTCAGCCGTTGCCTGGTACTGCTTCGGGACTTACCAGCCCGTGCAGGATAAGAGCGGTGGCATGACGGGTGATATCGTCCCTGCTCACCCCGTTCATGATCGGGATGACATTCCAGACTCGAGCCATGGCCAGGGGAAGTATGGTCAGCCCGAGTACCGACATGAATAGCAATCGCGGATCGAGATCCGGGTTCACCGTCCCCTTCTTTTGTCCCGAGGCTATGCAGGCCACGAACAGCTTCAGCCTGTCCACGGGGATGTGCTGGAGCACCCGTTCCCTCAGAAGACCACCTTCATTAATGACCTCCCCGATCCACAATGGCGGCAGCCACGGCTTGGCATCGGTGAAGCTGGCGATGCGGTCGATCAGACCTGTAATCAACGCAGTCGGGTCATCCTCGTCGTTGGCAATCGGATCCCAGACGAAAGCGATGAACTGCACGATCCTTTCCTGCACGATCGCGTCGAGCAGCTGGTCGCGCGTCTTGAAATAATAATGGATCATCGCCGAAGTAACACCGACAAGCGCGGCTATTTTGGCTACCGTGGTCGCCGCTATGCCATGTTCGGCAAAAAGAGCCGCCGCGGCATCGAGAAGCTGCTCCCGCGTATCCGCGCCGCTCGCCTCCGGGGGGGCACCCTGCTTCTGAGTGGTAATCTTTCGTGGTCTCATGGGGATAATTATTAACTAACCAGTTAGTTAATTGCAAGCGATAAAAAATCCTGATTAGCAATCAATCTTCCGCTGAAAACTCCCCTCCCTTGATGGGAGGGGNNAGCTTTTCACCCTCTCCCCAACCATCTCCCATCAAGGGAGAGGGGGCTTATGCAGCGTGCGGGAAATTAGCAGTAACCTTAACTCAATGGCAGTGGGGTGGGGGGGAGGAGGTGTTTGTGCACTATGCGGAATTTTAGTGCTAATCGGGACTTCCTTTATTGCCCATAGGCGGAAAGCCTGGAGCGAATCTGGTCCTGCGCCGTCTGCCGGCTCAGGTTCCATGAGCGCCAATCGTTGGTCTGGAGCGATTTGGAGCGCCATTGCAGGACGGAGACGACCGTGCCGCGGTGTGCCGGCTCCAGTGCCGGCAGGGCATCGATCAGGGCGGGAACCGCATCCGAACTTAGCGTCGTCAGATATCTCGCGTCTATCCTGTTGTCCGTCAGCCGTGCCGTGTTCCTGCTGACAATGATCGCATCCGGGTTGGCGATATCCAGCAGGGCAATGATGGCCAGACACGACACCAGGGCACCGAAGGCGAATCGATCGCGCTTTTCGAACAGGACCGTCCTCAGAAACCAGACAAAGACCAGCGCCAGCCAGACCATGAATGTACTGGTGTAGAGCCGCAATTCGGTGAGCCCAAAACTGTGCTGATAGAGGTACATGCGATGCATGGCCGAGGCCATGATGGCAAAAAGCATCATTACCAGCGACCCGGAAAGGGTCCGGAAAAGATAGGTCAGTTTCGCCGAACCCGCATTCAATAGCCAATGTACCGTCAGCAGCAGCGGCAGAACCAGCATGGAAACGGTGACTAGTTCGAAGAACCCGCGTCGTGCGTATATCGCGACCTTGAGCCCCTCCGTATTTGCCAGCAAGGCGGAACCTCCGAAAAAGTATCCGAGCTGCGAAAAGATGAATCCGAAGAAGAGCAGGTTGAGCGTGCCGAGCAGTATCGAGGTCTCGACTGTCCCAAGTGATACTCCACCCCGGACCGGGGTGAGATCGCAGCGCTCAGGCTCGAGCATGATGCGCAGCAATATGCCGCCTGCTATCACCGTGCAGAGCGGAAGCCAGAGCAAAAAGCTGAATACCGCCGACAGGTCGAAGTCCAACAAGCTGACCAGGAGCCGCTCGAATGAGGCGTCAGCATTGCAGAGCAATGCGCCGAACAGCAGCAGCGGCGGAATCGAGATCAGGATGCCGCGCATGACCGCCACCGGTGTCGCGCCAATCCCCATCCCGGTCACCTTGTTTAATGACGAGATCGTTAGCCTGCTGGCCCGCAGGTAGGCTATCGGCGCAGCCAGCCATTCCCGAAGCAGTCCCAGCGAATACTCGATGACCCGCCCTATGGCCAGAGTGCCGTCTCTCCTGCGCAGCGCAACCAGCGAGAAGAGAGAACAGAGCGCCACCCCATTGATAACCTTGAGGGTATCGGAATCCCGCCAGGCAAAGCTTGCGGCGAAGAAGCAGGCCGGCAGTGCCAGCCGGGAAATCCGGGCCGGGATCACGATGCCGTAGCGCCGTGCGAGGTAGACCACAATCGCCATGAAGGCAGTGATCCAGAGCAGGATGTTGATCCCCCAGGGGACAGTCCTCAAAAGCAGGTCCGCAAGCGTCCCCACCACCAATCCACCCAGCATGAGTGGGAGTATTCTCTTGTCCGATCTCTCCATGGCGCTTCCTCCTTTTATGCTCGTTTATGCTCTCTCAGCACGGAACCTGATTATTACCCATCTTGCGCTTGGTCTTCTCCCCTCCCTTGATGGGATCAGGATCTGGGAGTGAGCATAAACCAGGGAAGTGGCGTGGGTATGCCATCCCCAAGGAGAAATCGCGAAGATATTGTGCAGATTGTGTGCAGGAGGGTTGGCTTTTCGGATCGGTAGATGTAGAGTAAGGGCGCCTTAAGGCGCTGGGCGATTTTCTGAACTATCAGGAGCGGTTAAATGGCTGGTGAGACACTGGTATTGGTAGTTGACGATGACCCCCACATCCGGGAGGTGGTGCGCTTCGCCCTGGAAAAGGGGGGCTTCCGGGTCGTCGAGGCCGAAGACGGCAAACAGGCCCTGACCCGCTTTGCCGAGACGCACCCAGACCTGATGATTCTCGACATCACCATGCCGGAGCTGGATGGTACGGACGTATGCCGATTGATCCGCGCCGACTCGGAGGTACCGATAATATTTCTTTCCTCACGTGACGACGAGATCGACCGCATCGTCGGACTCGAACTTGGGGGCGACGACTATGTCACCAAGCCATTCAGCCCGCGCGAACTGCTGGCCCGGGCCAGGGCAGTCCTGAGACGCAAGATGGCTGTCGAGAAGCTGGAAAAGCAGGAATCCCCTGCCGTTGCCGGGGTGAAACGGCACGGCCTGCTCAGCCTGGACCTGGACCGCTTCAAGGCCTGCTGGGGAGAGGCCGAAATCGCACTAACCGTGACCGAGTTCGGCATCCTGCGCACCCTGTTGGGGTTTCCGGGCAAGGTCTTCTCCCGTGACGAGCTGATCAGCGGCGCCTACCAGGACGACACCCATGTCTCCGACCGCACCGTCGACAGCCATGTCCGGCGCATCCGCCACAAGTTCTCAGCCGCGGGGGGCGATCCGATGGAAACGGTACACGGAGTAGGTTACCGGCTCCGCGCATGCCAGGGAGATCGATGAATGCTATGGAGGCCGCGTCTTCGCACCATCTTGCTCATCATCAACCTCGGCATCCTGCTTCTGCCACTGGGCGGCATCGGCGTACTGCAGCTCTATGAGGGGGAACTGGTCCGGCGCACCGAATCGGAACTGATTTCCCAGGGGACGTTGGTGGGCGCGGTTTATCGCGAGGAGCTGCTGCGCCTGCGTGCCTCAGATGACGACGCCGATCAGGCCGGCATCCCAGCGCCCCAATACGGCCTGCCGGCGACCTTTCAACCGGTCACCCACGTCGACCCTACCCGTAAATATCATCCCATCATCCCCACGCTGGACATCGCCAACGGCAAGGTGCGGCCTCCGGCGCCGAGCGCCGCCGTCCCTGCCAAGGCAGCAGATCCGGTCGCGGCGCAAGCCGGCCAACTGCTCGCACCCATATTGCGCAGCAGCAAGGACACCACCCTGGTAGGCATCCGTGTTCTCGACAGCAGCGGCACGGTCGTCGCCACTACCGGCGATGAACTTGGGCTGTCACTGGCAAACCGTGAAGAGGCACGCCGGGCGCTGACCGGCGAGTACGTCAGCCTTCTGCGCTTGCGCATCAGCGATGAATCGCAGCCGGACATCGCCTCTCTGAGCCGCGGCAATCTGAAGCGCCTCTTCGTCGGCATGCCGGTGATGCATGAAGGACGCGTTCTGGGTGCCGTCGTGCTTTCCCGCACACCGCTCGACATCCGCAAGGCGCTCTACCTGGTACGCGGACAGCTCGCCGTTGCGGCAGCCGTGCTCCTTGGAGTGGTACTTGTTGTCACGATTCTTACCTCCGTTACCGTCAATCGTCCGCTCAAGGCCCTGGTCCGGCAGGCAGAGCGGATCATGCACGGGGAGAAGGTCCTGCCGGTTGAGAACAAGTCGGGCATCCACGAGATAGAGCAGCTGTCTCAAGCCATGTCAGCCATGGCCAAAACCCTTGAAGAACGGGGCGATTACATCCGCACCTTTGCGGCCAACGTATCCCACGAGTTCAAGACCCCCCTCACCTCGATCCGCGGCACCGTGGAACTGCTGGACGATCATTTCAAGGAGATGTCGGCCGAGGAGCGTGACCGTTTCCTGCGCATCATCGCTACCGACACCGAGCGGCTGGATCGGCTGGTGCGCCGTCTTCTCGACCTTGCCCGCGCCGATACCTTCACCGTGGGAGAGGAGCGCACCGACGCGCTTGAGACGCTGGCACACCTGGCGCAGCGCTATCTGGAGAAGGGGGTATCCGTCGTCGTGGCTTGCAGCGACACTTCGGTTCATCTCAAGATGGGCCGCGAGGCATTCGAGTCGGTGGTGTCCAACATGATCGAGAATGCACGCCAGCATGGGGGGGACGTCGTGCAGGTCCGGATAACTGGGAGGGTGGCGGAACTTCCCGGCGAGGGCCAAGCGTTCGATCTCGACATCCAGGACGATGGGCGGGGTATATCGGAAGGGAACCGGGACAAGGTATTTCGCCCGTTTTTCACCACGGCCCGGGAGACTGGGGGGAGCGGCATGGGCCTCTCCATCGTGCAGGCGCTGCTGCGCGCCCACGGAGGCTCGATCACCCTGGAGCCGAGCGAGCACGGTGCCTTGTTCCGGTTGCGGGTGCCGGTGTGATGACGGCTCAAAGAGTCCCGGCCAGAGAGAGGAAGCTCATCCTCGGCATCATTGCTGTGATCATAGTCGGCTTGGGATCCAGGATGATCCATACCGGTCTGCCGATTCTGGACAAATACGCGGGCGACGCGCTCTACGCAGTAATGATCTACCTGTTCATCACACTCCTGCTGAAAGCAGCTACGCCGTTTGGAAGGGCCGTGGTCGCCATGATGGTCATGACCGGGCTGGAAACCTTTCAACTGACCTTGATCCCACTTGAGATGATCAAAAGTGGCAATGTCCTGATGAAAGTATCAGGGCGGTTGCTGGGCACCACCTTCAGTTGGCTCGATCTCGCGGCCTACTTCGTCGGTATCATCACCGTGTTCCTGGCGCATAAACGTTATCATGGTTGACCAGAAGGACGTTTTGCCGTACTTTTAAGAGTACAGGAGATACCGACATGACAAGATCATTATCGATAATGGAAGCACGGAAGCAATTGAATTCCCTGCCGGAGACCCTGATGCGGGACGGCGACATCGACGTCATGGAAATCACCCGCCGCGGCAAACCGGTGCTGGCGGTGCTGCCATGGGAACTTTACGAGGCCATTGCCGAAACCCTGGATGTCATGGCCGACAAAGAAATAATGGAGAAGCTTCGGCAGAGCATCCGTGAGATGGATGCAGGCACCACCACTTCTTGGGAGGAGGCCAGGCAGGAACTCATCAAATGACTTGGCGTATTGTCATCACCCCTACCGCGTTGCGGATGCTGGCCGACATTTCCGATCGCCGCATCAGGGACAAGATCTTCACCGTCATTGACCGTCTGGCCGAAGAGCCGGAGAAACAGGGGAAAGCCCTGCTCGGTGAACTCTCAGGCCTGCGCAGCATCAGAGCAGTGGGGCAGCGTTACCGTGTCATATATGCCATCAAAGAACTGGAAATCATAGTCGTCGTGGTCGCAGTCGGCATCCGCCGCGAGGGCGCTAAAGACGACATTTACACGCTTGCGAAGAAGCTGTTTCGCCTCAGGCTGGTAGAGTAAATAGTTGCACGCTGCAGTGAGGCGGCGGACACATCGCTCACGCGACCGGCGCGAAGAATTGGCCGGCGATGGCCCCACATCGACATCCATGGCACAACGCATACCGACCACTTGAGTTCCTGCGTTAAAAAACGGAGTACTCCACCATCCTCACGCTTTCACCGACCTGAGCTGAGCTAACGGAAGATCAAAACTGGATCAGGCAGCGCTTTGCATCCCCCTCCACCTTGAGCCACAGCAGCGTCTTCTTGGCACGGTTGCACCAGTCGCGGACGTCCTTTTCAAAGGTGGGACAGTTGGCGACCACCTCGAGCTGTTCGCCCGGTTTGATCCTGGTTGCCAGGACGGTTATCTTCAGAGTCGGTTGCGGACACTTAAGGCCGCGTGCGTCGAGCAGTTGGGTAGTCATTGGATTGCCCCCTCAGGCCGCGGTTGATAATGGACCGCGTTTTTTAACGGATTCCACCATCTCCGTTATCAGTTGTGCGTATCTTTCTCCTTCACCTGCCGAGACATAATCGAAACGGCAGCGCTCCCGCTCAATCCCCATCTGCTCAAGCAACCTTGCCAGCAGCGCGTGACGCTGGGCCGCCCGCAGATTTCCTTCCTTGTAGTGGCAATCACCGGGATGACAGGCCAGCACGATGACACCGTCCGCTCCCCCCTCGAAGGCCTTCATGATAAAGAGCGGCTCGATCCTGCCGGTACACATGACCCTGATGATGTTCACATTGGGCGGGTACGGCGTCTGCGACAGCCCCGCCCGGTCCGCTCCGGCATACGAGCACCAGTTGCAGAGAAACCCGATGATGCGAGGCTCGAATTCTTGAACAATGGCGGAGGCGTGCCCGCCGTCCAAGGCAACTGATGATCCGTTCATTGCAAAGCCCCCTCGATTTCCGCCAGAATCATCTCGCCGGTAAAGTGATTCGCCTTGATGGCCCCCGCCGGACAGGCGGCGACACAGGTGCCGCAACCATGACAGAGGACGGCATTCACGCAGGCTGCGCCGGTTTCGCTGTCGAAACCGACGGCCCGGTAGGGACAAAGTTTCACGCAAACCTTGCAGCCGGAACACCTTCTCGGGTCCACCGCGGCAAAAAGCGGGTCAAGCCGCAGCTTGCGCCCCTCCACCAGCTGGGACAGGATGCAGCCGGAAGCGGCCATAGCCTGATTGGTGGCGCGCTGGATGTCGGCCGGCCCCTGGCAGGCGCCGGCGAGATAGACACCGCGCACCTTGCTGCTGGCGGAGTCGATCCTGCCGTGCAGCTCCTCGAAAAAGCCGAAACGGTCCAGCGACACATCCAGCATGGCGCCCAATCCTTCCGCATCGGCACCCGGCACCACGGCCGGGCAGAGCACGATCAGATCCGCGTCGATAGCCCGGCCGCCTGCGATTCGGAGCTGCAGGCGCCAATGTTCGCCGCTGACGGCAAGATCGGCCAGGCGGTCATACCTGACAAACGTGGTATTGGGATTGTCGCGAGCGGCACGGTACAGGGAAAAGGCCTCCTTCCCCGGCGCAACGATCTCCCGGTAAAGGTGGTGGACCTCGACCTCCGGAAGCCTCGACTCCAGCAGGTGATTGAACTTGAAGGCATACTGGCAGCAAACTCCGGAGCAGTACGGTTTGTGCTCGTCTTCAAGGGAGCCGACGCAGTGGACGAAAAGCACCGAGCCGGGCGCTTCGCCGCTGGAGGTCACGATCTCTCCGCCGCTGGGGCCGTTCGAAGCCAGCATCCGCTCGAACTCGTGGGCCGTTTTCACGTCCCGCAGGCGCCCATAGCCGAGGTTTTCCAAGGGAGCGCAGTCGTACAGCGCCGAGCCGGTGGCAAGGACGATGGCGCCTACCTGACGCTCGACCAGCGTCTCCTGGTCATGGTAAACGACGACTCCCTCTCCCGCCGGGCAGGCGGCGCTGCACAGGGTGCAGTCCGACCCGTCGGAGAAGCGGCTGCAGAGTCCCGGATCGAGATACGGCACATTGGGGAGCGCCCCGGGAAACCCGAATGCGACCGCCTTTTTTTGGTCCATGCCGCAGTTGAACGGGTTCGGGCCGGCAGCGGGGCAGGCCTCGACGCACTCGCCGCAGCCGATGCAGCTCCCCATATCGACAAAGCGCGGCCTCCGGCGGATCTTGACGATGAAGTTGCCGAAGTAGCCGGCCACCTCGCTCAGCTCCGACATGGTCATAAGCTCGATGTTCTCGGCATGGTCCCCGTGCAGGATCTCGCCCATGAGCGGCTCCAGCATGCAGGGGCCGCACTCCATGTCCGGGAACAGCTCCTCGTAAAGGACCGGCAACCCGCCTATCACCGGCGTCTTCTCCACCAGGATCACCTTGCGCCCCGCCTCGGCCAGGGTCAGCGCCGCCTTGAGCCCCGACGGGCCGGCCCCGATCACCAGCACCGACGTGGATACCTCCATCTCCTCCTTTTCCAGCAGTTCGTGCAACGCTACCCGCAGGAGCGCCGCCTTGATCGCCAGCGCGGCCTTCCGGACCGCCCGCTCCGGATCCCGGGTCACCCAGGCGATCTGCTCCCGGATATTGACCATCTGCATCAGGTACGGGTTCATGCCGGCCTGCTCCATGACCCGCATGAAGGTCGCCTCGTGGTCTCTGGGGGAACAGGCGGCGACGACCACCCGGTCCGGCTTTTCATCCCTCAGTTCCTGTTCCAGAAACTCCTTCCCCTGCTCGGAGCAGAGGAACTGGCAGGTCTTGAAGTAGCCGACTCCGGCGGTATCCCGCAGGCTCTCGCTCACCTTCTCGGGATCGACCAGGTCGGAAATATTGGTTCCGCAGTTGCAAAAGTATATGCCGGTTCTCATGGTCACCCCGTGTAATCGCCCGCCATGCGCTTGGGGACTGAGAGTCCCGAGCACACCGATATGCTCTAGCTCGCCTGAATTAATGCAGATCTGCCGCTGCTGGAAACCCCCTCCCCTTCAAGAGCGCTGCCATTAAGTTAAGGTAAGTGCCAATTTCCGCACGCTGCGCAAGCACCCCCTCTCCCTCGATGGAAGAGGGTTGGGGAGAGGGTGAAAAGCCGGCATGAGCTTCACCCTCCCCCGCCCCTCCCATCAAGGGAGGGGAGAGTAGGAGGTAGGGTGGGCCGTGCCCACCACACCCGCATCCTGATGGTGGGCACGGCCCACCCTACATGAGCCACGGAACCACCGCTTGACTTAATGGCAGTGCCCCCCACCCCTCCCATCAAGGGAGGGGGAGCGAGCAGCAGGTAGAGCTTAACTTTGTGGCAGTGCCTTCAATGGGAGGCGGGGGTGGATGGGGGGACTCCCGGCTCTGCAACCTGCAGAGGGAGAGTATTTCCGCCACCGCCGCCGGCAAGGCCGCACGCACCAGGCTGGTCAGTTGCTCGCTGAAACTGTCGACATCTTCGGCCTCTATCCCGAGGAGCGTTATCTCCTCCGGGAGCGCGAGCCCCAGTTCACGCCCCAGTGAGAGCGAGGTTTCCAGGTCGCTGTCGTGGGTGCAAAGAAGGTTGCGCGTGCCTACCCCCTCCCCTGCCCTGAACCGGAGCAGCGTCCCCGGCGCGCAGCCGCCGCGGGTCATGGCATCGACGATGATCGCCCGGTCGTATCCCGCGATCGCCTCCATAAGCCTCAGGCCTCCGGCGTAAGCCTCAACCACCTCTATGTCCGCCGCACCGGAAACCAGCTCCTTCACCATCCCGGCCGCCTTGATCCCGACGCTGTCGTCGGAGAGGATCGGGTTCCCAAGCCCCACCACGATGGTCCGCATCAGTTTCTGCTCACCGTGCGGATGACGGCGCCCGCCGCGTCGCGGATCTTCACGCTGAGCGGCATCTTGCCGATGGCATGGGTGGCGCAGGAGAGGCAGGGGTCGTAGAGCCGGAACGCCATCTCGATCCGGTTCAGCATCCCCTCTTCGACGATCTTCCCCTTGGTGATGATCTGCTCGGCCGCCTTCTTGATCGACATGCTCATCGCGGCGTAATTGTTGGTGGTGCCGACGATCATGTTGACCCGGGTCAGTATGCCCCGCTCGTCGGCCTCGTAATGGTGCGTCAGGGTGCCGCGCGGCGCCTCCACGCAGCCGACCCCCCTGCCGGTCACCGCTCCCGGCCCGGTGCGCAGATCGGGCGAGGTGATCTCCGGGTCCTCGGCCAGCTCCAGCATCCGTTCGGCCGCGTAAAGCAGTTCCACAAGCCTGGCCCAGTGGGTCGCCAGGCGGTAATGAACCGGCCGGTAGCGCCCGCCCACCCTGCCGCTTCCCAGGGTTTCGAAGAAGCGTTCGAACTGTTCCTGCGCCAGGGGGGTGGCCATGCCGTCCGCAACGTTCAGGCGCGACAGGGGGGAAGCCGCGTACACCCCGCTCTCCGCCCCGTCGACAAACCCTTTCCACCCCACCGCCTTGAGGTAGGGATATTTGAGGTAGCTCCACGGCTCCACCCGCTCGGCGATCTGCGCGGCGTAGTCATCCGGGTGGTAGCGCAAAAGCTCGCTCCCGTCGGGCCCCACTACCCGCACCTTGCCGTCGTAGAAGTTTACCCGCTGCCGGTCGTCCACCAGCCCCATGTAATAGGTTCTATGGGTGTAGGTTTCGGCCGTCACCAGTTCCATGTAGGCCGGGTTCTTGAGCACGACATCCTCGAAGAGCCGCAGGGTGAACTGGGCGAAGTCGACGTTCAGCCGGGCGATGGCGGCGATCTCGTCCCGCTCGGCGGCGGTTATGGGGCGGCTCCAGCCGCCGGGGAGACCGGCCACCGGGTGGATGCTGCGCCCCCCGACCGTCTTGATGACATGGTGATTGCGGGCGCGGCAGTCGATCACCTGCCTGCCGACATCCAGGCCGACCTTCCTGATCACCCCCAGGATGTTGCGCTCTTTGGGCGGGGCATCCGGACCGAGGATGAAATCCGGCCCTCCCAGGGCATAGAAGTGGGTGGTGTGGTCGGTGACGAAAAAGGCGCTGTAAAGGAGCTCGCGCAGTTTTTTGGCTGCCGGGGGCGGATCTGCGGCGAAGAGGGCATCGAGCGCCTTGGATGCCGCCATGTGGTGCGCCTCGGGACAGACGCCGCAGATGCGGTTGGTAATCACCGGCATCTCTTCGGCCAGGCGACCGACGCAGAACTGCTCGAAGCCCCGCAGTTCCGGCACCTGGAAGTAGGCGTTGGCTACCTCCCCCTCCTCGTCCAGAAAGATCTCGATCTTTCCGTGCCCTTCCAGCCTGGTTATCGGGTCGATGGTGATCCGGCTCATCCCTTCACCCTCCCGCCGATAGTGGAGCCGGGGAGGCCGTACTTGTAGAAGGAGCCGGCGCAGTCCGGCAGGGAGTCGAGCAGCGCCTCGACCCGGGCCGCGATCTCCGCCCCGCTCCTCCCCTTGACCTCACCGATATCGAGAATGGAGCCGAGAGCGGCGATCATCGCGCTCCCCTGGTCGGCGACCCCGTCCGGGGGGCCGTAGCAACCGGTGCACGGCATGTTGGCCCGGGGGCAGGGAGCGCCGCAGCCGCTTCTGGTGGCGATTCCCATGCAGATCACCCCCTGTTCCAGCAGGCACTTACCCGGCTCCGGGACCACCTCGAAGCTGCGGTAAAAGCGCGCGATCCGCTTCTCCTCCTTGGCCCGGTCGCACTCCTCGCAAAGCGGGACGGCCCCGGCCCCTATCACGCTTCCCGCGGGGGGGAGCGGCTTGCCGCTCAGTACCAGCTCTACCACGTTCCAGATCTGGTGCGATTCGGGAGGGCACCCCGGGATGGTGTACTCCACCGCGCTCACCTCACCCAGGGTCTTCACCCGGTCGTAGAAGAGCGGTAGCGTCAGGCTACCCTCGGGAACCTCGCTGCAAAGAGCCGGGAGGATGCCGTCCGGATTGTCGATGGTCGGGTTCTCCAGGTACGACGTCTTCATGATCTCCCCCCTGCTACATAGGTTTGCCAGCCCCGGGATGCCCCCTTCGGCGGCGCAGGAGCCGACCGCTATCAGCATCCGGGATTTCCTTCGCAGCAGACCCGCCATTTCGGCATGCTCCGCGGTGCGGATGGCGCCGTTAAAGAGCGTGATGGCGATGCTCCGGTCGTCGAGCGCCTCGATCTCCCTTTTCTTGGTGTCCAGCAGGCAGGGGCAGAACATGATATCGAAGGCGGCATCCAGGTCCAGGATCTTTTCGTGCAGGTTCAGCAACGCGATCTCGCATCCCCCGCAGGACGCCGCCCAGTACATGGCTAATTTCGGCTTTTCCGACATGGCACTTTCCCTCCGTTATCCTCCGTCCAGAGCAGCGTTTCGTGCAGCTGGCGCTGCCACCCCTCTCCCTAACCCTCTCCCACAAGGGGAGAGGGGACTCAAACGGTCTGCCCAAAGGGGAGAGGGGACTGAAACTGTTCCTGATTAGCACCCGACCCCGCTCTGCGGCGCTTTGTCGAAGACAACGTTCATATTCGCTAAGCAGCTGCTCACTCTCCTCCCCCCAGCGGGGGGAGGAGAGTGAGGGGGGAAGACAGCGGCATCTGCGAAGAACTGGCCGAGGTTCCCCCTCCCTAGCCCTCCCCCTCCGGGGGAGGGGACATTTCGGCGTTGTATCAAACTGTTGCTGTAACTTTTCTCAGACGCTCCCTCATCCGGCGGGCGACTCAACCCGGTTGCGCCCGAGCTTCTTGGCCTCGTAGAGCGCTTCGTCCGCCGCCTGGCAGAGGGGCTCCACATCCCGGTGCCGGGAGAAGGCGGCGACGCCGCAGCTGAAGGTGGCGCTGAAGGACTCTGCCCGGGCCGGGAACTGTATGGCCGCGAAGCTCTCCCTGAGCTGGTCCAGCCGGGATTTCGCCGTGGCGAGGTCGCAGTCGGGGAGTATCACGGCGAACTCCTCGCCGCCGTAACGGCCGACCAGATCGCTGCCGCGCAGCCGATGGCGCAGGAACCTGGCCAGGGCGATCAGCACCCGGTCGCCGGTGGCATGGCCATAGCCGTCGTTGATCTGCTTGAAGCGGTCCATGTCGATCATGGCGAAACAGAGATCGCGCCCGGCGCGACCCGCCTCGGCGATGGCCGCGTCCAGACGCTCCTTGATGGCGGAGTGGTTGAAGAGGCCGGTCATGCTGTCCCTGATCATGAAGGAGCGGATCACCTTCATCCGCTCGGCGCGCACCGCCACCGCCGAGATCAGGTGTTCGGGCTTGATCGGCTTGGTCAGGAATTCGTCTCCCCCCATGCTCATGGCGCTGCGATGCAGGCCGACGTCGGTCTCGGTGGAGAGAAAGACGATCGGTATGCTGAGACAGTCGCCGGACTGGCGGATCGTCTTGGCCAGCTCCATCCCGTTGCAGCCGGGCATGTTCATGTCGGTGAGGATCAGGTCCGGCTGGAACTCCCCAAGATGCGAGGTCACCTGCAAGGGATCGTCCAGCTCCAGGGTCACCATGCCGACCCCCTGCAGGATGGTCGCGTACAGCTGCAGCAGATGGGTGTCGTCATCGACGATCATGACCCGGTACGGCTCGGGTTTCTCGACGGTGGTCAGCGTGCTCAGGGTGGCGCTCAGCTCGGTGGCGTTGACCGGCTTGACGAAGTAGGCGCTGGAACCGGCGCGCACGGCGGATAGCCGGTAGGAGAAGTCGTCCTGCGACGAGATGAAGACGGTCGGGATGGGGGTCTGCCGCTCGGACTGGATCCTGGCGACCATCTCGGCTCCGGCCATCGGCACCCCCGAGAACATCATGTCCATGACGATGGCGTCGGGAGGGGCGTTTTTCACCGCCTGGTGCAGCTGATCCAGCTCCCCGAAGGCGATGGTCTGGAAACCGAAGCAGCCGATCTGGGTGGAGAGGGCCATGCGCTGGAAGGAGTCGTCCTCGCAGAGGTAGACCACCTTTTGCTCCCGGCTGGTCGCCTCTTCGGAGGCGGCGACCAGATCCAGCGCCTGGAGATCCGTCGCCGGCGCCGGCTCCAGGTTCAATGCCTCGCGCTCCATCAGCTCCAGCTGCCCCTGCATCTGGAGCCGGAAGGCCCTGACCGGCAGCGGCTCGACCTGCAGCGCCTCCTTTGCCAGCTTTTCCCCGACGGCCGCGGCGGCGCTCAGCCGGCTCAGGCCGAAGGAGGCGCTGGCCCCCCTCAAGGTATGGATGCCGCGGTGCAGCAGATGCAGCTGCTCGAAGTGGGGCTGCTCGCAAAATTCCTGGAAGGCCGCGCGGATCGATCCCAGCTGGGCCGGGAGCTGCTTTACATAGGCCTCGCGGATCCTCTTCAGCCTTGCGGCTACGGAAAAAGTGGGCGTAGTCATTGATTTATCCTCTCAAAAGCCGGCGATGACCGACTCAAGCACTTCAGCCAGATTCTCCTGGAGCCTTTCGTCCTTGGCCAAGACGGCGTCGATTGCCGGATGCGCCGCCCGGAGCCGGGCGGGATCCTCTCCGGAGATGAGCAGAAAAGGCTGCAGGAACCCCTGCTGGCGCAGCTCGCCGAAGAGCTCCACCCCGCTCATGAACGGCATGTTCAGGTCGGAGACCACCGCCAGGAGCGCGGGGTTTTCCTGCATCTTCTCCAGGGCGTCCACCCCCCCTTCGGCGATCACCGTCTCGAAACCGGCCATCTCGATGATCATCGCGGTCAGTTCCGCGGTGAACGGGTCGTCGTCCACCACCAGTATGGTTGCCGGCGTATCTGTCATTTTTTTCTCCCATTGAGCCAAAAAGTTTCCCGCCTTGGAGCTTCCCCCGCGTCCCGCCACCGCCCGCTACTTGATGCAGACCCGCCGGATCTCGTGCATGTCGGTCACCCCCTGCAGGACCTTCAGCATGCCGTCCTGTTTCAGGGTAACCATCCCGTCGGCGATCGCCTGTTTCCTGATCTTGACCGTATCGGCCTTCTTCTTGATCATCTCCCGCAGGTCGTCAGTGCAAAGGAGCAGCTCATGAATACCGACCCTCCCCAGATAGCCGCTCCCCGAGCAATGGGAGCAGCCGACCGGCCGTGCCAGCGTGACCTCCTCCCGCCTCAGGGAGCCGGCAGCCAGCAGGTCGCCCCCGAATTCGGCGATCATCCCGTCCAGCTCCCTTTGGTCCGGCGCGTACTTCTCCAGGCAGTAGTCGCAAAGCTTGCGCGTCAGGCGCTGTGCCAGGATAAGCTGCAGGGCGTCCGAGAAGCTGAAGGGGTCGAGCCCCATCTCCAACAGGCGCGTGATGGTGTCGGGAGCGGTGTTGGTATGGAGCGTGGAAAACACCAGGTGCCCGGTCAGGGAGGCCTCGACGGCGATGCCGGCCGTCTCCTCGTCACGCATTTCGCCGACCATGATGACATCCGGATCGAGCCTCAGGAAGGAACGGAGGGCATGGGCGAAGCTGAAACCTATCTTCGGGTTCACCTGCACCTGGCGCAGTCCCCTCTGGCTGATCTCGACCGGGTCTTCGGCGGTCCAGATCTTTATCTGCGGCCTGTTGATCTGGGCGATGGCGGAGTGGAGCGTGGTGGTCTTGCCGGAGCCGGTCGGCCCCACCACCAGGATCAGCCCGTAGGGATTGCCGATCGCCGCGCCGAACGCCTCCCGGTTCTTCGCGGTGAGTCCCAGCTCGGCAAAGGGGGTCGGTTCCCCGGCCTGCAGAATGCGGATCACCACGTCTTCCAGCCCCCCCGCCGTCGGCATGGTGGCCACCCTGAGCTCCACGTCGATCGGGCCGAATTTCTTGAAGTCGATCTTGCCGTCCTGCGGCTTGCGCTTCTCCGCGATGTCGAGGTTGGCCATGATCTTGATGCGGGAGGGGAGGGCGTATTTGTACTTGTAGGGAATCCGGAGATAATCCTCGCAGCCGCCGTCGATGCGGATCCTGACCACCACGTCCTCCCGGTCCGGGTACGGCTCGATATGGATGTCGGACGCCTTCTTCAGGTAGGCGTCGTGGATGATCTTGTTGACCAGTTTGACCAGGTTGGAGTCTTTTTCGGTGACCTGCCTGACGTCCGCTTCGTCTTCCGGCTCGTCGTCGACCCGGTTCAGGAAGCCGTCGTCGAGCCTGATCTCCAGTTCCGGCGCCGGGAGATTGGCGCCGGCGCCACCGGTGCCGTAAAGCCGCTCCTGGAAGGCCGCTATCTCGCTTTCCAGCGCTACTGCCTGCAGGACTTTCAGGCCGATGGTTCTGCCGAGCTCCTTCAGCTCCTGTGCCCCCAGCGGTTTGGCCACGGCAAGCGTGATCAGTTCGGTGGTCTTCGAGACCGGCACCATGCCGTGGGTTTTGGCATACCCCTGGTTGACGACCTTGGCCAATGCGGGAAAGGGGTGCAGGCTCTTGATCTGCAGGAAGGGGAGATCGTACTGGATGGCGAGCGCTTTTGCCGCTTTCTCGTCGTCGATGAACTCCAGGTTCTTCAGCACGGTGGCAAGCGGGAGCTGTTCCTGCCTGGCCATGTCCATGGCCAGCAGCAGGTCTTCCTTCCCCACGAAACCGTTGCGGAAACAGATCTCTTCCAGGCGCTGCCTTTTTCCGGTGCGCTCCAGTACCTGTTGCAGGTCGGCCTCCGTCATGAACCCCTGCTTGACGACGAAACGGCCGATGGTCTGGTGCGGCTTGGTCGTTTTCTGCAGTTCCAGCACCAAGCGCAGCTGTTCGGGCGTTACCAGATGGTTCTCGACCAGAATTTCACCCAGCAGTTTTTTATCGGCCACGGCCTATCTCCCGTTTCCCTGGATCATCCTCTGTTGAATCAGCAGCAGCCCCTCCGACTGGGTCTCGGCGAGGGCGATCCTCTGGTCGGCCCTGGTTACCCGGAACACTTTCCGCACCCCTTCCTGAAGTGCGGCACAGGCGAGCGCCCCGCTGCTTGCGCTCAAAAGCTTGTTGGCCGCGATGATGGAGCCGAGCCCGGAGCTGTCCATGAAGTCGATCCGGCTCATGTCCAGCAGCACGAAGCGAAACTTCTTCTCGATCAGTTTTTCCACCCGGCCCTTCAGCAGTTCCACACTGCTGGCCACCAGATTCCCCACCGGATTGAGCACCACGATGTCGTTGACCATCTCGGTTTTGATTTCCACCCTTCACACCCCCTTGTTGATGTTTTTGACCAGCGTCACCACGTTTTTCCCGTCCCGGTACTGATAGGCCATGCCGTCGACGAACTCCTGGATCAGCGCCAGTCCATATCCCCCCTCGGGGAGCTCTCCCAGTTCGTCCGGCTCCGGCATGGCGGCGCTCCCGGTCGGGTCGAAGCGCTCACCGTCGCTACTCATCCTGAAGGTCATGCTCTGGTCGTCGGCATGCAGCTCGACCTCCAGCAGG
This sequence comes from Geobacter sp., assembly GCA_003499925.1. GTDB lineage: Bacteria > Desulfobacterota > Desulfuromonadia > Geobacterales > Geobacteraceae > Geomonas. The sequence goes on from DNRQ01000171.1 coordinate 29,980, forward strand.
CTGCAGCCGGAATGCTCCACGGCGTTGTTCATCGCCTCGTTGGCTGCCATGCAGAAGTCCGACACAGCCTCCTGCTGCAGCGGAAATGCCCCCCGGCAGAGCACCAAAAGCGTCCCCCTTGCCTGATCGACGGAGCGGAAGTCGGCGGCGAATACGATGTTAACTCTCAGGCTTGCGGCCATGCTAGAGCCTCTCTATGGCGAACATGGTCAGGTCGTCGCCGAACCTGCCGCCGGCGAACTCGGAAACTTCCCGGTACAGCCTGTCGACCAGCTGGGCCGGGGAGAGCTCCGCCCCGGCCAGATGCCCCGCCAGTCTCGATTCGAACTCCTCGTCGTCGCCGTTTTTCGCCTCCACCAGGCCGTCGGTGTAAAGGAACAACCTGCTGCCGGGATCGAACCGGTACTGGAGCATTTCCCAGTCGTCTTCGGTATCCCAGCCGAGCACCGGCCCGGTCGATTCGATCGTCTCCAGCTCGCTGCCGTTCCAGAGATAGACCGGGTTGTGCCCGGCGGAGACCGCATGCAGGGTGCCGCTGTCGCGCTCCAGGGTCAGGCAGGCGAGGGTCAGGAACATGCCGCTCTCCATGAGCATCTGGCAGAGCATCCGGTTGGCCGCCCGGACGATCTCGAGCGGACTCGACATGGTCCGCCCGAGCGAGCGGAACATGCCGTTGCAGACCGCCATGACCAGCGCCGACGAGGTGCTGTGGCCGGAGATGTCGCCTATCAGGAAGTGAATCCGCTTTTCGGTCTCCAGGGCATCGAAGAAGTCGCCGCCGATCTGGTCCGAGGGGCGGTAAAAGACGCCGGTCCGAAAGCCGGGGAGCTGGAGGTTGAGCGGGAGGATGTTCGCCTGCACCCTGCTCGCCAATAGCCGCTCCTTTTCCATCTCCGCATTTTTCCGGGCGACGCTCTCCATCAACTCGTGATTCTGCAGTTTGAGCCGCTGCTTTTCCAGCGCCTTCTCGACGGAGATGGAGATGGTCCTCTCGATGTTCTCGTCCTTCACCAGGTAGTCGTTGGCCCCCTTTTCCAGGGCCGAGATCGCCACCGTTATCTCGCTGTTGCCGGTCAGGATGATGATCGGGACCTGGGAGCCTTGGCCCCTGACCGCCTCGATCAACGCGAGCCCGTTCATCTGCGGCATGTCCATGTCGGAGATCACCAGGGAGATGTCGGCCACCTGTTCCAAAAGGTCCAGTGCCTTCCTGCCGTTTTCGGCCGTGTCGACCCGGTAACCCTCGGCCGAGAGGATCTCCGCCAGCATCTCCGCTACGAAGCAGTCGTCGTCGACCACCAGTATCCTGGCTCTATCGTTTCCCATTTCCGTCTCCGGCGTTCCCGTTATTCTCAATTCTGATCGGTCCCCATCTTCCGCTAAAGAACCTCCCTCCCCTTCAAGGGGAGGGTCGGGGGCACTGCCATTAAGTTACCTGATTAGCGTCAATCTTCCGCTGGTTGAA
>DNRQ01000212.1:0-2907 GCA_003499925.1 Geobacter sp.
CAAGGCGCACACCATCAAGAGGGTATATCTGGCGCTGGTCTATGGAAGCTTCAAGGAAGACAAGGGGCGCATCGAGACCGTCATCGGCCGCCATCCCACCGAAAGAAAAAAGATGTCGAGCAGGGCGCGGCATGGGAAAGACGCGATCACCCACTGGAGGGTGGTGGCGCGCTACGGCGGGTTGACCCTGATCCAACTCCGGCTCGAGACCGGACGCACCCACCAGATCAGGGTCCATCTCTCCGAGGCGGGGCATCCGCTGGTGGCCGACGAGATGTACGGCGGCGGCGGACGGCTGGCGGGGGTGCAGGATCCGGTGCTGAAGCAGATGATCAGGGCGATGGGGCGCCAGGCGCTGCACGCAAAGACGCTGGGCTTTCTGCACCCGATCAGCAAAGAATACCTGGAGTTCGACACGGAACTGCCGGCAGACATGGCGGGGATCATAGATTACCTGGAGAGCAAGGTTGCGGATTAGCCTTCTAGAGCAAGGGACCCAAAGGACAACAGGGACAAAAGGGACCTTCGGACTTCGAATTATATAGATAAGAGGTGTGGTTTATGGAAATGCAAAAGGCAGGAAAGATCCAGTACCTGAAGCCGGCACTAGGCGGAAGGACCGCGATGGCGGGGTTCACCACGCGCCACGAGGGTGTATCGCGCCCCCCCTATAACTCCCTCAACCTCGGCAGCAATACCCTCGACTCGCCGCACAGCGTGGAGGGGAACCGCAGCCTCCTCGCCCGGAGCATTGGGACCACGCTGGACCGCTTTCTGACGGTGACCCAGGTGCACGGGACCGACCTGCTGGTGATAGACACCCCGAACCCGGAGTTCTCCCACTTCCTGAAGCTGGAATGCGACGGCATCGTTACCAATCAGCCCGGGATCATGATCGCGGTCTGCGTCGCGGATTGCGTCCCGATCCTGCTGCACGACCCCAGCAAGGGGGTGGTGGCCGCCCTGCACGCGGGGTGGCAGGGAACGGTCGGGAACATCGCGGGAAAAGGGATCGAGGCGATGGCAACGATGTTCGGCTGCAACCGCAAGGATATCCGGGCGGCCGTCGGCCCTTCCATCTCGGCATGCTGCTACGAAGTGGACGCGCCGGTCCGTGACGCCTTCAAGAAGTCAGGGGCGGCCTGGGATCTCTTCACGCAGGAAAAGGGGGAAGGGAAATGGATGCTCGACCTTGCGGCGGCCAACCGGCAGCTGCTTTCCGATGCGGGGCTGGCACCCGGGCAGATCGAGTCCCAGGAGCTCTGCGTCTGCTGCAACCAGGAGCTCTTCTTCTCGTACCGCCGTGATGGGGGGGATACCGGGAGGCAGGTCGGCTTCATCATGCTCGCTGACAGTCAATAAGCTGTAGCGCTTCTGGCGAGCTTCTGCTATAAGACGGGGCATGGCAGTTAGAATCCTTACAGGAGGCGTTACCCACCATGCGGACCCTTTTCAAGCTGGCCCTGCTCCTCACGGCAACCTGCACCATCTTCGGCTGCGCGCACAACTACTACAACATCCCCCAGGAGACCCTGGAGAAAAGGGTGAGAACGGTGGGGATCGCCCCCTTCTTCACCGATGCCGACTCGGACATCAGGCACCCTGAAAAGAGCTCCATCGTCGCCCTGATCGAGGCGTACAACAGCAAAAACGAGAAAGAGCTGATCGCCCGGCTCAGATCGACGGGAACCTTCTACTCGGTGCGTCAGGTGCAGGGAAATCCCAGCAGGCTCTTCTCCACCCTGGTATCCAGCAAGGAGCGGCGCGACGATGCGGGGATCATCTACAACAAATACTTCTACAAAAAGGATGAGCTGAAGCAGTTGCTCGCGGAAAACGGCCTCGATGCGATCATGTTCGTCACCGTGAGCGGGCTCACCAGGCAGGGGAAGGTTTTCTCGAGCAATTATCTCTCTTATTTGGAGACCGACTTCAACTATCTCATCATGACGGCCCAGATGCTGGACCGCGACGGCACCTTGATCTGGGAGTACCCGAATTTCAGGAGGAGCGCTCTCTCCTACCCTCTGTTCTTCTCGCTGCAGTATCCCGATTTCGACGAGGCGGCTGCCAACCTGAGCGAGAAGGTGGACGTAAAGTTCAAAACCGTTACGGGGGTAACGGCAGCCCTGGCCCAGACCGAGCCCTCCGCCGTCGATAACGGCCCGCGGGTCTCGACCCTTTACGCCAAGCAGTACGAGGAGATGCTCTCGCTTCTGAAAACGTACAAGCCGCTCTTCGGCAAGGGAGACAAGCCCGCGCCTGCGCTTGCACCGGCTCCCGTCGTGATACCGGCGCCGGTCGCAACACCGGCACCGGCACTTGCACCGGCACTTGCACCGGCACTTGCACCGGCCCCTGCACCGGCACCGGCACCGGCACCGGCACCGGCACCGGCCCCTGCACCGGCACCGGTTGCGGCTCCGGAACCGGTAGCGACACCCGATGGATTCACCTCGGGTGATATCGTCCCGGAAGTGCGGCCAGCCAAATAGTTCCCAGCCAAGTAAGCCCTGGCAAACAAGAAGGCCGGCGCCTGAGATTTCCTCTCAGCGCCGGCCTTTTCAAATTAATGAACGGCAATTCCACTTTACGTTGTCACACCAATATAATTCCCGATTAGCGCTGATCTTCAGTATCGATGGTTGGCGCAGAAAGTCCCCCTTTGCAAAGGGGGATTTAGGGGGATTTTAGCACTGTCGCAACATGCGCTCTATGGCAACCTGGGCAAATCCCCCCCGCCCCCCTTTGCAAAGGGGGGGAGATTGGGGGTGACCCAGCTCACTGAAGATCGACGCTAATCGGTGGATATAATTTGTTCCATTGCTTCGTGGCAACTCCCTCACCCCTGCCCCCACTGCCATTAAGTTACCTGATTAGCGTCAATCTTCCGCTGTTCAGGTTCCT
>DNRQ01000212.1:2965-4093 GCA_003499925.1 Geobacter sp.
GGGAGGGGCTGGGGGAGGGTGGCCGGGGTTCTTAAAGCTCCTCGAAATCGTCCGGCGCCGGTTCCGGCCCCGAATCTGACTCCTCGTCCTCGTCCTCGTACTCCTCGTCGCCCACCCGTTCCAGAAACACCTTGTTACTCTCGATGATCCTGCGAATCTCGTTGGTGAGTTCCTGAAGATCGTCACTTTCCAGCGTCATCCCTCACCCCCCTTGCGTGCCAGAGCCCTGCGATACAGTTCCAGGTACTTATGAACCGAGTTCTGCCAGGAATAGTCGNNCAGCTTCTTCCAGAACACCTTGTCTTGATAGGCGGTCATCGCCCTGGTTATGGCATTCCAGAGCGCCTCCGGCGTGTACTCATCGAACAGGAAGCCGTTGGGGGTCTTGTCGCCGTCCATGGGATCGAAAACGCTGTCGGCAAGCCCGCCGGTCCTGCGCACGACCGGCACCGTTCCGTAACGCATGGCGATCAGTTGACCGAGGCCGCACGGCTCGAAGAAAGAGGGCATCAGGAACATGTCGCTCCCGGCGTAGATCTTGGGCGCCAGCGCATGGTCAAACCCGCTGGCAAAGGCGACATTGCGGGCTCCGGCGGCTTTTGTCTGATTCAGCGCCTTGAGGTAGCGCTCCTCCCCGTTGCCGAGCAGAACCAGCTGCAGCGGGGCCTTGGCGAACATGGGGAGCAGCTCGCAGATCAGGTCGAATCCCTTCTGCGCCACCATCCGCGATACCATGCCGAACACCGGTATCTCCGGCGCGCTGGCAAGCCCCATCAACCTTTGCAGCCCGATCTTGTCGACCAGCTTCCCGGAGAGGGAGGCATGGCTGTAATTCTTCATGATGTCTTTGTCCATGGCCGGATTCCACTCGTCATAATCCAGCCCGTTCAGGATGCCGAACAGGTCATCCTTCCTGGTCTGCAGCACGCCGTGCAGGCCGCACCCCATCTCGGGGGTCTGGATCTCGCGGCAATAGGCCTCGGAGACCGTGGTGACCAGGTCGGCCGTGACGATGCCCCCCTTCAGGAGGTTCACCTTGCCGTAGAACTCCAGGCCGTCGATGGTGAAGCAGTCCCGCGACAGCCCCATCGCCTCCAGCCCCTCCTTGGGGAAGAGCCCCTGGTAGGC
>DNRQ01000212.1:4233-39878 GCA_003499925.1 Geobacter sp.
GACCGAGGCGCTCTTGCGCCCTTTCCTGACCGCCATTCCCCCCTTTTCCACGACCGAGTAAAAGGGCATCATGATGCGGACATCGTGCCCAAGACTCCTGAGAGTTTTGGGGAGTGCGCTGGCTACATCCGCAAGACCGCCGGTCTTGGCAAATGGGGTAACCTCGGACGCTACAAACAAAATCTTCATGTAAAAACCTCTAAGAGCTTAAAATTATGGAGTATTTTAGATTAAGACGCCGACTAAGTAAAGGCCTTTTGTAACCCGCCGGTTTTAAACGGTTCTCCAACTGCAGCTCTCCCGACATTATCCTTGGGCGGGGGCCCGCCCCACGCGCCCCCCCTTATTAAGGCTCCGACCTTTATATTAACCCTAATCCCTATCTCTTCCTACCCTGTTTGCGTCTCGCGCGGAAACATTGCGGCATCCTCAGGAGAGGTCGGGTTGACGTAGAGGCCGGCACACCATTCAAAACCGGAGCTACGGATCAGCCGCGGCACCAGTTCCATGTGCCAGTGGTAGTCGTACTCGAGGGAACCGGAGGAGTCGGGGTTGCCAAGGCTCTGCTGGTTTGCTCCCCCAACCTAAGTCAGATGACCCGGCTCTCCATTTCCAGGTCCGGGCCGGCGTAATTCAGAAGGAGCGGCGTGTCCACCGGCCAGCGACCCAGCTCATCCCTGCTGCGGGTGAAGGTGAAGTAGGTGAAGAGCTTGTCCCCGGGAGTCAGGTTCAGCGCCTGGAGCGGGATACGAGCCTCGACGATCCGGCCGATGCTGTACTGGGCCACGATCCCGCTCGATCGCCATCCGGATGGCCCCTTCACCTGCAGCACTACTTCACTGACACCGATCTCCATGTCGAGACGGAACTCGCCGCCGTGAATCAGGTGGAGCGATAGGCAATCATCATGCTGAAAGATCTTCTCCAGCGACTGCACTCCGTCGATCCGGAAGTAAAAGAAACTCCGGTCAAATCCGTAGAAGAACGACTGCAGCAGGTTTTCGGCCGCGTGCATGGCGGAGGCCTGCTTGGTTAGGTCGTAAAGACCCGCGGCGAGCCACTCGAAATAATCGGTGACGATCCCGGTTATGACGGGCGTTATCAGCGCCGCAGGCTCGCGAACGAAGCCGGCCGGGAACTGCTTCTTGATCGGCGCGTAAAGCTCGCTTGGAACCTCCATATCGAGCAGCCGGTAAACGTTCATCAGATGCCGGCGAAACAGCAGGTCGAAGCTCCCTGAGTGGGGGGAGAAATGGTCGTCTCCATACCACCAGAACCAATCGCTCCCCTCCGCCGCATAGAGCGACTTGCAAATGAGCCGCGCCGTCTCTTGGCCGCAATCGCCGCCGCTGCCGCAGTCGTCGCCGCTGCCGCAGTCGTCGCCGCTGCCGCAGTCGTCGCTGCAGTCGCAGTCGCCGCTGCAGTCGCAGTCGTCGCCGCTGCCGCAGTCGCCGCTGCCGCAGTCGTCGCCGCTGCCGCAGTCGTCGCCGCTGCCGCAGTCGTCGCCGCTGCCGCAGTCGTCGCCGCAGTCGCCCCCCTCGCCACCGGCAAGCAGCGACGCCACCGCGGGACTCCTCTCAACAGCCGCGGCGCGCGCCTTGGCGAGGTAGTCCCAGCCGAGATTCTCCTCCGGGTGTCCGATCCAGATGCCGTAATTCGCGTTGATCCAGGAGCCGGGATGGATATGGTCCAGGGGACGCCGCTCCGGGACGAGTTGCAGCACCTCGGAGAAGGTGGCGGCCTGGAGACCCGGGGTATGTGCCAGGGCCTGGTAAAGCTTGCTGAGAAAAGGCAGACCGTTGTCCTGGTAGTATTCCCAGGCGTTCTCGCCGTCCAGTATGATCGGGGCAACCCTGGCGGAACGGCAGCGTTGCCGCACCTCCTTGAGCCTTCCAATGAAATCGCCGACGGCCCGCTCCGGATCCCACTGCGAGTAGGTGAAGCCGATCAGGTCCGAGAGTCCGTGGTCGCGAAAAAAAAGGGCAATCCCCCCCTCCTGACGCCAGGCGTAGGGGCGGTACAGCGCCTCGCGATCCTTGCCGAGCCCGCCCGGGAGCGTTTGCGCCAGCACCCACTCATCCGAGGCGCTCCAGGCGAATCCCTGCTCCGCCATTATCGAGAGCGCCTCGTCGCTCACCGACCCTTCCGAGGGCCAGATCCCCCGAGGGGTGAACCCAAAAATCTTCCGGAAGCTGGCGATCCCCTGCGCCACCTGGCTTCTGGCATCTTCGGGGTGCCGGTAGCGTATGCCGGGGAGGTGAACCTTCGGCATGGCGACCTCGGCTGCCCGGGAGTCGCACAGCAGCGGCAGGATGGGATGATAATAGGGGGTGACGGAGAGCTCGGCCTTCCCCTCCTCATGAAGTCTTTTGTACAGCGGTATGATGTCGGCGAGAAGCGCGTTCTGGGTCTCGAACAGGAGCAGCTTGTCGGCGGCGCTGAACTGTATTCCCTTGCGGATCAGCTCCCGGAAGGCGGGAAAACGGCGCCTGGCGGCCTCGCCGGTCCAGGAGAGATAAAACCAGACCTGCAGGTCCAGCAGCTCCTGGTCGCCCAGGCTGCGCAGATGGTCCCGCGCGGCCCCGGGAGCGCCGTCCCCCGACAGGCAGTACAGCTCCAGGTAGCGCTTGTGCGGCTCGATCATGCGCTGCCTGTTGGCGGAGAAGAAGTTCTCCAGGACGAAGAGCCTTTCCTCCTCGTTCATGTCCGCCGGCGCCATGCGCGCCCGTACCAGGAAGGGATCAACCGCCTTACCCGCGGCGTAGTCCTGGATCTGCTCCAAAAGGGAGGGAACCAGGTTGAACACCACCTTGGCGCCCGGCGTCGCATCGACGATGGCGGGCATGTCGTAGTAGTCCTTCACGGCGTGCAGGTAGGTCCAGGGAAGGATGTACTCCCCCTGGACCGGGTCCTTGTAGAAGGGCTGATGCATGTGCCAAAGTATGGTGACGTAGAGCGGATCGGCCATGGTTACCTCTTTTTGGCGGCAGGCGGAAAGATCCATCGATCCCTGACTTCCGGCCGGCGCCCCCTCCCCTACTGCGGCAGCTCCTTCTTCCACTTGTCCACCTTCTGCATGTATTCATCGAGCAGCTTTTGCGCGGTCTTAGGCTCCTTCGCCTCGGAGAACACGTGGATCACCGGCTGGTACTGGTCCGGCAGCACCAGGACCCAGTTCTGCCCGAAGGAGACCTTGATGCCGTCGATGAAGCTTGCCTCCTTTTCCAGGCTGTCCTCGCTCATCTTGCGCATGACCCCCCCCTTCTTCTCCCAGACGCAGGGAACCTTCCCCTGCAGGAAGGTGCTGCGCGGCACGTCGTTCAGGACGCGGGAGAGCGGCAGGCCGGCGCTGGCCGAAAGCTCGATGGTCTTGGCTATGGTGAACATCCCGTCGAAGGCGGCCTGGAACTTCGGGAAGGCGAAGCGCCCCCCCATGGAGCCCGCCATCACCACCTCTGGAGAGATGGCCGCCTCGATCATGGAGCGCTCGGCGCTCTTGGTCCGGCGCACCGAACAGCCGTTTTCCCCGGCGATCTGCTCGATCACCGAGGGGGCCGAGACCGGAACGGCGAAAGCACCCTTGGCGCCGCTTCTGAGCATGAGCGCAGTCATGAGCGGCAAAAGCTCCGCCTCGGGATACACCTTTCCGGTCTCGTCCACCAACACCACCTCTTCGGCGGTCGGATCGAGCCAGAAACCGGCGCGGGCCTCCAGGGTGACCACGATCTTGGAGAGCTGCAGCAGGCTGTTCGGCTTCTCGTCGGCGCTCTTCGAGCCGCGCTGCTCGTCCAGGTAGGTGTTGAGCCCGATCACCTCGCACCCCAGGTCGTTCAGGATCTGCGGCAGTATCTGCCCCGCCACCGAGTGGTTGAAGTCTATCACCACCTTGGCGCCGTCGGAGCGGATCAGCTGCTGGTCCAGCCCCCTGAAGAACCCCTCCCGGTAGAAGTCCACCACCTGGGGGAGTTCCGTGATCCCCCCCGGCTCCATGTGGTGCGCCCGCCTGAAGTTCTCCTTGTAGAAGATCCGTTCCACGTTCTTCCCCATGGAACTGGAAAAATCGAGGCCGTCCGCATCGAGGAAGACGATCTCGGTGGAGGCGGGATCCTCCATGGCCTGGCGGAAATGAACCCCCCCCACCTCGCCGAAGGTGCGCAGCTTGTAGCGCAGGACCGGAAGCGATACCATCCTGATGTCGCGCACGTTGACCCCTGCCGAGAGTATCCCCCCCAGGAAGCTCCGCTTCAGCATCCGGGACGAGAGGGTGGCATCGCGGCCGACCAGCACGTGGCTCCCCTTGGGGAGCGAGGTGCCGTAGGCGCAGCCGAGCTTCGCCACGAATTCCGGGGTGAGCTCGATGTTGGTGAGCCCCTTGATCATCTCCCCCTCGAAGAGCGACTTTTTCCAGCGCTCCCCCCAGATCAGGTTCCCGGTCACCGTGGAGCCCGCCTCGATCACCTTTCTGGGCCAGATCTTGACGTCCCTCTTGATGTAGCTCTCCTCGCCGATCGAGGTGTCGTCCGCGACCACCCCCCCCTCCTCCATCACGGTCGACTGGCCGACGCTCACGTTGTTGCAGATCACGCAGTCGTTGATCTTGGCGCCCTTCTTGATGTAGACGTTGTCCCAGATGACGCAGCGCGACAGCTTCACCCCGGGCTCGATGGTGCAGTTACGTCCGATTACCGAGTCCTTGATCTGGGCACCCGCCTTGACCTGGGTGTTGTCCCCGATCACCACGGTCCCCTCCACCAGCGTCCCCTCCCCCAGGCGGACGTCCAGGCCGATGCGGAGATCCTTTCCCACCAGATCCTTTTTCGGCTCGTCGACCTTCACGCTCACCTTCCCCTTCAGGATGTCGTGATGGGCTTCCCGGTAGGAGTCGGTGTTGCCGATATCGCGCCAGTACCCCTTGACCGGGAAACCGAAGAGCTGCGATTTCTTCTTCAGCAACAGCGGGAAGAGATCCTGCGAGAAGTCGAAGTTCTCCCCTTCCGGTATGTACTTGAAGATCTCGGGCTCCAGCACGTAGATGCCGGTGTTGATGGTGTCGGAAATCACCTCGCCCCACCCCGGCTTCTCCAGGAACTGGGTGATGCGCTTGTCCTTGTCGGTGATGACCACGCCGAACTGCAGCGGGTCCTTGACCGAGGTGAGGGTGATGGTGGCAAGCGCCTTGTTGGTCTCGTGGAAATCGATCACCTTCTGCAGGTTGAAGTCGGTGAGGAGGTCGCCGCTTATGATGAGGAAGCGCTCGTCCAGATACTTCTCGGCGCACTTCACCGCCCCCGCCGTCCCCATGTCCTCAAGCGGCGTCACGTAGGTGATCCTGACCCCGAGGTCCGCGCCGTCCCGGAAGAAATTCTTGATCATGCTCGGCTGATGGTAAAGGAGCATCACCAGGTCGGTGATCTGATATTTCTTCAGCAGTTCCACGATATGGAGCATGATGGGACGGTTTACCAGCGGCACCATCGGCTTGGGGAGATTGCAGGTGAGCGGTTGCATGCGGGTGCCGAAGCCACCCGCCATGATGACAGCCTTCATGGGTCAGTCCTCCAATACAGATTAAGATTAAGATTAAGATNNAGATTGAGATTGAGATTGAGAAAATCCGAGTCAGAATCAGGTGATTGCGGAAGGGTCAGGTTGAGATGCCGGATGCTCTTGATCCTTGATCTCAATCTTGGCCTTAACCTGCAGTTGGAGCCGCCGCTTTCTGCTTCTTGGCGAGCACCCGCCGGATCTCGTCCTTCAACTCCTGCATGTCGCTCGACTTCACCACGTAGCCGTCGGCAAGCCAGGCGGAGAAATCGTCCTTGTAGCAGGAGAAGGCGGTGCAAAGGATCACCGGAAGGGCGTGGCGCTCCTTCACGATGCGCTGCAAGAGCTCGATGCCGCTCTCGTTTCTAAGCTTGATGTCCAGCACCACCAGATCGAACGAGCTCCCCTCCAGCCTTTCCACCGCCTCCAGAGCGGAGGCGGCCGTCACCACTTCATACCCTTCGTCGCTCAGCTCCTGAGCGTAAAGCAGCCTGATATTCGCCTCGTCATCAACCACCAGCAGTTTTGTCATGTCAGATGTTCTCCTTTCTAGTCAAGAGCCTGATATTATAGGTGTTGCCGCCTCCGGGGCGGCTGACGATGGAGAGAGAATCGCCCTGACGCTCCAGTATCGTCTTGCAAAGTGACAGCCCCACCCCCGCCCCCATTTCCTGGGTCTGGTAGAAGGGGGCGGTGAGCGCTTCCTGCGCCTTCTTGCTCAGGGATGTTCCGCTGTCGCTGATCCGCAGCAGGACCCCGTCGCCGTCCAAAAGGCTCTCGACCCGGAGTTCCCCTCCCTGCGCCATCACCGACAGCCCCGTCGAGATCACCGTCTTGACGCAGTAGCTTATCTGCTTGTAATCGATCCGCACCATCGGGAGCTCCGGCGAGAGCTCCTTCAGGCAGGCGACGCCGGCCTGTTCCAGGGTCGCTGCCAGCTCGGCCAGGGCGTTTCCGAGCAGCTCGTTGATGTCCCAGAGATCCATGACCGGAAACAGGGACTCCGAGTAGTCGAGCACCTCGCTCAGCACGTCCTCCAGCTGGCGGGTTTCCCGGACGATCGATTCCAGGTAGCTCCGCTTGTCATCGCTCTCCGGGGTCCCCCGCAGCAGGGTGCGGGCAAAGCCGCCGATCACCATGAGCGGATTCCTGATGGAGTGGGCGATGCTGGAGGTGATCTTGCCCACCAGGGCCATCTTCTCCATCTTGACGATCAACTCCTGCTGTTCGCGCAGCTTGAGGTTGGCGGACTTCTGCTTGTCGACCTCCTCCTGGAGCCGCTCGTAAAGCGAGGCACGCTCCAGGGCAAAGGCAACCGGGAAGGCGAAGGTCTCCAGCGACTGCATGTCCTGCAGCGTGATCGGCTTGTGGGTGATGCAGTTGTCGGCGATGATCACCCCGATGCGCCGGTTCCTGGAGATGAGCGGCATGACCAGGAAGCAGTCGACCCCCAGGATGCGCGCCAGGCCGCGGTCCAGGTCCGGATTGTTGAGCGCGTTCTCCACCAGTATCGGCTTCTTGCCCCGCAGCGCCCGGTTGAAGATGTGCCCCTGGTCGGCAAGCGGCACCGAGAGCTGCCCCAGGATGTCGTGGAACTTCACCTTTTCCGAGTTCAGCTTGGTCTTCTGGAAATTCTTCGCCAGCTCCTTCAGGGTGAAATTGCTCCGGCCGATGTCCTCCCAGGTCCTCCACGCCTCCTCGTAATCCTTGGGGCCCACTCCCAGGTAGCCCCGTATGTTGCGCCGCTCCTTGTCCGTCATCAGCAGGAAGGCGCGGTTCATGCCGAACCCCTTGCCGGCCGTGATCGCCGTCATGGCCACCGAAAGTACCTCGTCGAGATCCATGGAGGTCTGCAGCACGAGACCCACCTCGCGCAGGAATTTGATCTCGCGGGTCTTGCTGTTCAGGAAGCTCAGCATCGCTCCCATCTGCGCCTTCTGCTCCTGGAACTCGGTCAGGATATAGGGGAGTACCTCGGTGAGCGGATTCCCGGCACCCTTCATCCGGGCCAGGTCATTTTTGAAGCGCGGGCACTCTACACACTTCTCCACGATTCTGCGACGGTGGGAGCTGTAGAGGTCCTCCTCCCCCTCCCCGACATAGGGGCAGCCGTCAGGCGTGATCTCATCTCTGCTCCAGCAGCATTCCCAATCCAAGCTACCTCCACGGTACCCACGTCGCAGTCTCGATCCCGGAAACGGCAAAATTATAGCAGCAGGTTTCTTTATATCAAGGGTATTCTGACATTTTTGAACAAATTATTAATTAATATTTTAGATTCAAACGTTTGGGCCGCCGCGCGCATGAAGGCCAAGGGACGGCCGCAACGGGAAGTGCGCCATGAAAATGCCGCGGGACAGGCGGGGAAGGTGGGCCAAGGTGAGATTAAAGGTGACCTTGCCGGGCAAGGGGGCGTGTCCCCTCTCCCCTGGCGGGGGAGGGGTAGTGAGAGGCGGCACGGAGGGTCCGCTACCTCCCCGCCACCATCTTGAGCTTTTCCATGTTGAGCACGACCACCTTGTTGCCGTCCACCTCGATGACCCCCTCGTCCTTGAGCTTTCTGAAGGTGCGGGACAGGGTCTCGCTGACCGTGCCAAGCCGCGAGGCGAGCTCCCCCTTGCGCATGTCGAGCTCCAGATAGGTCCTCCCCTGAAAGCTGGTGCTCTTGCGGGCGGCCAGGTCGATCAGGTAGGAGGCGAGGCGCGAAGGTGCGTCGGCGAAGGAGAGCTCCTCGATCTGCCGGGCGAAGCGGCGCAGCAGAAGCGACAGCGAGGCGATCAGGTTCAGGGAGAATCTCGGATTGCGCTCCAGAAGTCCCATGAAGGCGTCGCGCGGGAAGTAGAGCACCTCCCCCTTCTCCACTCCGCGCGCCTCGGCGGGATAGCTGCCGTCCCCGAAGAAGGCCGCCTCGGCGAAGGTCTCCACCGGATGAACCATGTGCAGCACCTTCTCCCTGCCGTCGGGCGAAATCTTGCAGAGCTTGAGCGAGCCGGAGGCGAGGAGGTAGAAACCTGCCGCCTTCTCCCCCTCGGTAAAAAGCGTCTCCCCCTTGCCGAAGGGGCGCCGCACCACGATTTCCGCTACCTCGACCAGATGTTCCTCGGCAAGGCCGGAGAAGAGGAGCGCCTTCTTGATGATCTCTTTATTTTCCATGCCACCTTTTTACCGCAAAGCGGCCCAAGAGGCAAAACAAAAAACGGAAAGCTCCGGCTCCGGCGAGCGCGCTATTTACTTCCCCTGCCATCTCATGTATCATGCAAAACTTCATGAAAAAGACACTTTACGCCTATATATTCAATGAGATACCGCCGCCTTTCCTGGTCGGCATGGTGACCTTCACCTTCATGCTCCTGATGGGGCGCTTCCTGAAACTTGCCGAGATGGTGGTGGAAAAGGGGGTGCCGCTTGGCGACGTGCTCAGGATGGTGCTCTACCTGCTCCCCTCGTTCTGGCTCTTCACCATACCGATGGCGCTCCTTTTGGCCATCCTGCTCGCCTTCGGACGGCTTTCCGGCGACAGCGAGGTGACCGCCATGAAGAGCTGCGGCATCAGCCTGTACGGCCTGCTCCCGCCCCCCATGCTGTTCTCGCTTCTGGCCTGCGGCGCCTGCCTCTGGGTCACCGTCTATGCGGTGCCGTGGGGCAACAGCTCCTTCAAGAAGCTCATGATCCGGGTGGCCCAGAACAGCGCCGGCGTGGTGGTCAAGGAGAAGGTATTCAACAACGCCTTCCCCGGGATGGTGATCTACGCGGACACCCTGGACCGGAGCGGACAGACCATGGGAGGGGTGATCATCCATGACGAGAGGAATCCGGAGCAGTCGGCCACCATCTTTGCCAAAAGCGGGGCACTCCTTTCCGACCCGCGGGTCCGCGCCATCGAGTTCCACCTGAAGCAGGGGAGCATCCACCGCTCCGCGGAAGGGGGGGGGTACCGCATGGTCGACTTCGAGGAGTACAGCCTGCGGGTCGGGCTCGCCAACGACGAGGCAGCGCCGGTCAAGGTGGCCGAGATGACCCTGGGGGAGCTGCTGCACCCGGCGGCCGGCACCGAGGCGAAGAAGCTCCTCTCCATGCGGCTCGAGTTCCACAGCCGCCTGGCGCTCCCCTTCTCCTGCCTGGTCTTCACGCTCCTCGCCATGCCGCTCGGCATCCAGAACCGGCGCTCCGGGAAGGCGAGCGGATTCTCGCTCAGCATCGGGGTGATCCTGCTCTACTACATCGCCCTCTCCGCATTCGAGACCCTGGGGGAGAAGGGATTCCTGACCCCGTTTCTCGCCTGCTGGTCGCCCAACCTGGTCTTCCTGCTCTTGGCCGGCTACCTGTTCCACAAGACCGCCTCGGAGCAGCCGCTGCCGCTTGCCACCCTGTACCCGCGCCTCAAGGCTGCGCTGGCCGCGCGCCTGAAGCGGGAGGGGAAGCGATGAGGATACTGAGCCGCTACGTCGCCACGGCCTACCTCAGGATGCTCCTGCTCTGCCTCGGCTCCTTCATCGCCATCTACCTGGTGGTGGACTTCATGGAGAAGGTGGCCCGCTTCACGCGCGGCGGCGCGCAGTGGCAGCACATCGCCCTCTTCTTCGTGGCCAAGATTCCCGAGATCGTGATCGACACCACGCCGCTTGCGGTGCTGATGGCGACCCTTTTGACGCTCGGGACCCTATCCATGAACTCGGAGCTCACCGCCATGCGCAGCTGCGGGGTGAGCCTGGCGCGCATCAGCGCCCCCATACTCGCCATTTCCCTGCTGGTCAGCGTCGGCACCCTCCTGATAGGGGAGCTGGTCCTCCCGGCGAGTTACGCCAAACGGACCTACATCCAGGAGGTGCTGATCCAGAAGAAGAGCCCCAGCATCTACTTCCGGCAGCACAACATCTGGCACCGGGAGGAGGGAGCCATCCTCAGGGCAACCCTTTTCGACCCGCAAAAAAAGGAGCTCAAGGGGATCACCCTCTGGCAGCTCAAGCCGGGAACGGCTCAGCCGGAAACCCGTACCGATGCGGCGTCGGCCCTGCTTAGCGAACGAGGCTGGCTCTTCAAGGATGTCGTGGTGCGGAGGTTTGAGGCAGGCGAGGTGTCCCGGACCGCGAAGCTCGCCGACCTGGCGGTGCATCTGGAGCTGAAACCCGCCGATCTCAAGGTGCTGGGGAAGTACTCGGACAGCATGACCATGGTGGAGCTGAACCGTTACTGCAAGAAGCTCAGGGAGGGGGGGTACGACCCGACCAGGTACCTGACCCAGCTGCACAGCAGGCTCTCGCTCCCCTTCGGCTGCGCCATCATGGCCTTTCTCGGCATACCTTTCGCCCTGCGCGGCGGCAGATCGAGCGGCATCGCCTTCGGCATCGGCCTCTCATTGGGAATCGGCTTTCTCTACGTCATCGTCAACTCGATCATCATCTCGTTCGGCCAGGTGGGGCTGCTGCCGCCGGTCATCGCAGCCTGGGCCACCAACTTCATCTTCCTGCTGGCCGGGATCTGGCTCGCCCTGACCGTGGACAATTGACAAGGGCGGGCGGGAATGGTTAATTAGTGCATTAGGAAATGGAGGATATGCCGTGTACCGTCACCTGATAACCGCCCTCGCCATCTCAGCAGTTCTGGCCCTGTCAGCAACGGCCCAGGGAGCCCCGGCACGAAAGGCTCCCCAGAAGCCGCTGGCGCCTGTTGCCGGCGCGCCGGCCTTGACCGCCCAGGCGCCCCCGGCAGCAAAGCCCGCCGAGCCGAGACTTCCCCCCCTCAGCGTGGTCAGCATCATCCCGGCACAGGGGGAGCCGGGGATGACCGTCACCATGAACGGCTCCGGCTTTACCGGCGCGACCCGGGCCTTTCTCGGCAACCGCGAGCTCCCCACCACGGTGGTCGGCGCCAGGGTGCTGAACCTGGAGCTCCCGGACCTCCCCCCCGGCGTGTACGCGCTCTACCTGAGGCGCGAAGACGGCTCCACCAGCAGGCCCTACAACTTCGTGCTGCAGCCGCAAAAACCCGTCGCCTCGGCGCTCTCCCCGGACACCGTCTCCACCTGCGCGGCCGGCAGGGAGCGCGAGGTGCTCCTCTCCGGTGCCAACTTTCGGGAGGGGGCGCGCATCATCTTCGACGGCGCCGCCATCTCCACCCGCTTCATCTCCCCCTCCGCGCTCTCCTTCATGGCACCGCAGATCGCCTCGGGACTGCATCAGGTGCAGGTGAAGAACCCCTCCGACGCCGTCTCCGGGATCCTGGCGCTGTTTCTGGACTCGAAGCCCGAGATCGAGAACGTCGCCATCGGGAGCGAATACGTGAGCCACTACGATCTGATCGTCACGGGAAGGAATTTCCAGCAGACCTCGATGCTGGTGGCGGACGGCGTCAGGATCGGTACGGAACAGCGGGTGGCGGGAGAACGGGAGCAGCTGATATACCTCGGTTGCAACCAGTTGATCTACGTGCGCCACCCCTACGATCCGACCCCGAAGAACATCAAGCTGCAGGTGGTGAACCAGAATGGCGAGGAGAGCGGCGTCTTCTCGATCAGCGCCCCCTGAAGGGGAGGGAGTTTTATCAGCTGAAGATTGGCACTAATCGGGAGCTGAAAAGCCCGATCCTGCCGGAGCCGGAGCTCCCGGAGCCGGCCTATTCCCCGAACCAGCCGCTGGTGTACCTGCTGATCAGCACCAGGGAGTTGGTGAAGATCAGGATCCCCACCACCACCATGATGATCCCGGTGAAGATCTCGAACAGGCGGATGTGCTTCTTGAAGCGTCGGAAGAAGATCAGGAACTGGTGCATGGCGAGCGCTGCGAGAAAGAACGGGATGGCGAGCCCCATGGAGTAGGTCAAAAGGAGCCAGACCCCCCTCCCCTCGGTCGCCGCCACGGCGAGGATGGTGGCGAGGATCGGGCCGATGCAGGGGGTCCAGCCGGCGGCAAAGACGATCCCGACGATGAAGCTCCCCAGGTACCCCGCCGGTTTTCGATGCAGGGTGAGCTTCTTCTCGCCCAGGAGCAGGCCGATGTCGAAAAGCCCCGAGACGTGGATCCCGAAGACCACGATCAGGATGCCGCCGATCCGCCTGATGGCGGTCTTGTGGTCATGGAGGAAGTCGCCCATGAAGGTGGCGGAAGCGCCCAGCAGCACGAAGACGCAGGTGAAGCCGGCGATGAAGAGCAGGGAGTGGATGATGGTCTGCTGCCTCACCTTGTGGGAGGGGTGCTCGGCCTGGAGATCGGCGAAGGAGAGCCCGGTGATGTAGGTGATATAGGAGGGAATCAGCGGCAGCACGCAAGGGGAGAGAAACGACAACAACCCTGCCACGAAGGCGCCGATGATACCGATGTTGTTCGCTTCCATGCTATCCTCCAAACGGAAACCGGGCGCCCGCGCGCTCAGTCGCTAACGCGCTCAAGCGTGCGCAGGCGCGCCTGCCGCTTTTCTCGCGCTACTTCCTGACGATGAGTTCTTCCAGGGCGGCAAGCACCTCGGCGGAGCTCCAATCCATCGGACCGACGACCTTTTTCATTATAACACCCTTGGCGTCGATGACAAAAGTCTCCGGGACGCCGGTGGTGCCGTAGCGCCTGGCCACCGTGCCGTCCGTATCGAGCAGCGTCGGCAGGGAGACCCCGCCTTTGGCGAAGAACGCCTGCACGGCATCCCTCCCACCCTCGTCGATGGAGACCGCCAGCATCTGGAAGGGCTTCCCCTGCATGGCCTGGTTCAGCCGGACCATGGAGGGGATCTCCTCGCGGCAGGGGGGGCACCAGGTGGCCCAGAAGTTGAGCAGCACCACCTTCCCCTTGAGCGAGGAGAGCTGGACCGGCCGGCCGGAGAGGTCGTTCAGGGTGAAATCCGGGGCCGGTTTCCCCTCGACCACCGGCGCCTCGCGCTTGCTGCACCCCGATGCCGCAAAAACCATCAGCAGAAACACCGCACAGATCCAACGCTTCATCACTTCCTCCCCGGCTGCATGATATTGTATTTTTCCATCCTGTAGATCAGCGTATGGCGCGGAATGCGCAGGAACCGGGCCGCCTGGGTCTGATTCCAGTCGCATCTGGTGAGCGCCTCGAGCACCGCCTCCATTTCCAGCTGCTCCAGGGAGTACCCCCCGGCAGGGAGCCGGAGCACCCCTCCTTCGGGGCTTGCGGCCGCAGCCGATATCTTCTCCGGCAGCTCTTCCACCCCGACCTGCTCACCCTCCCTCATGATCAGCAGACGCTCCACCGTGTTCTCCAGCTCGCGCACGTTGCCGGGCCAGGCGTAGCCCTGCAGCCGATCCAGCGCCTGCCTGGAGAAGGTCACCCCCTCGGCTCCGAACTTGGCGCAGAAATAGCGCACCAGCAGCGCTATGTCCTCCGGACGCTCCCTCAAGGGGGGGAGTTGGATCGGTATCACGCAGAGCCGGTAGTAGAGATCCTCGCGGAACTTCCCCTCGGCGATCCACTTCTCCAGGTCGGCGTTGGTGGCCGCCACCACACGCACGTCGATCTTCTGCCCGGTGGTCCCCCCGATCTGCTCGACCACCCTCTCCTGCAGCACGCGCAAAAGCTTGGGCTGGAGCTCGACGGGAAGATCGCCCACCTCGTCCAGGAAGATGGTTCCTCCCTCGGCCAGCTGGAACTTCCCTTCCTTGTCCCTGATGGCGCCGGTGAAGGCCCCCTTCACGTGGCCGAAGAGCTCGCTCTCCAGGAGGTCCCTCGGAATGGCGGCGCAGTTCACCGCGATGAAGGGGGCGCCCCGACGGGAACTGCCGGAATGGATGGCCCGGGCCACCAGTTCCTTGCCGGTGCCGGACTCGCCGGTGATCAGGACGGTCGCCTCGGTATCGGCTACCTTGCGCACCACGGAAAAAACACCCTCCATGGCGCGGGAGGTTCCCACGATGCTCTTGAACTCCGCCCTTCCCGAGAGCTCCTCCTTAAGGAGCCGGTTCTCCTCGGAAAGCCCCTGGAGCTGGAGCCCCTTGCGCACCGTCAGTTTCAGCTCCTCGCGGTTGAAGGGCTTGGTAAGGTAGTCGAAGGCGCCAAGCTTCATCGCCTCCACCGCGGTATCTATGGCGCCAAAAGCGGTGAGCACGATGACAACGGTGGCCGGAGAGCGCTCCTTGATGGCGGCCAGCAGCTGGAAGCCTCCCATCCCCGGCATCTTCAGGTCCGTGATCACCAGGGCCGGCGCCTTTTCCGCGAAAAGCTTCAGGCCGGCTTCCCCTTCGGCCGCGGTGAAGACCTCATATCCCTCCTGCTGCAGGTTATATTCGAGCACGCGCCGCAGGGAACTGTCATCATCTATGATTAAAATCTTTGGGGGCATGGTCCTGGCCGATGGGTGCTGGTTCCGTTCAGTGGCAGCTTCAATTCTTAACCGATTTGCGCTGTCAGGGCAACCTATTTTATAATGAGCCGCTCATCCCGCCCGGCGCAGTGGCGCAATTTCACATACCCGATCAGGGCCCATCTGCTTTAAGGGAGATCCCCCTAAATCCCACCTTTTTCAAAGGGGGACTTCCCGCTGCACGGATGCAGGCCGCAGATTAGCGCCAATCGGGTCGACAAGTGAGCTGGCTGCGAAGGGAGCCACGATCGGGACCGGAAAGAGGGAAGTTCTGCAGGGGTGTCTTGACCGGAGGGGAGCAAAACCGCGGGAGAGGGGGAATCGGGAGAACCGATCCCGGGAGAGGTTGCCGCGCCGCTACCGGGGTCGGGGATTTGAAAGGGTGCAGCGGCCGCGCCGGTCAGGGCGCTGCGGCCGAGGGAAAAGAGAAGCGGAAACGCCGGCGGTTTGCCTGGACCAGGGGCTGGCCCGCCCCCGGATTGCTAGAGGCGCCGCCCTTTGGGCTTGCGGGGATATCCGAGGTAACTCTGGGTGAGTTCCCGGGTGCCGATCGCCAGAGGGAGGAGATCCTCGTGCTTCTTCAGCGCTTCGGGTATGGAGGGGCCATCGGTGATGATGAAATCCCCTTCACCCAAGCAAGTCTTGGCAAAAAAGTGGCCGGTAGTGCTGCAGAAGACCCTGATGTTGAAAACCTCACCGTTTACTTCCAAATCAGACGAGTGCAGCGGCGTCTCTTCGTCCACATCATCCCCCGGCAAGCGCACATATTAATCATATTGCCCGAGCAGGACAGCAAGAAATAGACCAGCCGCAACATATTGGCGACCCGATTGGGAGGGAACAAGTGGAAGTTGGCGCCACAGCATTGGATTAAAAACATGAGGCCAGCACAACGCGCCGGTCTCTGAACGATCCCAGGTCAAAAAGGGTTATTTATTTGGCCGGAAACCACCCATTGCCGGTTAAATGACGAGACCCAGGGTGGTCATTTAACGCGTGTGACCACGTAGTCGGCGAGATCGGCCAAGGCCTCTCTGGCAGCGGAAGGGGGGAAATTCTCCAGGTGGGTTTTGCAACGGGCGATATGGTCGCACGCAGCTGCAACGGTGTGCTCGATCCCGCCATAGCGGTGCACCAGCTCGAAGACGCTGGCGAAATCCTCGTCGGAGAGGAGTTCCTTCTCCACCACCGACGCGATCAGGGCGCGCTCGGCGGCGCTGCAGTTTTCCAGGGTGTGGATCAGAGGGAGCGTGATCTTCCCCTCCTCCAGATCATGCCCGATGCTCTTGCCGAACTGCGCCTCGCTTGCCGTGTAGTCCAGCGTGTCGTCCATCAGTTGGAAGGCGATGCCGAGCTCCATGCCGTAGGCCGCCAGCGCGCTGCGCAGCTCGGGGTCGACCTCGCCCAGGATGGCGCCGACCTCGCAAGCCGCCGAGAGCAGAATCGCGGTCTTGCAACGGACCACCTCGAGAAAACGCTCCACCGTGATGTCGAGATCGCTGGTGCAGACAAGTTGCAGCACCTCGCCCTCGGCGATGATGGTGGTCGCATCCGCCAGCACCTTGAGGATGCGCAGGTCGCCGTCGATCACCATGAGGGAGAAGGACTTGGAGAAGAGAAAATCGCCTACCAGCACCGACGCCTCGTTGCCCCAGAGCGTGTTGGCGGAAGCGATGCCGCGGCGCAGGTTGGCATTGTCCACCACGTCGTCATGGAGCAGGGTTGCGGTGTGAATGAATTCCACGACACTAGCCAGCGGGACGCTGCGGTTTCCGTGATAGCCGCAGAGTTTTGCGGCCAGGAGGACCAGGGCGGGGCGTATGCGCTTGCCGCCGCTTGACAGGACGTACTCCCCAACCTTGCGTATCAGAGGGACATCCGACTGCAGATCCTTCTTGAACTGCAGTTCTACGTTTTTGAGATCTTCCCCGATCAGGGCAAGCGCTGCATCCATAAAAAGGCCTCAGTTCTGTTACGGCGCGCCAATGCTTTTTTGAGAAAACGTTAACAGCGCGAAATTGCAACCATATTTGACGGCAATGGGCCGGTTGGTTTTGGTTGGGATCGACGGCGCACTGTAGCAAATCCCGTCTCATTATTCAAGGCATTTCGTTAGCGACGACGCATCGGGGCAGAGAGCCGGGAGCCGGCGATAGCGAGCCGGAAACGGGCCGGGCCTGAGCAGGCGAAGCGGCGGAGCCGCCTCAGGCCGCCTTTCTCGCCTGATGCGGCAGCCCGCAGCGCTTCAGTTCCTTCTCAAGCTTCCCCCTGCTGATTCCCAGTGCCCGGCAGATGCGGTCGCTGTCGCAGCTGTAGCGATCCATGGCCATCAGCAGCAGTGCCTTTCTGAGGGAAACCGACAGCTTGTCCATGACATGTTCCTGAGCCGTAGCCGATATGAGGGCGAACAGCGGTTCCAGGTTCCTCTCGAAGAGCTGGGCGCTCTCCTCCACATGCATCCTGCGTTGCGCGTTCATATGCTTCACCCTCATCAGGTTGGCCGCTACCGCGTCCATGTTGTCCTTTACGAACCTCAAAGTTTCCCAGTCGTTGTCGACGGTCAGCACCACCGCGGCATCATCCTCCGCCGCGGAAGGATCCTGCTTCACGAGCACCACCTCGATTGCGCGAAAACTGTAGGTGCCGACCTTTTTGGTTGCATCCGTGCATCTGTATCCCATGTGTCCTCCCCTCATTCCAAGGTTCACCAGCATCGGAATAAACACCTCGCGCCCCCCGGCAGGTCTGCAACCGAGCAATTCGGCTGGCGCCCGATCAGCCGTCGCGCTGTGGCTTGTGGATCAGGTTAATACAACAGCCGTACCATTTTCGCCTGCGACCGGGCCTTAGCCATAACCCACCGTTATCACAGGATTCTATCTTCCTGTCCAGGAGCAGAGGTTACAGGGCGGCGCGGGGGACGATGTTCAGCCGTTGCACAAAGAAGGAGTGCCATGTGCAAAATCAGCCTCATGAGGAGCTTGGCCATGGCAAGCGCGGGCCGGCAATGGCGGGCCGGGAGCGGCGCTGCATCGTTCACGGCGGCCGGCGCCGGCACCGGCAGGCTGGGCGAATAATGACTCGCCGCTACTTGAATAAAAATTAATCCATGCTATTATGCCCCGACGCAAAGCGCCTCCCGGGCCTGTAGGGGCGAATCAATCATGCGCCCCCTGACCTGCTGCAGGGAGGATCATCCTGCGCTACCTTTGCACCAAGTCAAAACGTCACAGGAGGTTACATGCAAAAGCTTGAGCTTTGGGAGCGTTACAAGAACCGGCTTTACGAGAATGCGGAGCTGGGGATGACGGTCGACACCAGCCGGATCGACTTCAGCGACCGGTTTCTCGACGAGATGGAGCCGCGCATGCAAAAGGCGCACGCTGAGATGGCGCGCCTTGAGGAAGGGACCATAGCGAACCCGGATGAAAACCGCATGGTTGGCCACTACTGGCTCAGGACGCCCGAGATTGCGCCCGATGCCGCCATCTCCGAGGAAATCAAAGCCACTCTTGCATCGGTCAAGGCTTTCGCGGCCTCGGTGCATGCCGGCAACATCGCGCCCCCTGACGGCGGCCACTTCACAAACCTTCTCGTCATCGGGATAGGCGGGTCGGCCCTGGGCCCCCAATTTGTTGCCGACAGTCTCGGCGGCGACCAGGATCGCATGCGCCTGCACTTCTTCGACAACACCGATCCTGACGGGATGGACCGGGTGATCTCCGACATCGGCAAGGGACTGCAGCAGACCCTTGTCGTCGTCATCTCCAAGAGCGGCGCAACCAAAGAGACGCGCAACGGCATGCTGGAGGCGCGTCAAGCCTTCGCAGGGGCGGGTCTCAACTTTGCCGCCCATACAGTGGCGGTCACCGGCACCGGGAGCGAGCTGGACCGCACTGCCTCCCATGAGAAGTGGCTCGCGCGTTTCCCCATGTGGGACTGGGTCGGGGGGCGGACCTCCGTCACCTCGGCCGTCGGGCTTCTCCCCGCCGCGCTGCAGGGGATCGACATCGACCGGTTGCTCGAGGGAGCCAGACTGTGCGACCGCAGCACCAGGGCCACGGCGACCCGTGACAACCCGGCGGCCCTTCTGGCGCTCTCCTGGTTCCACGCTACCGGGGGAAAGGGGGGACGGGACATGGTGATCCTCCCCTACAAGGACAGGCTTCTGCTGTTCTCGCGCTACCTGCAGCAGCTCATCATGGAGTCGCTCGGCAAGGAGCGGGACCTGGCGGGGAACGTCGTGCTGCAGGGGCTCGCCGTCTACGGCAACAAGGGCTCCACCGATCAGCACGCCTACGTGCAGCAGCTGCGCGAGGGGGTGCACAACTTCTTCGTCACCTTCATTGAGGTCCTCAAGGACCGGGACGGCTTCTCACTTGAGGTCGATCCGGGAGCAACCTCGGGCGACTATCTCTCAGGGTTCTACCAGGGTACGCGGGGGGCGCTCTACGAGAACGGCCGGGAGTCGATCACCATTACGGTAGACGAGATCACGCCGCTCACCGTGGGGGCTCTCATCGCGCTGTACGAGCGGGCAGTCGGCCTCTACGCGTCACTTATCAACGTCAATGCCTACCACCAGCCTGGTGTCGAGGCGGGGAAAAAGGCGGCCGGAACCGTATTGAAACTCCAGGGTGAGATCCTGGAACTGCTGCGCGCCCAACGCGGCAGGGAGTTCACCTGCGAGGAGTGTGCTCTGGCCCTGGCGCGCCCGGAAGAGGTGGAGACGGTTTTCACGATTCTGAGGCACCTGGCGGCCAACCCGGACCACGGGGTGAGCGCTGCCAAGGGGGAAAGGGTTTGGGAGAGCAGGTTTCGGTTCGATTAATCAGCTTTCGAGGTCCCTCCCCCTTCAAGGGGGAGGTCAGGAGGGGGATGGGGGTGTTTTTGGCACCGGAGCTACCCCATCCCCACCCCGACCCTCCCCTTGGAAGGGAGGGGGAAAATCTAGTGCTTTTGTTAAGTTAGCGCATATGCCCCTCGTGGCAGAGGGTTAGGGAGAGGGGGGACCGGGCAATCCGTCTGAATTAGCAGCGACACTTTACCGAGCCGAATGATCCGCAATGAATAGCGAACGGAAGAGGATTTATGAGGATAGTTGATCTTAGAAGCGATACCGTCACCCGTCCGTCTGCCGCCATGCGCAAGGCTATGGCCGACGCCGAGGTGGGAGACGACGTATACGGGGAAGATCCGACGGTGAACCGGCTCGAGGCAATGGCCGCTGAGAGACTCGGCAAGGAGTCGGCGCTTTTGGTACCCAGCGGCACCATGAGCAACTTGATCGCCCTGCTTTCCCACTGTGGACGCGGCGACGAGTACATCGCCGGGCAGATCTCGCACATCTACCGGTGGGAGGGGGGAGGCGGGGCCATTTTCGGCGGGATCCAGCCCCAGCCGATCGATTTCGAACAGGACGGCACCCTCGACCTGAACAAGGTCTCCCGCGCCGTCAAACCGCTCGACTACCACCATGCGGTGACCAAACTCCTCTGCCTGGAGAACACCCAGGGGGGACGCGTGCTCCCGCTTGCCTACCTCGACCAGGCCATGCTCTGCGCCAGAAGCCATGGTCTGGCGCTCCACCTGGACGGCGCCCGCGTCTTCAATGCCGCCGTGGAACTGGGGATCGAGGTGGGCGAGATAGCCTCGCGGTTCGACTCGGTATCGGTCTGCCTTTCCAAGGGGCTGGGCGCACCGGTCGGATCGGTCCTTTGCGGCAGTTCGGAGCTGATCGGCAAGGCCCGCCGGTGGCGCAAGGTGGCAGGCGGAGGTATGCGTCAGGCGGGGATGCTGGCGGCGGCCTGCATCTACGCCCTGGAAAACAACGTGGAGCGGCTAGCCGAGGATCATGCGAACGCCAGCCTGCTCGCTTCGGGGCTGGCAAATATCGAGGAGCTCCTTGTCACCCAGGCGAAGACCAACATCCTATTCGTAACCCCGCCCGCAGAGAGCACGGCCGCACTTCGCGAGGCACTGGCCGCCGAAGGTATTCTGATCGGACGCGGCGAGAGCCTGCGGTTGGTCACCCATCTGGAGGTGACTGCTGGGGATGTGGAGCGGGCGGTAGGGGCGTTCAAACGGTTCTACTCGGCCTGGAGAAAGTAGTACGGAAGAGATCAGCTGGGGCGATTTCGAGCGGGGCGGGGAGAAGGGCCAGCAGGGCCTGCTACCTAGGGCAGCAGGGCCCTGCGGAATCATCCCTTTTGCCGGAGCGCCTCGGCGTACACCGCGCTCTTCGGGAGTCCCGTCTCCAGCGTCACCTTTTTCACCGCATCCTTCAGCGACAACTCCCCCGAGGCAAGGTATCGGCTCAAGAGCCCTTCCATCTCCGGCGTATCGGGCAATTCAGGTTTATCGGCCGGGGTGACCAGAATGGCCACCTCGCCCCTGATCTCCCTTTGCTCCGCCTGTTCGATCAGAGTGGAGAGCCTTCCCCGCAGGAATTCCTCGTACATCTTGGTGAGCTCCCTGGCCACCACGACCTCGCGATCGCCCAGCGTCTCCAGCATGTCGCGCAGCGTTGCCAGCACCCTTTTGGGCGACTCGTAAAAGATCAGAAGCGCCCTCTCTCCGGCCAGCGACTGCAGCCTCT
This sequence comes from Geobacter sp., assembly GCA_003499925.1. Classification (GTDB taxonomy): domain Bacteria; phylum Desulfobacterota; class Desulfuromonadia; order Geobacterales; family Geobacteraceae; genus Geomonas. The sequence goes on from DNRQ01000212.1 coordinate 25,685, forward strand.
CGCGCCTTTTCCCCTGCCGGTTGGGTAGAAAACCCGCAAAGCTGAAGTAGTCCGTGGCAAGCCCCGAGGCGGAGAGTGCGGCGATGGCGGCGCAGGCCCCGGGAATCGGTACCACAGGGATCCCCGCAGCCACGGCATCGCGTACCAGCTGGTAACCAGGATCGGAGATGCAGGGGGTCCCGGCGTCGGTGACCAGCGCGACGTTGAGTCCCTGCTGCAGCCGTTCCAGGATGTAGTCGCCCTTGAGATCCTTGTTGTGATCGAAGTACGAGGTGAGCGGGCGGGAGATGCCGAAATGGGTCAGGAGCTTTCTGGAGTGGCGGGTGTCCTCCGCCGCGACCAGGTCCGCCTCCTTCAGGACGCGCAGGGCGCGGAGGGTGATGTCCTCCAGGTTGCCGATCGGGGTGGCTACGATGTATAGGGTACCGGCTGGCATAGGATTCCTAAAAGCGGGGCTAGGGGCTAGGGACTGGGGACTAGGGGCTAAGATCAAAGCAGGGGCTAGGGGCTAGGGCTAAAATCAAAGCAGGGACTAGGGGCTAAAAACGGAGAGCACATATCCTGCAGCTTTGGTACTTACTAGCCCCTAGCCCCCAGTCCCTAGCCCCCAGTCCCTAGCCCCTGTTTTCCCCCCAGTCCCTAGCCCCTGCCTCTTCATTTCCCCCAGTCCCTGGCGTAGCGGAAGTCCCGGTCGATGGTGCGGTGCGACACCTTGGCGATCACCGGGAGACGACGCTTGAAGTGGGAACCCTGCACCTTCCTCTGCACGTTGTCGATGAAGTCGGCCAGAAAGCCTGCCTCGATCAGCTCGTCCCGGCTCATGCGCTGGTCCACCATCCGGTACAGCAGCTCGTCGGCGTCGCGATAGGTGAAGCCAAGCTCCTGCTCGTCGGTCTGCCCGGCCCAAAGGTCCGCGGACGGCTTCTTGTCGATCACTTCGCGCGGCACTCCCATCGCCTCGGAAAGCTCCCAGACCTGGCTCTTGTAGATGTCGCCGATCGGGTTCAGGGCGCTCGCCATATCGCCATGGAGCGTTCCGTAGCCAAGGAGCAGCTCGGTCTTGTTGCTGGTGCCAAGGACCAGCCCTCCGACCTCGGCCGAATGGTCGTACAGGATGGTCATCCGCTCGCGCGCCATCTTGTTGCCGCGCCGCATGTTGTCGGCGTTGGGAACCAGCGCGAAGTAGGCGTCCACCATGGGGGTGATCTCAAGCACCTGGTAGTTTATCCCCAGCTGGTCCGCGACCAGTTTGGCGTGGGCCTCGCTCTCGGGATTGCTGGTCCGGTACGGCATGGTGTAGGCATAGACGTTCTCGGGACCCAGCGCCTCGGCGGCGATGAAGGCCACCAGTGCCGAATCTATCCCTCCGGAGAGCCCTAGTACCCCTTTGTGCAGGCCGACCTTGGTCACTTCGTCGCGCACGAAGCCGACGAGAATCTGGCGCAACAGCGCCGTGTTCACAGTAAGCGCACCCATTAGCGATTGTTCTCCCTGTCGATACGTTTGAGCTCTTTCAAGGTAACAGCCATGTTCTCGTCCCGGATCATGGGCGAGAAGATGCGCTCGCGCCGCAGGGCTCCCTCGTCCACCCTGGCAACCACGAAATCCTCCTCCAGCAGCCTGCCGCGGTGCGTCACCTCGCCGGATGGCGCAATCGCCTCGGATCCGCCCCAGAAGTTGATGCCGTCCTCGTAGCCCACCCGGTTGCAGTAGAAGACCCGGCAGTTAAGGAACATCGCCGTGGTGGAGGTCAGTTTCTGCCAGGCGGCTGCCGAGCCGAGTTCCTCGGTGCCGCTCACGCCGCGCCCCGGACTGGAGGAGAGGCAGAGAAGCGTGGTGGCGTTGTCCATGGCGAGGATGTAGGAGGCGGAAAGGTGCCACATGTCCTCGCAGATCAGCATGCCCACCCTGCCAAAGCGCGTGTCAAAGGCCCGGAAGCGCTCGCCCCGGGCGAGGTAGCGCTGCTCGTCGAACAGACCGTAGGTCGGCAGGTAGACCTTCCTGTGCACGTGGCGGATTTCCCCCGCCTCCAGGTAGATGGCCGAATTGAAGAAGCGGTAATCGGCGGAGACCTCGACCAGGCCGATGGCGATAGAAATGCGTCGCGAGAGCACCTTGAGCCTCTCTATCTGCGGGGCGTCAAGGCGCAGCGCAACTTCCGGCACCAGGTCCTTCAGAAAATAGCCGGTGAGGCCCAGCTCCGGAAAGATGACCAGGTCGGCACCCGCAGTGATCCCTTTATCTATTTCGGCCTCGATCAGGGCCATGTTGTCCGCCAGACAGCCGAGCTTCGGCTTGATCTGGGCCAGGGCGACGGTAAAATTCATGAGCTTCTCCGCAGTTTTTTCTTAATTACTAGCACAGCGCAGATTCCATTGCAAATCTTTCGGATGCCGAGTCGACTGGAGTCGACGGCTAGAAGAGCACCACGAGCAGCACCCCGCCGACTATGACGGAGAGGTTGCATACGGCGGATACCCCGTGCAGCCTGGAGAACTGGCGGCGCAGCGGATGATCCTTGGGCGTGCTCTCAAAGGAGACGATCTCGCGCTTGATCGCCGCCGCACGCGGCTCTATGTAGAAGGCCTGAATCGAGGAAAGCGTAAGCATCACGAAGATGATCAGCGCCGCCGGGAGCTGCCCCTTTCCCGAGAGGATGATCCGGCTGATCAGGGCGACCATGCCGCAAGCGACCCCCCAGCGAAAATAGCCGGGGAAGAAGAGACCCACGATGCGAGCGGCGGTGTCCCTGCTTTCGGAGCGAAACAGCATCGGGGTGAGCACGAAAGTGAATAATGCTGCTCCTCCCAGCCACAGGGAGACCGCCAGGCGGTAGACAATCGTCACTATCTGCATGTGAACCTCCGTGAACCGAACAAAACCGTGAAAGGTGAAAGGTGAACAAAACCGTGATCTGTGAACTGTGAACAGTGAAAGTGACAAAACTGTGGACGGTGAAGGGCGGATAACGCGTGAAAAATACGACCGCTAGTAGGCAAGGTCGAAGGCGTTCCGGATATGCTCTATCTCGGGAAGGTCGTGGTCGTGAAGCACGATGGCGACCACGTCGAAGCGCGCCTCCGCATCGTAGAGCCGCCTTTTCGAGAGCCAGACCAGCGCCGCCTTGGATATCTGCCGCTGCTTGAACGGGGTGACGGCCAGTTGCGGCGGACCGTAGGCCTTGTTGTTGCGGCACTTGACCTCGACGAAGACGATCGATCTCCCATCCCTTGCGACGATGTCGAGTTCCCCGCAAACGCAGCGGAAGTTGCGCTCCACGATGGAAAATCCAGCCCCTTGTAGAAAGGTCGCCGCAATCGATTCTCCCCGGTCACCTAATGAATGGTTCCCCTTCTTCTCTTGCATGTGCGCCCCTGCACCGGTGCTTCCGGTAGATCAACCTCAGTGTAGCAGCAAGTATAGGCTAACTCCTGAAGTATACAAAGGCTAGAAAGGGAGCAGCCCTGACCCCGATCCGGAAAGTTCCTCTCCCTGCCCCGCTGGTACGTGCTCCTTGACACCGCTGAAGCTCTTCCTGTGGATCGGCGACGGTCCCAGCTTGGCGATGGCGGCCAGATGAGAGACCGCAGCGTACCCTTTGTGCGCGGCGAAGCCGTAGCCCGGATACAGCACATCGTACTCCGCCATCATCCGGTCCCGGGTTACCTTGGCGATGATGGAAGCGGCCGCTATGGAGAGGCTCAGGCTGTCGCCCTTCTTAACGGTGCGCTGAGGGATGTTCATGTGAATGCTGGAGATGCCGTCAATGAGGAGGAAATCGGGTGCGGGGCTCAGGCTTAGGACGGCGTCGCGCATGGCCGAGAGGGTCGCCTGGAGGATGTTGATGCTGTCCACCAGCTCGTGACCGCCGACGCCGACCCCGACGGCGAGCGCCTCTTTGGAGATGAGCTCGAAGAGTTCCTCCCTGAGCGCTGCGGTGAGTGTCTTGGAATCGTTCACGTCGGGGAGGATCAGCCCGTCCGGCAGGATGACCGCTGCTGCGACGACGGGGCCCGCCAGCGGACCGCGCCCCGCCTCGTCTATTCCGGCGATGCGGCAAAAGCCCCGACGGGTCGCCTGTAGTTCGAGGGCGAGCATGTCAAGGGACGGGTTGCCGGGGAAAAGGTCTGGGGTCATGGGATCCAGGATTAAGTCCCCCTTTGAAAAAGGGGGATTTAGGGGGATTTGATTTTATGGCAGCCAGGTACCACTCGTAAAGGCTAAAAGGGGGTAGCCGGGTCAGCTCTACCTGGCCGAGGTATCCCCGTTTATCCTGCCATCTCGTTCCCAAGCTCCAGCTTGGGAACGAGAAACATTTCGGGGGGAGCTGACCGGCTATTCCGTAAGGCTAAATCCCCCCCTGCCCCCCTTTTTCAAAGGGGGGAGTGTTCGTCAAAGCTTGACTGAGAAGGGAAGTAGCGGGTAAAAAAAAGCCCCGGTCGCTGGACCGGGGCTTTTTCCGCGACCTACTGGCCGGCGATGTATTTTCTTTCCTTGATCCTGGAAGCCTTGCCGCGCAGCTTGCGCAGGTAGTAAAGCTTCGCACGACGCACCTGGCCGCGGGTCACGACCTCGATCGCCTCGACGGACGGGGAGTGCAGCGGGAAAACCCTCTCGACGCCGACGCCGTTGGAAATCTTCCTGACGGTGAACGACTCACGGATCCCGCCGTTCTGACGGCCGAGGCAGACGCCCTGAAACGCCTGGATACGGCTCTTGTCACCCTCAACGATCTTTACCTGCACCTTGATGGTGTCGCCAGGAGTAAACTTGGGGATATTCTTCTTCATCTGCGCCATTTCGATAAAATCAATCTTGTTCATGTTGCACTTCCTCCCTTATCTGGAACCTCTAGTCTTGCAAGATATTATACTGTGGCATTTACGCCGTCCCTTACCCCACCTGCTACATCCTTACATCCAATCCGATTGTTCCGGCCGTCCTGACTCCCGCTAGCGCCCGAAGAGCCTGTCCAGCATGATCGACGCCGCGGAGCGCACCGAGAGGTGGTTGTAATCGCCACCGCCGCTGATCGGCTCCAGCACGTAATCGCTCTTGTCAAAAACCTCTTCGGTGAGCCCCCACCCGGTGCCGAGCAGCATCAGGAAAGGCTGCTCCGGCTCCGCGTCGATGAGCGCCTTGAGATCCGAGAAGCTCACGCTGTTGTCCCGTCCGGAAGCGCCGGTCACCACCGTTTTCGGTCTCCTGCCGGTGCGCTTCTCGATGTCGAGAATCGCCTCAGCCAGGGAGTTTTCCGTCTGAAGCAGTTCCAGGGCCAGCTTTCGCTTCGGGTTGTAGGTGGAACCCCAACCCGAAAGCCAATGCTGCCGGATCTTCTCAACGAGCCGTCGCTGCTCCTCAACCGGAGTCACGATGTAGTAGCGCGACACGCCGTAGGTGCGGGCGGATCTCGCGATGTCGTGGATATCCAGGTTGGTTACTGCCGTCGCCACCACATCCCGGTTCTTGTCGTACACCGGATAATGCAGCAGCGCTATATTGAAATTGGCCGCGACCGTCATCGAGCCGCCTTCGCCGAGGCTTCGGCGCCCGTGACCGCCTTCGTCGAGGCCTCGGCGCCCTTGCGCGCCTCTTCCATAAGCTTTTTGTCCGCCTTGCTCAACTCGATGCCGTCGAGGAGCTCGGGGCGCGAGGCGAGGGTTCTCCTGAAGGACTCCCTGCGCCGCCACTTGGCGATCTCGGCATGGTTGCCGGAGAGCAGGATGTCGGGAACCTTCTCACCCCTGAATTCGGGGGGCCTGGTGTACTGCGGGTACTCCAGAAGTCCGTCGGCGAAGGAGTCGTACTGCGCCGAGGCGTCGCTTCCCAGTACCCCCGGGACCAGACGGGCCACGGCATCCACTATCACCATGGCGGCGATCTCCCCGCCGGTCAGCACGAAATCGCCCAGGGAGATCTCGTCGTCGACGAAGAGGGTGCGCACCCGCTCGTCGACCCCCTCGTAGCGGCCGCAGATGATGATGACCCCCTCTTCCCTGGAGAGCTCCTCGGCAACCGCATGGTTGAAGGGGCGCCCGCAGGGGGTGGTGAGGATCACCCTGGAGTTCGGGTGCTTCCGTTTGACAGCTTCGATCGCCCCGGCGATCGGCTCCACCTTCATCACCATGCCGGCGCCCCCTCCGTAGGGGGAGTCGTCGGCCGTGGCGTGCTTGTCGAGGGCCCAGTCGCGGATGTTGTGCAGGGCGACTTCGATCAGCCCGTTCTCCGCGGCGCGCTTCAGGATGCTCTCCGTCAGCGGCCCGTCGAACATGGCCGGGAACAGCGTCAAAATGTCGAATTTCATAGATCGAGGAGCCCCTCGGGAAGAGAGACCGTCATGCTGTTTGCGGCGAGATCCACCGAAAGCACCACATCCTCGAGCGCGGGGATCAACACCTCGCGCCCGTCCAGCTTTACCACGTACACGTCGTTTGAGCCGGTCTCGATGATGTCGACCAGCTCGCCCAGCGCTTCCCCCTGCGCGGTTACCACCTGGAGCCCCAGGAGGTCCGACCAGTAATACTCGTCGGAGGGGAGATCCGGGAGCGCACCGCGGTCGGCGTAGATTTCGCGGCCGACCAGGTGCAGCACCTGGTTGATGTTGTCAAAGGGCTTCAGGGTCAGGATCACCCTCTTGCCGTGCGCCTTCGCGGAAACCACTGGAAACCTCTCCAGAGCCCCGGTCGGCGACTTGATCATCACGCTGTCGATCTGCGAGATGCTGGAGGCATCCCCGGCGAAGGGGATGACGCGCAACTGCCCGCGGATCCCCTGTGTCGCCTGGATCTTACCTATAAGTACTGTTTTGTTGCTACCGGACATCTATCACTCTACGATCTTCAGGATGGCTTTCTTGTTGTCCTTTGTGGAAACAGCGTTCAACAGGGTGCGGATCGCCTTCGCGGTACGCCCCTCCTTGCCGATGATACGCCCCATGTCCTCTTTTGCGACGGTGAGCTTGATTACGCTGGTCTCTTCCTCCAGCTCCTCGGTAGCTCTCACCTGGCTCGGGTCATCAACAAGTGCCTTGGCGATGGTCTCAACAAGCTCTTTCATGTCGCTATCCTCTGTAGTGTGGGATATCCGGAGCACCGGACCTTACGAGAATTAAGCGGCCGGCGAGACGAATTTCTCCCAAATCCCGACCTTCTTCAGGATCTGCTTGACCGTGTCGGTAGGCTGCGCGCCCTTGCTGAGCCACTCAAGGGTCTTTCCTTCTTCCAGATTGTATACCGCCGGGTTCTTGTTGGGGTCGTAGGTGCCGACGTTCTCGATGAAACGTCCGTCCCTGCGGCAACGGCAGTCTGCAACCACTACCTGGTAAAAGGGTTTCTTTTTAGCGCCCGCACGTGCAAGTCTGATCTTTATTGCCATTTCTTCCTCCTGGGATGCTCGGATCTTGGATCCGCAATCGCTGTAAGTGGTGTAACGGAATCTACTAACTTTACTTGGTTTATTGCTATCGTCAAAGAGGTTCGCTTAAAAAGGGAACATCCCTTTTCCCATCCCCTTCATTCCCTTCATCAGCCCCTTGGGGCCCAGCTTCTGCATCTGCTTCACCACCCGCTGCGCCTCGCTGAAGCGCTTAAGGAGCTGATTCACCTCCTGGACGGTGGTGCCGCTCCCCTTGGCTATCCTCAGGCGCCGGCTGCCGTTGATGATGGTGTGGTTGGCCCGCTCCTTCGGGGTCATCGAATCGATGATCGCCTCGATCCGCTTCAGCTCTTTCTCGGATGGCTGGGCGCCCTGCATCTGCTTCATCGCCTTCCCCATGCCGGGGATCATCCCCATGATCGACTCCAGGGAGCCCATCTTCTTGATCTGCTGCAGCTGGCTCTTGAAGTCCTCCAGATCGAACTGGCCGCCGCTCTTCTTCATCTTCTGCTGGAGGCGGTCGGCCTCCTTCTCGTCGATGTTCGCCTGCGCCTTCTCGATCAGGGTGAGCACGTCCCCCATGCCGAGTATCCGGGAGACCAGACGGTCGGCGTGGAACACGTCGAGCGCGTCCAGCTTCTCGCCAAGCCCCACGAACTTGACCGGCTTGCCGGTCACCGCCTTGATGGAGAGGGCTGCCCCCCCCTTGGCGTCGCCGTCGAGCTTGGTGAGGATGACGCCGGTGATGCCCAGGCGCTCGTTGAAGCCGGCGGCGACGTTCACCGCCTCCTGCCCGGTCATGGCGTCCGCCACGAACAGGATCTCGCGCGGTGCCAGCTCGTCCCGGATCCCCTCCAGCTCCTGCATCAGGTAGTCGTCTATCTGATGGCGGCCGGCGGTATCGTAGATGATGGTATCGAACGCGTTCAGCGTCGCGTAGCGATGCGCGGCGCGGCAGATCTCGATCGGCTTCTGATCGGCCTGCGCATCGAACACCTCGATGGAGAGCTGACGCCCCAGGACCTTGAGCTGCTCGATGGCGGCCGGGCGGTAGACGTCGGCGGGGACCAGCAGCGGCTTGCGCTTTTGCGATTTCAGGTACTTGGCGAGCTTGCCGCAGGAGGTGGTCTTCCCGGCGCCCTGCAGACCGACCAGCATGATCGCCACCGGCGGTTTGGCTGCCAGGTCGAGGGAGTTGTCCTCCCCGCCGCCCATCAGGAGCACCAGCTCGTCATGGACGATCTTGATCACCTGCTGCCCGGGAGCAAGGCTTTGCATCACCTCGGTCCCGACGGCGCGGCCGCGCACCCTTTCGACGAAATCCTTGACGACCTTGAAATTTACGTCCGCCTCGAGAAGCGCCAGGCGCACTTCGCGCAGCGCGTCCTTGACGTTTTCCTCGGTCATGACACCCTGACCGCGGAGCTTCTTGAAGACCAGGTCGAGTTTATCGGATAAAGTTGCGAACATCAAAAACCCTATAAGATGCCGGAAAACGGCGATTATTTATCTCAGGCCACGCCCTGCGCCGGTAAAGGCACGCAGCTATCCCGCGGCAAGAGAGTCACTTTAGTGGATATCTACGCATATTGTCAAGCATAATTATCTACATATGGATAGTTATGCACAGGTGCATGGTTATTCACAGGCGGCTGATAATCGCGGCGTCTATGGTTACAACCGCACCACCGAGCGTGCCTGAAGCAGGCTCTCGGCGATGGTGAACATGTTGGTCACCCCACCCGCGGCAAGGCTCTCCTTCTTCTTAAAGAAGTCGAGGCAGATCCCGCAGGAGAGCACCTCCACCCCGCGGTTGCCCAGGGCCTCCAGCGCCTCGATCACCTCGGAGCCCGCGGCGGTCAAGAGGACCCCGGTGTTAATGAAGAGGATCCGGTCCGGAAGCTCGGGGAGCTCCACCAGCGTGATGATGAAGTTCTTCATCAGGAGCCTTCCCAGTTCCTCGGGGCCGTCCCCCATCCGGTCCGTGCCGATCAGCATGACGGTGGCTCCCGCACGCTCGGATGCCGCGACCTCCGGTTTTTTGGCGGCGCCGGAGATGGTAAAGGCGAAGGCGCCCTCAAGCGGCTCCTCCTGTACCCGGTAGCCGCGCCCTTCGGCAAAGCGCCTGACATTTTCCCGCGGCGCACCGTCGTCCAGCAGCACGCGCAGCTCCCCCTCAGCCGACTCCAGCGCCCTCTTCACCGAAACCACCGGCAGCGGGCACGCCATACCCCTCACATCCAAGCTGTTCACAGTTCCCCCTCTATCTTTTCGAAAGCCTCTCCCGACTTCCGGTACAGGTCGCGCGGCAGCAGCCCCGCCTCGGCCAGCGCCCCTTCCACCTCGCTCCTGACCTCCCCGGCGTACCGGATGGCGAGGCCGCAATCGGCCGCGAGCGCCCTGGGTGCCGGTATCAGCAGAATCTTCAGATGTTTGTCCTTGAGAAGCCGCTCCGCCTCCATGACCCGATGGACCGAGTTGAATATGGCCACGTAATCTCCGTCTTTTACCACAACTGCTCCTTTTCCCTATTGGCCCCCTTTAGAACCACATTGACAAAGGGGCCTTTAACTCATAATATCCATGAACCAAGAGGTAATGCATGCAGATAGCCCTACAAGTAACCGCCTTGATACTCATGGCGGTCGTCTTCAACGTTCCCATGGGGTACCAGCGTCAATCCTGCCGCAAGTTCTCACCTGGGTGGTGGTTCTACATCCACATCTCCATACCTATCATCATGTACGCCAGGATCAAGGCAGGGCTCGGCGTGCCATTCATCCCGTTTACCCTCGCCGGCGCCGTCCTCGGCCAGATGATCGGCGGCAAAATCTACCGAAAGAGAAACGACGTTGGCTGACAAGCGCTCCAGGATGCGCAGACCCGTGGCCGTCGCCGACCTGTTGAGCGCCATTTTGCGCGGCACCCCCGCCGAGAAGAGGCTCAAGGAGGGGCGCATCTGGCTGGTCTGGGAGGACGCGGTGGGAAGCCGCATCGCCTCCCACGCCAGGCCGGCAGCCTTTCGCGACGGCACCCTCACCCTCACCGTCGACAGCGCCCCCTGGATGCAGCAGCTGAACTACCTCAAGCGTGAGCTGATCGCGAAAGTGAACGGGGAGCTCGGCGAGGAGCTGGTAAAAGAGCTGTACATGAAAGCCGGCAGGGTTTCGGCGCCGCCAGCTCCAGATGAAAAGCCTCAGGCTGCGAAGCGGCGCGAGCTAAGCGAAGAGGAACGCACCTGGATCGCAGAGCAGTCCCAGTCGGTGAGCGATCCTGAACTGCGCGCGGTATTTGAAAGTCTGATCAGGAAAGATCGGGAGAATCACTAGGAGCTCAGGAGTCCTCTTCCGCACCGTCATCGTTACTCCTCTTCCACACTGCGTCTCGTTTGCAAAGAACAGGTTCCAGTGCCGTATTATCCACACATTTCAAATGATACGCAACCGGATTACCTCTAATATGTTGGCACTCCAGGAAGTCCCCCTTTGACAAAGGGGGATTTAGGGGGATTTGCAGTCAGTGCTGGCAGCACTAGCTATGGCACCCTGGGCCAAATCCCCCCCAACCCCCCTTTTTCAAAGGGGGGAGACCGTCAAAACCCGCCGACTAGTTTTACAACCCCCGATAGATTCTAACCTTCTCCTCGCTGTAGCCGCCGTCGTCGCCGCGCACCATGAGCGGCGGCTCCACCTGCAGCTCTCCCGTTCTCCCCTTCATCAGCTCGACGAGAAACATCCTGGCGGGTGCCGCCGCGTTGCCGTGCACCATGCGCAGCCTGAGCACCGCGAGCTTCTGCACTGACGCCTGCGCCATCAGCTCGGCAAGCCGGCAGGTGTGATAGATGAAGCAGATCCGCCCCGACTCCTTCACCAGATACTTGGCAGCGGCCAGGAAATCGGCAAGGGTCGCGGTGGTTTCGTGCCTCGCGCCGTCGCGCCCCGCGCGCGGGCTGATCTTGCCGGTGCCCGGGCGCCGGTAGGGAGGATTGGAGACAACCAGGTCGAAGCTCGAGACAGGGAACCGGCCCCTGAGCCCGACCACATCCTCGGCGAGGATCTCCACCCGACCGGAAAGCTCGTTCAACGCGACGTTGCGGGAGGCGATGTCGGCCATAACCTCCTGAAACTCGACACCGGTAATGACTGCGGATGCCTCCAGCCTGGCAAGCAGCAGCGGGAGAATGCCGCAGCCGGTGCCCAGATCCAGCACGCGCTCCCCTGCCCCGACCCGGGCAAAATCGGCCAGAAGAAGCGGGTCCACCGAGAAGCGGTAGCCGTGCCTGGGCTGGATGATGCGCAACCCGTATCCGGTCAGCCCATCCAGGGTCTCTTGGTCGCTGGTCTCTATGGTAATGCGACTACAGTCCTCAGACTGCATCTGCACGCGGGACTGGCTCATCGGGATTTGAAACGGTAGACGATGTAGGGACTTCCGCCCGGTTCCTGGCTCAACGAAACCAGCTCGAGCTCGGGCGGCGGGGTGAATGGACGGTCCGGATCGAGAATCGGACCGTAGAGAAACTCCAGTTGGGGGCGCATGCCAAGCAGTTGGCCCGTGGCGATCAGGTAATCGGCCTTGTTCTTTGCCGCGAACTCGACGATGCCGGCATAATCGGTCTGGGGGGGAGTCAGGTAGGTGCGCCCGGAATAAAAACCGATCCTGCCGGACCGGGTCATCAATACGGCATCTTTGGGGAGCGTCTGGGCAAGCTTCAGGCCGACCTGCTTGTCGTCATATCTCCCGCCGTCCCGCGTGTAATGATACGGGACGTTGCGGTCCGAGGGGATCGCCCGCACCACGTTCCAGCTACCGTAGAGAAGTGCCAGGCACACGGGAGCGTAGCCGAGATACCTGACCATGGGCGCCGGGGCGATGTCATTCATCCCCGCACTCATCCAGGCTGTCAGCCGGGACAGGCCGCTTCCGATGCAGAGAAAGAGCACAGGCAGATACGGTTGCGTGTACTCCGGTCCGATGAAGAAGACGACGACGATGACGCTAAGAGGGGCAAAGGTTGCCAGGAGGTAGGCCCGTTGCATCAGTACTTCCCTGCGCGTCGCACCGGCGACCAATCCGATAGCCGCGAGGATCCAGCCATAAAAGGGGAGCATGTCACGCCAGCAGGCCGCGATGTTCTTCAGGTAGTTGCTGCGGATGTACTCCGGGTACAGGCGGAAAAGGTCAAGATAGCCGAGCTCCTTGAAAGCGGGATCGTGCTTAATGTCAGGTTTGCCAAAGTATTCGCTCAGTGCGTCGGCGATGGCGATCTTGCTTTTGCCGGTCAGCTGCCACTTCCCGGTCAACTCGTGGAGCATGACGAGATAGGGCGAGCAGACCAGGAAAAACACGCCAAGAGCGAGCAGGGCATAGAGAAGCTTGCCGAGGGGCAGCCGGTTGATGAAAGTGAAGAGGATGAGAACGGATATTGCTGCAGCAAATACCAGAACCCCTTCCGATCGGGTGAGATTGGCGCCGGCGAAAAAGGCCCCTGCCAGAACCGCGGGCAGCGGGGCGCTTTTCTTGTAAGCCCGCCAGAGGAAATAAACGCCTAGCAGCAAGAGCGTTATGTAGGTCGCCTGGCTCATGACGGCCGTCGACCAGTAGCGCAGGGTAGGCCAGGTGACGGACAACACGGCGGCCGCGAACCCGACCCTCTTGTCGAAGAATTCAACGCCGAGCAGGTAAACCGGGACCACCAGCAGGCTCCCCATGATGACGGAGACGGCAAGACCGGCGGTCTCGAAATCATGGCACAGGGTGCTGGCAAGGCCGAGCAGTATTGGATAGAAAGGGGGGTAATGGGTGGCCGCAGCGAGCCCGCGCCCCGAGATGAAATCCTTGGCTATGGAGACGTAGCTGATGCCGTCGGCCGAGATCACGTCGTAGAACTGCAGGAAATAAAGGCGAATGCCGAGAGCTGCCAGCGCAAGCAGGGTCAACAGCGCCAGGTCCGCCCGGGTAAGAACTCGGCTGTTATCTGGCACCTTCCACCCCCTGTTCGAATATGTGCGCCCTCAGTAGCCCCATCTTGCAGAGCCGGAACTGGAGCGCGGTCTTGAGCACGCCCAGGCCGTACACCACGGAGCGGCGGAAGTTGATGGACGAGGCGTCCTCGAAGTACTTGGTGGGGCAGGAGACTTCGCCGATACGGAAGCCGGCCCAGACGATCTGCGCCAGCATCTGGTTGTCGAAGATGAAATCCTCCGAATTCAGCTCAAGCGGGAGCTTCTCCAGTATTTCGCGGGAGAAGGCCCGGTAGCCGGTATGGTATTCGGACAGCTTGTGCCCCAGCAGCAGGTTTTCCACCAGGGTAAGGAAGCGGTTGGCGACATATTTGTAAAGCGGCATTCCCCCCTTGAGCGCGCCGATGCCGAGGATCCGCGAGGCGAGCACGGCGTCGAATTCACCGTAGGCGATCATGGAGGCCATCGCCGTGACGAGCCGCGGCGTGTACTGGTAGTCGGGATGCAGCATCACCACGATGTCCGCGCCGTGGGAGAGTGCCGTTTGGTAGCAGGTTTTCTGGTTCCCCCCGTAGCCCCGGTTCTGGGGGTGGATGACGGTACGGATCCCCAGCCGCCGCGCCACCTCCGCCGTGTCATCCCGGCTCGCGTCGTCAACCAGAATCACGTCGTCGACGAACTCGAAAGGGATCTCGTTGTAGGTCATCTCAAGGGTCTTCGCCGCGTTGTAGGCGGGGAGCACTATTACAATCTTCTTGCCATTAAGCATAATCACACCTGCCTTGAGCTGGATCGCCGAAATCTAAAATCAGAAACCATAACGCAGAGACGCGGAGGCGGTAGAGTAAGGAGCAGGT
>DNRQ01000032.1 GCA_003499925.1 Geobacter sp.
GGTGCGCAAGGAGAAGCTCGCCATTCTCGGCCAGCTTTCCGGGAGCGTGGGGCACGAACTCAGGAATCCGCTCGGGGTGATGAGCAACGCCGTCTACTTCCTGAAAATGGTTCTGGCTGAGGCGGACGAGACCGTGAAGGAATACCTGGGCATCGTCGAGACGGAGATCGCCAACTCCCTGCGGATCATCACCGATCTGCTTGATTTCGCCCGGACGAAGACCCCCCAGACAAAAGCGGTGACGGTCACGGAATTGATGGATGAAAGCCTCGGGAGGTGCACCATTCCGGACAACGTCCTGCTTCAGACCGAAATACCGGATTCACTTCCCCTTCTCAGGGTCGACCCGCTGCAGATGGGGCAGGTGCTTACGAACCTCATCACCAACGCGGCGCAGGCGATGCCCAAGGGGGGCGTGCTGCGGGTGGCGGCACGCCTTGCAGGGGCAGACCTTGCGCCCGCCCAATCTGCGCCCGCCCAAGCGGGGTGCCCGCAAGTGGCGCCCGTACAGGACTTCATCGCCATCTCTGTCACCGACACAGGCGAAGGGATATCCCCGGAGCACATGACGAAGCTCTTCCAGCCGCTTTTCACAACCAAGGCCAAGGGGATCGGTCTGGGGCTGGTGGTCTGCAGGAGCCTGGTGGAGACAAACGGCGGGGGGATCGAGGTGGAGAGCGAACAGGGAAAGGGGACCTGCTTCACGGTGCAGCTTCCCGTCCACGCGGACGGAAGATAGCGGCAGGGGGCGTCGTACCAAACGGGAGTCGAGGCATGGAAAAAGCAGTCATTCTGATCATCGACGATGACCCGAACATGGGGAAATCCCTCGCCGACATCTTCAGGGTCAAGGGGTTCGAGGTTCTGGCGGCCGGCAGCGGAGCGGAGGGGCTCGCCCTGCTGCGGGAGCAGTTCGTTAATGTGGCGCTCATCGACCTGGGGCTGCCGGACATCTCCGGTCTCGACGTCTTGGAACGGATGAAGAAGGCAAGCCCTGCCACCGAGGCCATCGTCCTCACCGGACAGGCCAGCGTCGATTCGGCCATCGAAGCGGCAAACCGGGGGGCATACTCGTACATGCTCAAGCCGTACGACGTGGACCTGCTCCTGCTCCATCTGAAGAGGGCGCTGGAGAAACAGCGGACGGAGGAGGCGCTGCGTCTGCGCCAGCGCGCCATCGAGGCGAGCAGCAACGGGATCATGATCGTCGACATCACCCGCCCCGACAACCCGATCGTCTATACCAATCCCGCCTTCGAACAGATCACCGGCTACTCCTCCGGGGAGGCGGCGGGGCGAAACCCGCGCTTTCTGTCGCGGGACGACGGGGAGCAGATGGGGTTGGAGGAGATGCGCGCGGCCCTGCGCGAACAAAGGGAGGGACACGCAGTCCTGCGCAACTACCGCAAAGACGGCAGCCACTTCTGGAACTCCCTCTCGATTGCGCCGGTGCGCGATGACGGCGGCAAGGTGACCCATTTCGTCGGCGTCATCAATGACATCACCGAGCAGAAACGCTACGAAGAGCAGCTGGAATATCAGGCAAACCATGACGAGCTCACCGACCTGCCGAACCGCAACCTCCTCACCAACCTGATCAGCCAGTCCGCCCGCTATGCCCATCGCTACCGGCGGGAGATGGCGGTCCTCTTCATCGATCTCGATTATTTCAAGCTCGTTAACGACAGTCTCGGGCGCAGCGTGGGGGACCGCTTGTTGAAGGCCATGGCGGAGCGCCTGAGGGCATGCGTGCGGGCGGCGGACGTGGTGGCGCGCCACGGCGGAGACGAGTTCGTCGTCGTCCTCACCAATCTTGAGAGGAGTGAGAAGGTAGCCCTCGTGGCGCAGAAGATCCGGGAGTCCCTCTATCTCCCCGTCCTGATCGATGGCCAGGAATTCGCCATCTCGTGCAGCATCGGCATCAGCATCTATCCCAAGGATGGCAACGACGCACAGGCCTTGTTGAAAAACGCCGATGCCGCCATGTTCCGCGCCAAGGAGCAGGGGCGCAACAATTCCCAGTTTTATGCCAGCGAGATGAACGCCCGATCGCTGGCGCGCATGATCATGGAAAAACACCTGCGCCGGGCCTTGGAAAACGGCGAACTGGCGGTGCATTACCAGCCACAGGTGGATCTGGTGAACGGACGGGTCAACGGAATGGAGGCACTGCTCCGCTGGCGAAACCCCGAGCTGGGTATCGTTTCGCCTGCCGCGTTCATCCCTCTGGCTGAAGAGACCGGCCTCATCGGCCCGATCTTCGACTGGGTGCTGGAGGTGGCTTGCGCTCAGAATCGGGCTTGGCAGGAGGCGGGCCTTCCGGCGTTGACCCTGGCGGTTAACGTCTCGCCAGTTCAATTCAGGGATGCCGACCTTTGCGCTTCCGTCGACCGGATCGTGCGCAAGACCGGACTGGCGCCGAACTTTCTGGAACTGGAGGTCATCGAGAGCATGCTCATGCATGACGTGGAAAGCGCCATGCTCATCATGAGGGAGTTGAAGCAACTCGGCATAAGGCTCGCCATGGACGACTTCGGTACCGGTTACTCCAGCCTGAGCTATCTGAAACGTTTTCCTTTTGACAAGCTGAAGATCGACATCTCGTTTGTCCGGGAGGTCACGACCGACCCGGAGAGCGCGGCCATCGCCCGATCCATCATCGCCATGGGGCACAATCTTAATCTGCGCGTCATCGCCGAGGGGATCGAAACGGCAGGACAACTCGCCTACCTGCGTTCCCATGGGTGCGACGAGATGCAGGGGTTCCTCTTCAGCAGGGCGCTCCCCGCAGTGGAATTCGAGGAACTGCTCCGGGAGGACCGGCGACTCGAAGCCCCAGCGCTAAGCGGCTCCAGTACCGAGAGGACGCTCCTGCTCGTGGATGACGAACCCTCTGTCCTTGCGGCCCTGGTGCGGGTGCTCGACAACGACAGCCACCGGATACTCTCGGCCACATGTGCCGAGGACGGGCTGGAGCTGCTGGCAGTCAATCAGGTAGGGGTGGTGGTCTGCGATCAGCGGATGCCCGGAATCAGCGGCATCGAGTTGTTGCGCCGGGTCAAGGAAATCTATCCTGAAACCGTACGCATTCTACTTTCGGGATATGCTGATCGAGATGTGGTCGTTGACGCCGTCAACCAGGGCGCCGTTTTCAAGGTTCTCGACAAGCCCTTGGACGGAGAGCTGCTGCGGCAGATCATCAGGGACGCATTCAGGTGCTACGAGCTTACCAAGGCTGGCAGTAGAGTGCGGTGAGGACGGCAAAAGCGGGAATGCCCGAGCTACTCCAGAGGTCTTGCGTGTGGTCCGACAGCGCGTCGGCAAAAAGTTCACAGATCGTGGATACAGCTACCAAGGCAAGGGTCCTCACGGTAACCCATGACCTGGCGGAAGAGGGGGTGCTTCTGAGCATGGCCGCAAACCATCATATGATGGGCCGCCTGGAAACCGTCGCTAATAAGGGTTAAGTTAAGGTCAATGCTAATTTCTCGCACGCTGCACAAGCCCCCTCTCCCTTGCTGGGAGAGGGTTAGGGAGAGGGGGGCTCTGCGCAGGATCCATAATTCTCAGACAAAAAAGGAGGGGGAAGGCTATTAAGCCATCCCCCTCCTTTCGTGAAACGTTGAAGCCGTCTGCGTATAACCTAGAACCTAGAACGCAGAACCTAGAACGCAGAACGTAGAACGGATTCTACTCCGCAGACCACTGCCCGTGCAGGGTGCAGTACTCGCGGGCGGTCACCTTGTCGGCGCTCACTGCGAAGGTCGCCTCCGGCGCCTGACCCGGCTGCAGCATGGCCCGGTAAATCTTCCCGTCCGCTATCAGCTCGATCCATTCGATGAAATGGACGCTCTCCATCGGGTGCGGTACGCTGCCGACCTTCACCGTGATGGTACCCTCGCCCCTCTCGATCACCGGTACATGCTTCTCCTTCGAGGCGTCCACCGTGTTTTCCGTCTGCAGGGTCATGGCGCCGCCGCAGCAGACCAGCTCCCCCGGACCTGCATGAAAAACCTCGACGATGTTGCCGCAACTTTCACACTTGTAGATCTCCAATGCCTGTGCCATCTTCATTCCCCTCCTTGTGTTGAACGCAGTCAAGCTTCATTTGAGCCAGCCCGCCAGGTTTGCGGCCAGAACCTTGTTGTTTTGCTCCAGGAATTTGTTCTGGAAGATCGCGTCGTCACCGAAGACGAGGAATCCTCCCTTGCCGACCTCCCCCGCAACCACGACCCCGAACGAGGCCGTGGTCTCCTTTTTCTGAACCTTGTCCCGGTTCAGGTCGATCCAGGCATGCGGGCTGGTGGCAGCGACGATGCGGGCGCTGTCATCCCGGTTGATAAGCCCCCAGACCCCGTACAGGTTGAATTCCTGCAGGCCTTGGGTTACCGGATGAGCGCCCAGGCGGGTCACCCGGAATCGCTGCGGGTCGTCCTCGATCATGTTCTCCCTCTCCCGGATCACGCCGTTGGTGTAGCCTACCTTCAGGTGGTCGAGCAGGGTTGCCAGGGGAGGGGCGGTGTGTAGCATGACGGCGAGTTTGCCGCCCCTTTTCATGAAGCGGTCGACTGCCGCAATTTCCTCGGGTGTGAGCGGAGCAAAGGCGCCGGAGATCACCAGCGCGTCGGCGCCTGCCAGAGTCGCGTCGCTGATCGGCTGGTCCAGCGTGGCGACCCGTGCGCCTGCCGCCTGGAACAGTTCAACCAGACCGGAAAGATGCAGCGCCCCTTTCTCGCCGATCAGGAAGCGCTCGCCGTGCCCGTTATCGAACAGGACCGTCTGAGCCTCAGCGCCCCGTGCCGCGAGAGCACCGCAAAGCAGAACCATCACAAACATCAATCTAACGCCGGCCATTTCGCCCTCCCTGATTCAAAGATAAACAAGATCTTTATTGTCGTGTTTGTCCTTATACCAGCATTGCCGCCCCAGCGCAACAGTTTTATCGAAATTTTAATGGGGGAAATCGGTGCGCGGCGTTGACAGGGAGGCGGACGCCGATGTATTACTGGGTATCTGTTTTTACACTACAATTTCCCGGGAGAAAGAAATGGTAACGCACATCGTATTGTTCAAGCTCAAAGAACCGACCCCTGAAGGGGTCGAGAAGGCGCGCGACCTCCTGCTCAGCATGGATGGCAAAATCGAGCAGTTGCGCCACCTGGAGGTGGGGGTTGACCTGATCCATTCCGAGCGTTCCGCCGATATCGCCCTGGTCACCAAGTTCGATTCCCTGGAAGAGCTGCAGGCTTACCAGGTGCACCCATACCACGCCAATGAGGTGGCAGCCTACATGAGGAGCGTCTGCGCTTCGGTAGTGGCCGCCGATTACGAGACCCGCTAAGCGATTTCACCAACAAGCAGGAACAGATCCGAAAAGAGGAGGAATAAGAGATGGAGCAGTGTCCATGTGGAACCGGTCTTGCCTATACTGATTGCTGTGAGCCCGTCATCAAAGGCGCGCGGCTTGCGGAGACGGCAGAGGCGCTGATGCGTTCCCGCTATTCGGCCTACGTGAAGGTGGAGACCGAGTACATATTCGAGAGCACCCACCCCAAGCACCGCGAAGGGTATGACCATATCGGTACCAAGGAGTGGGCGGAGAGCGCGCAATGGCACGGTCTGGAGATCGTTGCCGTTAAGGACGGCGGCAGCGCCGACACGACCGGCGAGGTCGAGTTCGTGGC
This sequence comes from Geobacter sp., assembly GCA_003499925.1. GTDB lineage: Bacteria > Desulfobacterota > Desulfuromonadia > Geobacterales > Geobacteraceae > Geomonas. Next base: position 5,685 of record DNRQ01000032.1, read on the forward strand.
CCGTTTCAGCGAGAAGGGCGAGCCGAAGGTGCATCATGAGCTCGGCCTTTTCAAGAAGGAGAAGGAAGCCTGGTTCTTCACCGACGGCAAGCCCGTCACGCAGAAGCCGATAGTCAGGACTTCCCCGAAGATCGGTCGCAACGATCCCTGCATCTGCGGCAGCGGCCAGAAGTACAAGAAATGCTGCATCGACAAGCAGTAAAGAAACAGATCAAGATTGAGATTAAGGAAAAGTCATAGGGGCGAATGAACATTCGCCCCTATCTGTAACTGTGGTCGCATCTTAATTCTCGACCTCGATCTTCGCACGTAGCTTCTGCCTTACTCTTTACCTTTACCTTTACCTTTACCTTTACCTTTACCTGTCTTTAATCTGCCTCAAAAGGAGCGCTCGATGGCCGTCGCCACCAAGATTGCCGGATTTATCGCCAAATCGTCATGGATCAGGAAGATGTTCGAGGAGGGGGAACTGCTGCGCCGACAGTTTGGCGCGGACCAGGTTTACGACTTCACCCTCGGCAACCCGGATGTCGAACCCCCCGAGGAGTTCAACGAAGCCTTCCTGAAGCTCGCTCAGTCCCCGCTTCCCGGGATGCACCGCTACATGAACAACGCGGGGTATGTCGAGACCCGCAGCGCGGTGGCAGAGGCTTTGAGCAAGGCGTCGGACCTGCCGGTGCAGGCCGGACAGGTGGTGATGACCTGCGGCGCCGGCGGAGCGCTCAACGTGGTTTTGAAGACCATCCTGAACCCGGGCGACGAGGTGATCATCCTCACCCCCTTCTTCGTCGAGTACCGGTTCTATATCGACAACCACGGCGGCGTCCCAGTCGAGGTCTGGACCGACCGCGACACCTTCCAGCTCGACGTCGAGGCGATCGCTGCGGCGGTGGGCGCCAAGACCCGGGCCGTCATAATCTGCTCCCCCAACAACCCGACCGGCGTCATCTATCCGGCCGAGAGCCTGGCGCGTCTGGGGGAGATGGTGAGCGCCAAGGAAAAGGAGTTCGGCCGGCAGATCTGCGTCATCTCCGACGAGCCGTACGCGCGGATCGCCTACGACGGCAAAAACGTCCCCAACATCTTCCGCTACGTCAGCAACTCCGTCATCGTCACCTCGCACAGCAAGGACCTGGCGCTTCCGGGAGAACGGATCGGCTACCTCGCGGCCAATCCCCGGATGAACGACGTGAACCAGTTCATGGAGGGAGCGGTCTTCTCCAACCGGGTGCTCGGATTCGTCAACGCCCCCGCGCTGATGCAGCGTCTGGTCGCCGGCCTGCAGCACGTCTCCGTCGACATCCACGCCTACCAGGAGAAACGCGACCTCTTTTTCGGAGCCCTGACCGGGTTGGGATTTGAGGTAGTGCAGCCCGACGGCGCCTTTTACTTCTTCCCCAAGTCCCCGCTGGCAGACGACATCGAGTTCGTCAGGATCGCGCAGAAGCACCGCATCCTGCTGGTGCCCGGCGCGGGATTCGGTGCCCCCGGCTTCTTCAGGATCGCCTACTGCGTGGACAAAGGGATGATCGAGCGCAGCCTCGGCGCCTGGCGGGAGCTGGCCCGGGAGGTTGGACTCGCAAGTTAACGGCTTTGCCCCGGTGAAGGGGATCATGCAAATAAGGGCTACCATGACTGAAACGATACTGATAGTCGACGACGAAGAGGGGATCCGCTCGGCCCTGGCCGGAATCCTGGAGGACGAAGGGTACCGGACGGTTAGCGCCGCGGACGGGGTGGATGCGCTGGCACTCTGCGCGCGGGAGCTCCCGGGGCTCGTGCTTCTGGACATCTGGATGCCGAGGATGGACGGCATCGAGACGCTCAAGCGGCTGAAGGAGCTGCACCCCTCCCTGAACGTGATCATGATGAGCGGTCACGGCACCATCGAGACGGCGGTCAAATCGACCAAGCTCGGCGCCTACGACTTCATCGAAAAGCCGCTCTCGCTTGAGAAGGTGGTGGTCACGGTGGAGAACGCCCTCGCCATGACCCGGCTCAAGGAGGAGAACGCCTCGTTGCGCGGGCTCGTGCTGCAAAGCCACGAGATGATCGGCAGTTCGGCGGCCATGACCACGCTGAGGGAGCAGATCCTGATGGTGGCGCCGACCAACGCCTCGGTGCTCATCACCGGAGAGAACGGGACCGGCAAGGAGCTGGTGGCCCGCTCGGTCCACTTCCACAGCCAGCGCCGCGACAAGCCGTTCATCGAGATAAACTGCGCGGCGATCCCCGAGGAACTGATCGAAAGCGAGCTGTTCGGACATGAGCGGGGCGCCTTTACCGGCGCCGTGGCGCAGAAGAAGGGGAAGTTCGACCTGGCCGACGGCGGCACGCTGTTCCTGGACGAGATCGGAGACATGTCGCTCAAGACCCAGGCGAAGGTGCTCAGGATACTTCAGGAGAAGAAGTTCGAGCGGGTGGGCGGCACCCGGACCCTGGAGGTCGACGTCCGGATCGTGGCGGCAACCAACAAGCTCCTCGAGGAGGAGATCAGGAACGGCAGCTTCCGGGAAGACCTCTTCTACCGCTTGAACGTGGTCCCTTTCAAGGTGCCGCCCCTGCGGGAGCGGCGCGACGACGTCCCGATCCTGGCCGACCATTTCCTGGATGCCTTCTGCAGGCGCGAGGGGAGGGAGCTCAAGCTGATCGTGCCGGAGGCGATGGAGGAACTCAAGCGCTACGACTGGCCCGGCAACGTGAGGGAGCTCAAGAACATCGTGGAGCGTCTGGTGATCATGACCCCGGGTCGCACCGTTACCGTGAACCATCTCCCGGACTACCTCGGTGTGGAGGCGAGCGGCAGGGAGGCAGGCGGCGGCAGGCTGGACAGCGTGCTGGAGCTTTCCAGCCTGCGCGAGGCGCGCGAGGAGTTCGAGCGGGAGTTCATCATCCAGAAGCTTGAGGAGAACGACTGGAACGTCTCCAAGACCGCCGAGGCGATCGAGCTCGAGCGGAGCAACCTGCACAGGAAGATCAAGAGCTACGGCATCGATATGAGGAAATAGACCATGTTTTTCAAACTATTTCTCATCTTTCTCATCGTTCCGGTGATCGAGATCTACCTGCTGATCAAGGTGGGCTCCCTGATCGGCGGCCTTGCCACCGTGGCGACCCTCCTTTTGATCAGCCTTCTGGGCGCCTATCTGGTGCGCAGCCAGGGTTTCAGGATCATCACCCGGATACGCGAAGAACTATCCCTCGGCAGGCTTCCGGCCGCCCAGTTGCTGGACGGGGCGCTGGTCTTCATAGGGGGCGTCCTGCTGATGACCCCCGGGTTCTTCACTGATTTTCTCGGCATATTCTTCCTGATCCCCACCACCCGCAGCCTGATCAAGATGTGGCTCGGCCTCTGGCTGCAGTCGCGGCTCGCCAGGGGGGGCTTCCTCGTCAAACGCCGCTTCTAATCCCCTTCCTTCTGCGCGTCCTCCAAAAGAGTCCTCGAACCTTAACCTGCTCGGCAGTGTGACCATCTCCCCACTCTCCCCTCGCCCTCCGGGAGAGGGGCAGGGGTGAGGGAGGCTCGACCTTTGTCCAGGCTCGGTGCACAACACCGAGACTCCCTCACCCGCCCTTCGGGCACCCTCTCCC
>DNRQ01000168.1 GCA_003499925.1 Geobacter sp.
GCAGTGGGGGCTGGGGGAGGGTGATCTTTGCTCAAACCGTGCAAAGCAGCCGCTTCACCCGGTACTCCCCGCCGATCACCAGGCACTCCCCCTCCCCTTTCAGGATGGAAGTCGGCAGCAGCTCGCTGTAGAAGAAGATCTTTGCCAGCGGAACCTGCACCTCCCAGACGATGAAACCGAACTCCCAGGCGCGCTCCTCATCGGTGGTGAACGAGTTCAGGTTGTTGAGGCGCACGATCTCCTCCCGCTTGGAGATGGTTTCCAGCCTGTCGTGCTCGCAGCGCTCGAAAGTTCCCCGGAACAGGGTGAGGCTTTTTCGGCCGGGATACTTCTTGGCGAGCTCGTACTGGCAGTACTCGTAGAGGAGATCCAGCTGTGAATTGATGGCCGAGGTGCGGGCGCTTCCCTTGGTCCTGTCCACGGCGTACTTCAGGTACTTGTCGTCATGGATGCCGGCGATCCGCTCGTGATGAAAGGTGGGAGGCAGACCCATCCGGCTCTCCACCCAACCCTTCAAAACCGCCCCCTCGACCGAGTTGGAGTCCATCATCCAGCCGCGCAGAAAGCGGAGATAGCTGTTTTTCAGGCTCTTTCTGGCGGTGGCGGTCTTCTGGTCCTGCCACTGGTGCAGTTGAAACTTCACCGACATGTAATCGTTGAAGATGGAGGCGCGCTCCTCGGGAGAGGCTATGGAATCGAGCTTTTGGAAGAGGAAGCGGTTGACGCTCCGCACCCCCTGGATCTCCAAGGGCTGCGGATTGTCGTTGAAATGGCGGGAGGCGATGACCCATGGGGGAAGGTTGCAGTGGTTGAAGGAACTCTCCATGGGACATCACCGATTAAGATTAAGATTAAGATTAAGATTAAGATTAAGATTAAGATTAAGATTAAGATTAAGATTAAGATTAAGATTAAGATTTAGGTCGAGGTCGAGGTCGAGATCAAGAAAGAGAGTGAACCGATGCCTTATCTCCTCGCCGCTTAGCTTTACAAACCTTTTACCTACAGCACCTTTGCCAGGTCCAGCAGCGTCGCGGTGATCTCACCCTCGACTACGAACGGTTCTACCCCGATCCTCTCCAGTTCCAGCTTGGGCGGCTCGCCTATCATGGAACAGACGACGGCCCGGCATCCCTTGAGGGCCTCGGCGGTATCCTTGAGGGTGTGGCTGCGCATCGGGTGCTCGGGATCGAAGCGGCAATAACGCTCGACCGGTCGCTCTTCCAACAGAGTGACCCTGCCGTCCTCAACCTCGTAGATGAGGAATCTTTCCACGTGACCGAAGTGCTGGTTTATCTCTTTACCATCCTTGGAAGCAACCGCGATAAGCATAAGAAACTCCTTGAGACAGATCAAGACTAAGTTGAGAGCATCTGTAGGAGCGGCATTCCTGCCGCGATTCGGAACTATCTACCATACAATGGTACTGGCCAGAAATGGGAGCCTTCCCCCTTTAGCAAAGGGGGATCGAGGGGGATTTAGTCAGCTCAGGTGGGCAAAATCCCCCCTTCCCCCCTTTGCAAAGGGGGGTAAAGGCACAGCCTTTGTTTTGGATATAGTTCCTGCCGCGAATTCTTCCTCCTTTCAAATCCTCTCAATCTTAGTCTCAATCTTAACCTGTTACACGACCACCGGCTCGAATTTGAAGCATTTCTTGGAGCAGGTCCTGCCGCACGCCTCGCAGCCGATACAGTTATTGGCGTTGGATACGGTCATGAACATCTTTGCCGAGTCATCCTCGTCCACTTCCTCGAAGGTCAGCACGTCGTGTGCGCAGACCTTGTAGCAACGTCCGCAGCCGATGCAGGTCTCTTCGTCGATGGAAATGATAAACTGCGGGGTCCACTCTTTCTTTCCTTTGGTCAAGCCGGTGATGTAAGCCATTGTCAATCTCCTTTTTCCTAGGTTATGCAGGTTTCCCTGACAGTTTTCGCGAGTAAATCAATCCTCGTCCATGAACGAGCCTTCCTGCCCTTTGTTCATCGCCTTGCGCAGCCAGGGAGGAGGATTTCCTCTCAAAACCTCCTGGATCCGCTCGATGGAATCTTTCAGACTCACCTCGACATTGGTCTTCATGGGATGGATGCGCTTGGCGATCAGCTTTGCAGCAGCGGGTCCGCCGATCTGCATGGTGTAGACGACGGCACAGTCCGAGAGGATGTTGGCCCGTGCGGAGATACGATCCTCCTCGTCGCTGCCATGCTCTCCCACCCGGACGGTCTCCACATAGTGAGCCTCGTCGGGACCTACTTCCCAGACATGGAAAGATTCAGCCTGACCGAAGTGCAGATCGATCGATTCACCCGTTTTAGTCGTAAAAGCAATTTTCATGGTCAGCTCCTGTCCCCTTTTCCCATCCCCAACACTCCCTCCCCTTGAGGGGGAGGGAGTGTTGGGGAAAACGGATATGGGTCGTTAGATTAACTACTTTGGGCTCTACAGTTGAAGTCGAAGCTAAAGTCTTGCACCTCTGAATTCAGCCGGTTTGGTTCAACTCCGTATCCAGCTCACTTCATCTCTCCCCCCTTTGAAAAAGGGGGGTCGGGGGGGATNNCCGAAGGCAAATCCCCCTAAATCCCCCTTTGTCAAAGGGGGACTTTCTAGTTGTGCGCGATCTTCTGCGCTTCCTTGGCATTGGCCTGGAAGATGTTCGCCACCTCGAAGACCAGATTCAGGGTCCCCTGGTAGCCGACCCACATCTTCTGCTGCGCGCCGAGACGGTCGAAGACGGGCATGCCGGTCCTCAAATGTGCCTTGATGCCGAGCTTGTTCGCGGCCTGGCGGCCGTTGGAGTTGGCCACCAGCAGATCGGCCCCTACCGCGGTCTGCTCCAGATCTTCCAGATCGCCGACAAAGAGGTTCTCCACCGGCAGCCGGTCCAACCCGCGCGTCCTGGTGGCGGCAATGGCCACCTGTATCTCACAGCCTAGTCCTGCCAGAAATGCCGTCATCCCCTTGAGATGGTCGGCTTCAAGGGCCAGCGCCACCTTCTTGAGCCCGAACTGGTAGTGGCTGTCCACCATGGCGTCCATCAGGCGACTCCTCCAGCGCCGGAATTTCTCCGGAATCGGCCGGCCGGCCAGCGCGGCGAGCGTCGTCATCAGCAGATCGCTCTCGGCAAGGCCGGTGATGGAGGTGAAACCGTAGCAGGGTATGCCGAATTTGCTGTTAAGGCTCTGAGCGGCATCTGCCAGGGAATCGCCGAAATAAAGGGTCGCCTCGCTCTTCCCGGCGCAGCGGATCCGATCGACGGTCACCCCGCCCACCGACAGGGCCGACACCGTATCATCGATATGCCCGTCCAGCGCGTTGGAGATGTCCGGGATCACCACCGGGTCCAGCCCGAATGCCTGGCAGATCTCGGCGATCTGCTCCACCTCGGCAGGCGTCAACTGGCAACCCGGCAGGATGTTCACCTGCCCCTTGACGGTTGCGCCCCCTTCGGGAATGGTGGCGACGATCGCCTCCACGGCGGCCGCGTACCCTTCCTGCATCGAGCCGCAGTAATCGGGGGTCGAGGCGTGGATCACGGGGGTGCCGTCGTGTTCGGGATGCGCCTCCCGGAATTTCACGATGGCGCTTCTCACGTCATCGCCCATGGTCTCGGTGAGGCCCGAGGTCATGACGCCGACCACCGAGGGTCCGAATTTCTCCATCACCCTGTTCAGCCCGAGCTTCAGGTTCTCCCAGCCGCCGAAGATGGCGCTCTCCTCGCTCATGCTGGTCGAGTTGAGGGCGATCGATTCCTTGAAGTGGCGGGATAGCTGCAGCCTGATGAAGGTGGAGCACCCCTGGGCGCCGTGCAGCAGCCCCAGCATGCCGTGGATGCCGAGATAGGCGAAGGTCGCTCCCAGCGCAGGCGAGTTCTTCTGCGGGTTTACCGTGGCGTATTTGGTCGGTACCTTGACCCGCGACGATTTGGCATCCTCCGCCGCCAGCCGCTCCGCGTGCCCCGAGGCCCGGAACAGGTCCGCTTCCAGCTCTGCCGCATCCTTCTCCCAGGGAGCCTTGCCGTTCAGCACCGGCCAGATCGGGTTGTTAACGGTCAGATCGAGCTGCCTGGCGAAGCTGACCATGCCGTCGTACCCGGCGTAGGGGTGGGAGCGGCCATGGTTGATGTCGAGGAACGGGGTCTTGGTCTTCAGTGCCAGGAATTTGGTCTTGCCCCCCGCGACGATCAGGTCCGGGAGCTTCTCGTACATGACGGAGAGCAGGCCGGCGGTGCTGGTATCCTCGATGATGGAGGCATCCTTGTGCATCAGCGCCTTCATCCGGTAGAAATCCTCCAGCGTCGAGTTCTGCGTGCCGGCGGCAAGGATCTCCACCCCCAGCTCCGAGAGCGCGTTCACCATGGACCAGGTCTTGACGCCGCCGGTGAAGAGGACCGCGCGCTTGCCGGCAAGCCGCTCCCGGTAGGGGGCGAGCGCTGCCCGGCAGGAAGCCTCGTTCTCTGCGATCAGCTTTTCCACCCGGTCCTGCATGGTCCGCTTCTCCAGGCCGTTCACCAGGTCGTCCAGTTCGCGCGCGATGTCGCGCAGCGCCTTGGCGACGTCGGTCATGCCGTAGAAGGACTCCTCCAGGTAGGGGATGCCGTAGTTCTTCTGCATCTTCTTGGCGAGGTTGGTGAGGCTCTTGGAGCAGATGATGACGTTGAGCTTGGCCCGGTGCGCGTAGCGCAGCTCCTCGAACTTGGCGTCGCCGCTGATGCAGGAGAGCACGCGGATGCCGAGCTTGTCGAAGAGCGGCAGCATGCCCCAGAGATCGCCGGCGATGTTGTATTCGCCGATCAGGTTGATGTCGTAGTCGGTGGTGAAGGCCGGCTCGGCGGTGCCGATCACGTACTTGAGGAGCGTCTCGCCCGCAAGCCGGTTGCCGATATTCTTGTCGCCGATGAAGCCGGGGGTGTTCACCGGGATCACCGGCATGGGGACCTTGTCCCGGGCCGCTTTGCAGACCGCCTCGATGTCGTCACCGGTCATCGAGGTGACGCAGGTGGCGTAGACGAAGATCGCCTTCGCCTCGGGGTAGCGGAGCGCCAGGTCCTTGATGGCCCGGTAGAGTTTCTTCTCGCCGCCGAAGATGACGTCGTTTTGCATCATCTCCGTGGTGAATCCGCGTCGATAGAGCTGCGAGTCGCTGGAGCGGGCGCCCCGGTTGTCCCAGGAGTTGCCGGCGCAGGCTATCGGTCCGTGCACCAGGTGGATCGCGTCGGTGATCGGCATCAGGACCACGCGGGCGCCGTCGTAAGCGCAGCTTCTCTCGGTCCCCTCGCCCGGCTCCGACTTCTTGCAGAACTTCGGTGCCCCGGCGTCGTGGGTTTCGCATTCGGTTGTATCGTACCAGTCTGGCTTCGCCATTGTGAACCTCGTTGTTCGGAGCGGTTGACGCGGAATCGGGTGTAAAAGCCCCCTCCCCTTCAAGGGGAGGGTTGGGGTGGGGATGGGGCTCGTTCGCTGCAGGAACCCCCCATCCCCCTCCTGACCTCCCCCTTGAAGGGGGAGGAACTTTGGGTCCTGACCTCCCCCTTGAAGGGGGAGGAACTCGGATTACCTCATCATCTCGAAGTAACGTTCCTCGCAGGTCTCGTCCTTGATCTCGATGAACTTGTTGCAGATGGTGCTGATCATGTTGATGGCGCCCTGGTAGCCGATGAGCGGGTGGCGGTGCAGGTTTACACGGTCAAAGACCGGGAAGCCGAAGCGGAACAGCGGGATGTTGGCATCGCGCGCCGCGAACTTGCCGTGGGTGTCGCCGATCATGGCATCGACCGGATCGGTCATCAGCAGGCTCCGCATGTGCCAGAGGTCCTTGTTGATGTAGATCTTGCACCCTTTGCCGTCCGGTGAGGAGTCGAGCAGCGCCTGAATCTCCTTCTCCACCTTCTTGGTCCCCTTGCTGCAGAGCACGTGGTACGGTTTCGCTCCCATCTCGAGCAGGAAGGAGATGTATCCCAGCAGGTAGTCGGGATCGCCGTAGAGTGCGAATTTCTTGCCGTGGATGTACTGGTGTGCATCGGTCATGGCGTCGACTGCGTTACCGCGCTCGGCCTTGAGGGACTCGGGTACCGGCTTGCCGAACAGCTCGGAGAGCTTCAGAAGCAGTGCGTCGGTCTTGGCGATGCCAAAGGGGGTCGGCAGGGAGACGTGGCTCCCGGAGTAGTTGTCCTTGATCCAGGTGAAGGTCTTGGCGCTCGCGTAGGGAGCGACGGTCATGGTCACCTTGCCGTTGATGGAGTCGGCCGCGTCGTCAAGCTTGGTCCCGCCGGGATAGGGGCGGTAGGTGCCGTCCAGGGGCGAGTCGAAGGTCTCGGAGATGTCGGCTAACAGCGTGTAGGGGATGCCGAACGCTTTCAGGATCCTCTTGTACTCGCGGTAGTTGCCGGTGTTGCAGTCGAAGCCCGGGATCAGGTTCAGCTTGCCGGTGCAGCGCCCCTCGACCTGCTTCCCTTCGGTCAGGGTCTGCAGGATGGAGACCAGCATCGCGTCGTAGCCGTGGATGTGCGAACCGTTGAAGCTCGGGGTGTTGGCGTAGGGGAGCGGGTACTCCTGCGGCACGATCCCTTTGTTCCTCGCGTTCTTGATGAAGGCGGTCAGGTCGTCGCCGATGACCTCGGGCATGCAGGAGGTGAAGACGGCCATCATCTTCGGCTTGTAGATGGTGTAGGCGTTCTCCAGGGCCTCGTGCAGGTTGTTCTGGCCGCCGAACACCGCGCCGTCCTCGGTCATGGAGTCCGATACCGCGGGAGCCGGCTCACGGAAGTGGCGGTTGAAGGTGGAGCGGTAGTAGGAGGCGCACCCCTGCGAGCCGTGCACGAAGGGAAGCGTTCCCTCGAAGCCGTGGGCGGCGAGCTCGGCGCCCAGCGGCTGGCAGGCGTGGGGGGGGTTGATCACCAGCGCCTGGCGGGCGAAGTTCTTCTCCTTGTACTCCTCGGTGTTTATCCACTCCGCAACCCGTTTCACCTCGTCTTCGGGAATCTCGGTCACGTATTTTACTGAAGCTTCTGCAGTCATGGTAATACTCCTTTCGGCCGCTAACTAATCCGTCAGACGGCGAGCTTAAATCAGTAAATCAGATTGAGATTAAGATTAAGATTAAGAAGGCGTTACGCTAGAGGAAACGGTATCTTGTGCTGGGTCCCCTAAACCTTTACCTTAATCTTGATCTGCTTCTAGAACGGTGCCTTCACCAGGTTCCAGGTCGGGCTGTTCACCGCCATGTCGACGTCGCGGGCGAAGATCGGGAAGCCGTTGTAGGCGTGATACGGACCGGAGTAGTCCCAGCTGTGCATCTGGCGGAACGGTATCCCCATCTTCTGGAACAGGTATTTCTCCTTGATGCCGCTGCCCACCAGGTCGGGGCGCAGCGCGTTGACGAATTCCTCAAGCTCGTGCTCGGAGGCGTCGTCGAAGATGACGGTGGCCTCGGGCATCTCGGGCGAGGTCCTCTCGTAGTCGTCGCCGTGGGCGAACTCGTAGCCGGATCCGACCACCGTCATGCCGAGGTCGGCGTAGGCGTTGACGGTGTGGCGCGGGCGAAGCCCCCCGACGTAAAGCATCACGGTCTTCCCTTCCAGGCGCGGACGGTACTCGTCGATCACAGCCTGCATGATCGGGTCGTACTTGGCGATGACGGCCTCCACCTTCTCCTTGATGCTGTCGTCGAAATGCTCGGCGATCTTTCTCAGGCTTTCCCTGATCTTGGTCGGTCCGAAGAAGTTGAACTCGACCCAGGGGATGCCGTATTTCTCCTCCATCACCCGGCACATGTAGTTCATGGAACGGTAGCAGTGGATGATGTTCAGTTTTACCTTGTGGGTCGCCGCGATCTTCTCCAGCTCGCCATCGCCGGTCCAGACCGCCTTCACGTTCAGGCCGATCTCTTCGAGAAGCGGCTTGACGCTCCAGACGTCGCCGCCGATGTTGTAATCGCCGATCAGGGCGATGTCGTAGGGGCTCTCCGGCTCGGCGAATTCGCGGGTGCCGATGATGTGATCGCGGATCGTGTCGTTGGAGATGTGGTGGCCAAGCGACTGGGAAACGCCGCGGAAACCCTCGCAGTTGCACGGGATGACCGGGATGTCCAGCTCTACGGAGGCGATCTTGGCAACGGAGTTGATGTCGTCGCCGATCAGCCCTACCGGGCACTCGGAGAGGACCGAGATCCCCTTGGCTAGCGGGAACAGGTCGTGCGCTTCGGCAAGCAGCGTCTTCAGCTTCTTGTCGCCGCCGTAGACGATGTCTTTTTCCTGGAAGTCCGAGGTGAACTGCATGGCGAACTGGTTCACGCCGTTTATGCCGCTCATCAGGTTGCGCCTGGTGCCCCAGGAGTACCAGCCGCAGCCGACCGGGCCGTGGGAGACGTGCACCATGTCGCGGATCGGGCCCCAGACCACCCCTTTGGCGCCTGCATAGGCGCAGCCGCGGGCGCTCATGATGCCGGGGACCGTCTTGCGGTTACTCTTGACGCAAGCCCCCTCCCCCTCGTTGGGAGCGAGGTGCGGCGCCCTCTTCTTCTTGACCTTATCGGGGTAGATCTCCATGGCATGGTCGATCATCGCTTGGGTCGATTCCTTGGTTATCCCCTCTACATGCTTTTTCAGTTCAGACATATTCCACTCCTTATGGTTACCGGCCGGCTGAGATCGGCGGGGGGATGACGTGCCCCCCTCTCCCTAACCCTCTCCCACCAGGGGAGAGGGGACGTTGAGTTCTTCTCGCACGGTAGAGGATTTTAGCCCCCCTCCCTTTATGGGAGGGGCTGGGTCACCGACTTGATCCGCTGCCTGCTCCGCCCCGCTTCTCTCGCCGCCGGTAGTTAGTTGGATTAGACGGCAGCCTTTTCAGCCACGCCCACGACCGACTCGTCCTCGGCTTCCATGATGCCGTACTCCATGAGCAGGTCTTCGAGCTCCTCCATCTCCAGCGGAGTCGGGATCACCAGCATCTTGTTGTCGTTGATCTTCTGGGCCAGGGTGCGGTACTCCTGTGCCTGGGGATGCTCGGGGGAGTACTCGATTACGGTCATCCTGCGCATCTCGGCGCGCTGCACCTGGTTGTCGCGGGGTACGAAGTGGATCATCTGGGTGCTGAGCTTTTTGGCAAGGGCGTCGACCAGTTCGAATTCCTTGTCCGTCTTGCGTGCGTTGCAGATCAGGCCGGCGAGCCGCACCTTGCCGGAGGTGGCGTACTTCAGGATACCCTTGGCGATGTTGTTGGCGGCGTACATGGCCATCATCTCGCCGGAGCAGACGATGTAGATCTC
>DNRQ01000204.1:0-5676 GCA_003499925.1 Geobacter sp.
GGCAAATGGAACCGGAGATTGCCGGATGCATTTGGACGACGGGCAAATGGAACCGGAGATTGCCGGAAGCATTTGGACGACTGGCAAATGGAACCGGAAACAGCCGGGTGCATTTGGACGACAGGCAAATGGAGCCGGAGACTGCCGAATGCATTTGGTCGACGAGCAAACAGATCCGGACGCAGCCAAAAACTGGAGAGGCAATGATTTCATACACTTCTGCACCGGTGAGAAGTGGCAATCCGCAAGATCGTGACACTTCCTCTGACCCCTCTCTGCTGGGGGCGTAACACCTTGAATCGTGGTGAATGGGATGGGCAAGGGCACCGGGGAAACTCCGGCTACAGAGGCAATACGGCTGCCGCTCTTGATCAATCTATTGCATAGCCAGTGCTCTGGTGCGACCGAAAGATCTTCAGCGGGGCGGCGGGGGACGCTGGTCAGTTCGTTGAGTTACTGGGTGAGAATTAGAGGGATGGCCCAACTCACGGCTCGACCGGTCAAGCCGGTCAGCCCGGCCGTTAGAGGAAAACTCGGTAGTCGGAGACATGAAGGGCTTTAGCCAGCTTCTTAGCCCGCTCCTTGCCGATCTGCCGCTTACCGGTTTCCATCTCGCTGATATGGCGCTGAGGCATCCCGGTCATATCGGCGAGTTCCCGCTGCGTCACCCCTTCGCGGCTTCGCGCCCCCTTAAGCGCCATACCGAGGGGGTTCTCCCCATAACCAGGAAATGCCTCTTCGATGGTCACGGACTCGGACGTGTCGCGCAGCCCCAGGCTCTTTGCCACTTCGCGCAACTGAACAATCTTGTCAGGGGAGCCGATGAATCGCGCCTCCATGGGCTTGTCAGTAGGGCGCTTTTTCGTGCGTTCCAACATAGGTCACCTCCACAAGTCTTACCTCTTCGCCAGCAACTTCCCACACGGCTACATAGGTTGGCTTCCCTTTTTTGATGTGGCAATGATGGCGCTTTGGCCCCAGTTTCCCATAATTCGGCCAATCTCCGCGAACAGGCCCGCATCTGCTGATTTCATGCACGAGAAAAATTAAAGCGTCACGAATTTTCGCTGGTAACTTCACTTTCTGCTTATCGGCCTGCCGCGATAGCGTCACAATCCACGTCATAAAATATACTTTTTTTGTGTATCAGGTCAATAGTAGAATTTTCCGCGGATTGCAGCATTCACTCTGCCCCTGCTGCCTTTCGCCCTGACCGGCTGTGAGCCTTTTTTTTGGTGCCCGTGCCGAGGGCGCTCGGCTCAAACCCGCCTGCCGCCTCGCCGGCATCGACCTGAGGACCTTGCAAAGATGGACAGCCGGCGACGGCTTGGTGCAGTGGGACAAACGGCCAGCAGCGGTACGCCCAACACCCTGCGTGCCCGCATGGACGAGCTCGGCATCAAGTTCCGACGCAAGCAAGATTAGCCGCCTCAATCCACTCGCTGGCGGTAGGCGATCAGAAACCTGGCGTCTTCGGCGTAGGTCACCGGATAGATGAACGGCACCGGTAGGGGCTCCATTTCGCTGCCGACGTTTCTGAAAGTGAACAGGCAGGAGTTGGAAAGGGCCTTGTCGCCGGCGCTGCGGCTGAAGCGCTCGATGTCCGACTGGACCGCGATCGTGGTCTTGCCGGTGTAGACCACCCGCGCGGTGAATTTCAGCTGGTCGCCCAAAAGTACCGGCTGGTTGAAGTTGATGCGGTTCACCTGGCACGGCACCACCCGGTCGGGGGCGACCATTTCCGCGGCCAGCGCAGCCAGCTCGTAAGCCTTCCGCATCAGGTAGCCGCCGAAAATCGTCTTGGGCACGTTCTCCTGCTCGGGGTACGCCCTGGTGACGGATTCCAGAACCAATTCGCTGGCGCGGATCCCCTTGAAATCGGCCGATTCCTGCTCCTTGTGCAGCTTCTTGAGGAACAGGTATTCATCGAGTGACGGCATCTCCTCCGCCTTTGCCAGACTGTCCCGATTTGCCTGACGGCGCTGTTCCGCCTTGGCATGCCGTTTTGCCTCTATTTCCTGTGCGTAATCCAGGGGAGCTAAGGTCAGGCTCTTGGCTTCTCCGCTGTCGGTCGAGCGCGCCACCATGGTGAAATAGCAGCTCGCAATATGGTTCGAACCGGCTCCCAGACTTTCGACCCTGATCCCTACCTCCATCGAAGACCTGCCGACGTGGTTGATCTGGGCGGAGAAAACCAGGTCGTGGTTAGTATCGGCCGGGTTCCTTATCATGATGTTGTCGATTGCGGCGGTTACCACTCTTGCTGTGGGATAGAACCTGTGGACATATGCCAGGGCCGTATTCTCAGCCACCTTGTCGAGTGTCTCCAGCACCTTGCCAAACCGGATGTTGCCGACCATGTTGCGGTCTCGGGCCAAAAAACGTCTGGCAAGTGCCGGGTCGGTGGAAAACATCAAGACAAAGAGATATCTTGTGTCATGAGGCGTAACCTTCACTTCCTCTTTTTGTTCTTCGTTGATCATCTTTTATTCCTTCCTCTATGCTTCCAATGTCATCAATCTTGCTCTCGACCTTCACGGCAAGCATAGTTATACCAGAAATAACCCAAGTTTGCCCGCACTCTGGTGCAATGCCGCTCGAAATCGGGCCCGTACAGGATCAAGGGAACCTCGGCCAGTTCCCGGAGGGGGCACTGGGTGCAGCCATGCCGGCTTTGGTGGTTCCGGATGATGAGTTTGATGAACCTGGCATAGAATGCCAGCCTCACAAAATACCCCCTTTGACCCACCGCAACATCCAAGGCACGCTGTGAATATCTCCGGTAAACGGCAGAGCGCACAAATCAACTTGGTTCCAGGCCTGCTCTTGATTAAAGTAGCAGGCCGCTTCCTGTTCATGGGAGTGCGGCTTGGAATGAGACTACCCTCCCTTCGTCCACCTGATAGCTGATTTCGATGGGGTTGCAGCAAACATCGCAGTCCTCTGTATAGCTTTGGGAACCTGCCGAGAGATCCAGCAGCTTGGAGATGCGTTCACAACAGTGGGGGCAGGTGAAGACTTGCCTGCGGATTGTGAGCGGATCGTCTTCTTGCATGCGACGGCCCATATCACCCTTCATTGGCTCGTTCCGTGATCCAGAATACCTGTTTATGCTGAACACGGGTCAGTTCCGTTAACCGAACTTCCGCGGCGTTCCGGTCGGCAAAACACCAGCGCTCCGGATGCAGAATAATTTTCAATCCGACAGTCATGCGTACGACCGCCCAGCTCTATGGTGCATTCATCGCTGCGTGTGTTTCTCTTTTTTCGCCTGGCAACCATCATGACAACTTCCCCCCCTCTTATTCCACTGACATCATTATACGCCGTTTAGCCTGGACGGTCGCCATTCGCCTTGACAGCCGGCTGGGAGCTGCTAGGATTGCGCAACTGAAGCATAAAAAACTAGCATGAGAGAGGGACGAAATGGCAAATGGAAAAGTAAAATGGTTTAACGACGCAAAGGGATTTGGTTTTCTTGAACAGGAGAATGGCGAAGATGTTTTCTGTCATTTCTCGGCAATCACCGGAGAAGGGTTCAAATCTCTCGTTGAAGGTGATAGTGTCATCTTCGATGTTGTCAACGGTCCGAAGGGGCTGCAGGCAGCAAACGTAAAGAAAATATAACGAGTCCGTATTGTTAGATAGTTACAGGGTCATACTCTCAAAAGCCACTATTCCGAACTCCTACGGACTAGTGGCTTTTGTGCCTCTGTCAACAATGATCACCTTTTGCTTATTCTATCGAGTGGGATAATGTTGCACGTCTCGGTAGTCAGGTCGAACACTACTTTGGCCCTGCCATCCTCCAACTGTTGGATGACCTGCTCGATCTTTTCGTCCAAGGTGCGCCCTGCATCAGTCAATTCCGACCAGTCCCGTGTCACGAACTCCTCCACCATCTTCCGTAGCGTGTCAGGATTGATGCGGTCCAGCGGCACGATAACACCTTCCTCGGTTTGATCGTCCTGCCGGTCATACTCGATAGTCACTTCTTCTTTATTTTTCATGCGAACGGGTTCTTAACGGTTTCCGGTGCCACCACTGCGATCTTATCTGGACGATAAGTTCGTCCCAACTCAGCGGCGGTCAGGTCCAAGATCGCCTTCGACTGCCACAGGTTCTCCAGCCCCTCCTTGCCAACACCGGCGTTTTAGGTCAGACCTCCGGTCACTTGCAGCGTTTCGCCCGTGATGTAGCTGGCCTCATCCGAGGCGAGAAAGACCACCGGCCCCGCAATTTCCTGGACCGTTCCTACCCGGGCTAACGGCGTGGTGGCTTCTATCCAGTCACGCATGGCTCCCTTGTCAAGACCGGCACTCTGCATCCCTTCGGTCACGATCATGCCGGGGTTGACCGCATTGACGCGGATCTTGCGCGGCGCCAGTTCCTTGGCGAGCGAAACCAGCAGCAGGCCAAGGACATTCAGGTCGAAGTGGCGGTGGAAGTGTTCCGGGGTGATGCCGTCGAGTGGCGAGAATTCATAGATGCCTGCGTTGTTGACCAGGATGTCGAGGGCGCCGAATGCCTTCTTGGTGGCAGCGATCAGTCCCTGCACCTCTGCGGGATTGGTGACATTGGCCCGGATGGCGACGGCCTTGCCACCGTTTACTGCGATCTCGGCGACGACCCGGTCCGCACCTTCCTTGCTCGAACTGTAGTTGACAGCCACTGAAGCGCCGGCAGCTGCTAGTTGCCTAGCTATTTCAGCGCCTATACCTTTCGATGCGCCTGTGACGAGAGCGACTTTACCTTCCAGGTTTTTAGTCATGATAAATCTCCTTTGACGGTTTGTTCACTTGCCAATATTACCAAGAGGAGATGATTGCCTCATTATACTCTAGGCGGACAAGAATGGGTGCAACTGTTAATTCAAGAGCCTTGTGGAGAACCCGCAGGAGATCCCGGATTCATAGTAGCCTTTTACAGTAAAGCCGCATTGTTAAGTTTCTGCACGGTGAGTTGGACGGCGAGCAAATAGATCCGGACGCAGCCGAATGCATTTGGACGACAGGGAAATGGAAGCGGACGCAGCCGGATGCATTTGGTCAACGAGCAAACAGATCCAGACGCAGCCAAAAACGGGAGAGCGACAATGATTTCACATACTTCTGCACTCGGTGAGAAGTGGCAATCCACAAGATCGTGACACTTCCGCCGACTCCTTTCTCCCGTGGGTGTAACACCTTGATTCATGGTGAATGGGATGGGCAGGGGTCCCGGAAAAACTCCGGCTACAGAGGCAATACGGCAGCCGCTCTTGATCAATCAATCCATTTGCAGAGCCAGTGCTTTGGTGCGACCGAGAGATCTTC
Organism: Geobacter sp.; assembly: GCA_003499925.1. Lineage (GTDB taxonomy): Bacteria > Desulfobacterota > Desulfuromonadia > Geobacterales > Geobacteraceae > Geomonas. The sequence goes on from DNRQ01000204.1 coordinate 5,316, forward strand.
AGTAACCCCTCTCCCTCCGGGAGAGGGGACTCTTTGACACCGCCACTGAAGATCGGCGCTCACCAGGTAAAATAATGCTGCCTTCTTGCCGGCCCAGACATAAGTTCACGATACGGTGGCACTATCATCTAGCCTGACTGATCTGCAGCCACAAGGACCTCCCCCCTTTGTAAAAGGGGGGTCGGGGGGGATTTTACCCAAGTTGCAACGGAGTGCCGACGGCGCTTTAAGGCAAATCCGAAGTCCGCCTCCCCCCCTAGCGGTAGCCTGAAAGGCAAGAAGAAGATCAGCGCAGAGGAAATATTCGTTTTGTCAGCGAACAAAAGATCGGCGCAGGGGAAATATTCGTTTGGTAATCGAA
>DNRQ01000204.1:5858-6998 GCA_003499925.1 Geobacter sp.
TTGGTAATCGAATAAAAGATCTGCACGGAAGAAATATTCGTTTGGTAATCGAATAAAAGATCTGCGCGGAGGAAATATTCGTTTGGTAATCGAATAAAAGATCCGCGCGGAGGGATATATTCATTTGGTCATCGAATGGAAGATCAGCGCGGAGGAAATATTCCGTCGGTGAATGAAAAGATCACCCTGGCAACCGGCACCGAAGCACTATGAAAGATGATCATTGGATTATTGCAAATAACAGCCTAAACAGGTAATATCCACCACATTGACGGGGGATGGCTCCAACGGCCTGGAATGCCGCCCTCGCCAGGCTTGAGTATCCCCGCGGCTGGATCCCACCCAAGCTTCTGCAAGACACAAACCACCATTGGTTACCAAATACTGCCCGGTTTAGCAAATAAGCTGCCGTACTGATTTCGGAGTTTCATGGACATCATCGATTTGGAACAAAAAAGGCTTTCCTTTGTCTACGACACCATCGAACGCTCGGCTTCCGATCGTGCGCTTTCCATCGCAAGACACGACGCCCGCACCAAGGAACTCGAGAGGGAGCGCCTGGACGCCCTGGGGTGGAAGGAGAAGAACGGCATAACGGAAAAGCTTGTCGATCACGGGCATCACAGCCCGCGCAAATACCTCGTCGAGTTCACCCAAAAGGCCTCACCCTACTTCGGGGTGATCGGGATAGCTGACGCCGATAAGAGGATCGGCAAGAAGAGCTATCTCATCGGCAAGCAGATGCTCATGGACGGGAACAAGGTCATCATCGTCGACTGGCGCCGCGCCGAGATCTCCCAGCTCTTCTACGATTTCGAGCAGGGAGAGGAGTATGAGGCGACCATCCAGGGGGTGGACCGGGAAGGTGTAATCACCGTCAGGAACAAGATCGGCATCGACCGCACCCTCCTGCACCGGATCGAGACCCCCACTGAGCTGTTCGAACTGACGGCAGGGGTCTGGGGCAAAAACGGCAGCACGCCTGCCTCGACCTCCGACACCAAGTCCCAGCAGTCCGATCATCGCATGGTGGATATCGTCTCGCTCATCTCGGCGGCGCAGTTCGGGATGATCACTAGGAATTCGGCCGGGTGCACCTATCTCACGGGGTCGGCTGTTGAGTGGACCCCATTGTCAAGA
>DNRQ01000190.1 GCA_003499925.1 Geobacter sp.
TTGGTCACGGTGCCGGCGATGATGATGCAGTCGGCCTGACGGGGCGAGGCGCGGAAGATGATACCGAAACGGTCCAGGTCGTGCTTGGCCGCGCCGGTCGCCATCATCTCGATCGCGCAGCAGGCAAGACCAAAGGTCATCGGCCAGATGGAGGACTTCCGGGCCCAGTTAACGAGGCTGTCCAGCGAAGTCGTGATGATGTTTTCGCCCAGCGGCTGATCTACTCCCATTCCAGTGCTCCTTTTTTCCAAACGTATACGTATCCCACGAAGAGGATTGCTATGAAGACTCCCATCTCCATGAGGCCGAAAACGCCCAGCCTCTTGAAGAGCACGGCCCAGGGGTAGAGGAAGACCGCCTCGATATCGAAGAGGATGAAGAGCATCGCGATCAGGTAGAACTTCACCGAGAACCGCTCACGTGCACTTCCGACCGGCTCGCAGCCGCACTCGTAAGGGGCGAGCTTCACCTCGGACGGCTTCTTAGGGCCGATGAGGGTGGAAAAGATCACCGAGCCCAGCCCGAACGCGACCGCAATGACAACCAGCACCAAGATTGGCAGATAAGCACCAAGCATCCCTATCCTCCCGTACTTCTATAGGTTTGTTTTCTGTTGCACACACCGATATGCCGTACACTGCACGCTTCTCCCCTATCCGGTTGCGCTCACATCATCTGCTGTGAAAAGTTCCCGGCTCCGAAAAACGTATACTGTATACAACAATGCGTCAGAAAATTATTTCATTTCGGTGACTTTGTCAAGAAGAAAATATTCTAATATCTCACAAATATTGATAAATACCGTATACCTGTTTCACCGTCGTATCCTGCAGTTACACTAAAACAGCGTTGCAAATCCGTGCGGCCCGCCGCGCTTTTTATTCCTTGACAGACCTGCCGCGCCTGTGCTACCAAACATTGCCATTATTCAATAATTAACAGCGAGTTAGGAGAATCTACAAATGGAAAACAGCCGCTCGACCCAACTCTTTCAACAGGCGATCAAGTCCATTCCCGGGGGGGTGAACAGCCCGGTTCGCGCCTTCCGTTCGGTGGGCTCCGACCCGCTCTTCATCAAGAAAGCCGCCGGCCCCGCTATTTTCGACGAAGACGGCAACGCCTTTATCGACTACGTCGGCTCCTGGGGTCCCATGATCCTGGGCCACTGCCACCCCAAGGTGGTCGCCGCCATCAAGGCCGCCGCCGACAGCGGCTGCAGCTTCGGCGCGCCGACCGAGCTTGAGATCACCCTGGCCGAGATGGTGATCGACGCGGTCCCCTCCATCGAGATGGTGCGCATGGTGAGCTCCGGCACCGAGGCGACCATGAGCGCCATCCGCCTGGCGCGCGGCTACACCGGCCGCGACGACATCCTGAAGTTCTCCGGCTGCTACCACGGCCACTCCGACGCGCTGCTGGTCAAGGCCGGCTCCGGCGCCGCCACCTTCGGCGTCCCCGATTCCCCGGGGGTGCCTGCCGACTTCGCCAAGCACACGCTGACCGCGACCTACAACGACCTGGAGTCGGTGCGGGCGCTGGTGGCCGCCAACCCCGGCTCGATCGCCTGCATCATCGTGGAGCCGGTGGCCGGGAACATGGGGACCGTGCCGCCCAGGGAAGGTTTCCTTGAGGGGCTGAGGAGCATCTGCAGCGAGGAGGGGATCGTGCTGATCTTCGACGAGGTGATGTCCGGTTTCCGGGTCGCCTACGGCGGGGCGCAGGAGCTCTACGGCGTGACCCCGGACCTCACCACGCTCGGCAAGATCATCGGCGGAGGACTTCCGGTCGGGGCCTTCGGCGGGAAGAGGGAGATCATGGGGCTCCTTTCGCCGGCGGGCGGGGTCTACCAGGCCGGCACCCTCTCCGGCAACCCGCTGGCGATGAGCGCAGGTATCGAGACGCTGAAGCTCTTGCAGGAGGAGGGATTCTACCGGAGGCTCGAGGAGAAGAGCGCCTTCGTGGCCGAGGGGATCGCCAAGGCGGCCAAGGATGCCGGCTTCCCGCTCTACTCGACCCGCGTCGGCTCCATGTTCTGCGCCTTTTTCTCCAAGGAGCCGGTTTACGACTGGACCAGCGCCGCCCTCTGCGACACCAGGGCGTTCGCCGGCTACTTCCGCGCCATGCTGGAGGAGGGGGTATATCTGGCGCCGTCGCAGTTCGAGACCGCCTTCGTCTCCATCTCGCACACCGAGCAGGATCTGGAGCGGACCATTGCCGCTGCCGCGAAATGCTTCAAGGCGCTGTAAAGGCAAAGTCGAAACGGTAAGGCAGAGTCAAGGGCGCCGCACACGGAAAAACCTGGAAACAGGCGGAAGAGGCAAGATCAAACCGAATTGCTTGTTTTTAAGTCTTTAAACCCGTGATTTTTGCTTAATCTGCCGTTATCCGCCAGTTTCCGTCCGATCCGTGTGCGACGCCCTTGATTTACCTCTCTTCTTTAAAAAGCGGCCCCCTGTTCCCAGGGGCGCCGCTTTTTTGCACCACTAATACCGCTCCTATTTCAGCTCGCCCTGATCCTCTTCCTGATGCGGAGCATCTCGAAGGCGAGTTCCGCCATCGCCGCCACCCGCTGCAGTTCGAACACCCCTCCCGCGAGCCTCCCCTTCAGATCGTTCACGCAGATCACGGCCGCCACCTGTCCACCTACCGCAACCGGCACAACGAGAGCCGGAGCGGGGGCGCTCCCCCCCATGGCCCGCATCAGCCCCCCGACAGCTCCTCCTGCCGCAAACTCACCCAGGAAAAGCTCGCGTTCCTGCACGACCCTCTTGATCTGCTGCGCCTCATCGAGCGCCATCGCGTACCCGACAAACCCGTCCACCTCGTCGCCGGCAGCGACTGCCTGGACCCCGACCGCGCTGCCGCATTTCAGCCTCAATAGAGCCGCCCGGTCAAACTCCCCGCCCAGATACCACAGCACGGCAGAGACCACCTGGGCCTCGCCCGGCGCACCGGCCAGCCTTTCGGCCAGGACTTCCATCGTGACATGCCGTCCGGGAGGAGCACCGCCGGGATGCGCCCCCAGCTCGGCCACACTTCCGGGCTCCGGCCGCGCATCCCCCAGCGCGGCTCCGGCAAAGCGCGATCTGGACCCGCCGGCCACCGGTATGTAACGCAGCTCCCGCTTGATGCCGAAATAACGCTCCAGCGCAAGGTTTAGCCGCAGCTCCGAACAGACCCGGGGCACGATGACCAGACCGGTGACGAAACCGATCTCGTCGATCGCCTTGAAATCCGAGGGGTCGATCATGGCAAGGGTGAGCCGCTTGCCATCGAGAGCCAGCGGCAGCACGTGGTAGCGCTGCACCATCTCCAGCGGGATAACGGCCAAGACCTCCGCAGGTATCGCGTCCAGGGCAGACCCGTCGATACACGGCACGCCGAGCTTCTCTTTTAACACGCGGGCCAGTTCGTCCTCTCCGATCAGCCCCATCTCGACCAGATTGGTGCCGAGCCTCCCGCCATAGATCGACTGGGCGCTCAGCACCTGCTCAAGCTGCGCCTCGGTCAGGGCACCCGCCTTCAGCAACATCTCGCCTAGTAGCATAGCCGGCATGGAACACCCCCGTCGTAAAGGCACCTTTGCTGCGACCGCGCCGTGAACCGGAGAACCGTGGCTGAGAAAAAGTCGGCAGGACGGCCTTTGCGGCCCGTCCTTTTCATAAAAAACCTTTAACATTCTACCCGTACCGCGCCGAGGCGCAACGGCGTTGGACAAGAAGGTTGAAAAATCTCCAGCCCGCTCGGCGCTGGAAACCTTACCCCTCCCTCCGCCCCCACTGCCATTAAGTTAAGCCGTGAACCCACGTGAGCGTGTCTCCCCCTCCCGTCAAGGGAGGGGAGACAACAGCAAAAAGTTAACTTAATGGCAGTGCCCTCCCCCCCTCCCGGCAAGGGAGGGAGATCGGCACTAAAATTTTTCCACCGGAGGGAGCCGGGGATGAGGGAGAGCGAGTTGTGCGAGGCTGGCTTAACGACGCAGTGCCTGCTCAGGGAGGGCACTGCGGCATGGCCCCTTCCAAAGCAAGGGCCGTTAAGTTATCATGAGAGAAGATGGCATCGCGTTAAGGGGATTGCCGCAGGTATACGGCAAAATCAACCGCGGCATTAGCGGCAAAGCGGGATAGCCCCACTCTCTGCGGCGGTAAATTACTATTTTTGTTGAGGGGATATTCCGAAAGTATTTGACATTCGCACTGCTGCCGTGCTATTTAGCCTAGGTTTTCTTCCGTAGAAGCAGACGGATAAGAGGACGGCCGAAATGGATGAGGAGAAGAAAAGCCTGCTGAGAACCCTCGGGATGATTTCCACGATGGGAATCTCGGTGGCGGTGGCGATTGCCATCGGCGTCTTCATCGGTCTGAAGCTCGATGCCTGGCTCGGCACCAAGCCGTGGTTTTTCTTTATTTTTCTTTTCTTCGGCATTGCGGCCGGTTTCCGCAACATCTTCGTAATAGCCGGAAAAGAACTGCGTGATGACGGGCAGGACAAGAATAAACGAGGATAACATCTTCTCGTGGCTGGTTGCGGGAAGCCTCCTCTTGAGCGCGGCAATGGCTGCGGCCGGCGCCCTTTTGCTGTCGCCCAGATTCGGGATCTCGGTCTTTGCCGGCGGCTTGCTGGCGACGGCGAACTTCATCCGGCTCAGAAGCGGGCTCGAAGCGGCGTTGCGGATCCTTCCGGAAAACGCCTCGCGCTTCGCAATAGCCCGGTTCCTTTTGAGGCTCGCCACCATGGCGCTCCTCTTGTACGTACTGATCGTCCTGCTGCACGCCGACATCTTCGGCTTGCTGCTCGGCTTGTCGGTACTGGTTATCAACATAATGGCATTTTCAATATACATGTCCACCCGTAAAGGAGGCTAGCTGCATGGTTCATCCGTATCTTTTCCTGCAATTTTTCCGCGAGTTGCTGCACCCGCTTGGCATTTCGGAGGCCGGCGCAGACGCCGTCGTCTACACCTGGCTCATCATGGCCGGCCTGGTGCTCCTCTCCATCGCCGCCACCAAGAGGCTGCAGTCGGTTCCGTCCGGTCTGCAGAATTTCATGGAAGTCGTCGTCGGCGGCATCGAGAACATGCTCGTTGAGACCATGGGCGAGAAAGGGAAGCCTTTCTTCCCGCTGATCGCGACCCTGGCCGTCTTCATCCTGGTCTCCAACCTGATCGGCCTGGTTCCCGGCTTCTTCCCGCCGACCGCGAACATCAACACCACCGCAGCCTGCGCGGTAGTCGTTTTCGTCGCCACCCACGTCGTCGGGCTCAAGGAGCACGGTGCCGGCTACATCAAGCACTTCCTGGGACCGATCATGTGGCTTGCCCCGATGATGTTCTTCATCGAAGTGATCGGCCACTTCAGCCGCGTCATCTCGCTGACACTGCGTCTCTTCGGCAACATGAACGGCCACGAGCTCGTGCTGATCATCTTCTTCGGTCTGGCTCCGTTCCTGGTGCCGCTGCCGATGATGCTGATGGGCGTGCTGGTTTCCTTCATCCAGGCCTTCGTGTTCATGCTGCTCGCCATGATCTACATCCAGGGGTCGCTGGAGCACGCGCATTAAAACCGTGAAGGGTGAAAGGTGAAGGGTGAATAACACCTTTCTTTGCCTTTCCTTTCACCTTTCACTTTTCACCTTTCACGATTTTTCATTCCTATACTATTTAGGAAATACTACGCAGCAAAGGAGAAACAAATGGAATTTTTTACAATGTGTGTACTGGCAGCAGGCATCGGCATGGCACTCGGCACCCTCGGAACCGGCATCGGCCAGGGTCTCGCAGTTAAGAGCGCAGTCGAAGGCGTTTCCCGTAACCCCGGCGCATCCGGGAAGATCCTGACCACCATGATGATCGGTCTGGCCATGATCGAGTCCCTGGCGATCTACGCGCTGGTTATCTGCCTCATCATCCTGTTCGCTAACCCCTACAAGGATGTCGCGCTGGAGCTTGCCAAGACCATCGTGAAGTAATGGCTTTTCGAAGCAGTAAAAAGGGCGTGCCGCAAGGCGCGCCCTTTTTTTGTGCCCTATGTGATTCCTGTTGGATATCACTTCTGTTGGATATCAACCTTCTACCACCTTCGAAATCTCTCCCCCCTTTGAAAAAGGGGGGTCGGGGGGGATTTGACCCAGGCTGCCACAGCGCGCAGCTGGCGACAAAAGGCAAATCCCCCTAAATCCCCCTTTGTCAAAGGGGGACTTCTCAAAGCCACCCCCTCCACCGCCTCCGATTCTCCTAACTGCTCCCAGCGCCTTGACATTTTCCGGCCGCTATGGAATAGTCCGACCATGAAAATAATAGCCGATCTGCACACCCATACGCTCGCCTCCGGTCACGCCTACTCGACCGTCAACGAACTCGCCAGCGCCGCCGCCCAAGCCGGGCTGCAGGCACTCGCACTCACCGACCACGGACCGGCACTTCCCGGAGGCCCGCACCGCTACCATTTCTGCGCCATGCGCTTCATTCCCGGGACCATCGCCGGGGTCAGGATCTTTCGCGGGGTGGAGGCAAACATCCTCGATGAAAACGGGACCCTCGATCTGGACCAGCCGGTGCTGGAGGAACTCGACTTCGTCATGGCCGGCCTGCACGAGAACTGCGGCTTCTGCGACAGCGACAACGACATCGACCTGAACACCCGGGCGCTGCTGGCCGTCATGGAGAACCCGCGGGTGAAATGCATCTCCCACCCGGGAAATCCGCTGTTTCCGCTGCACTACGAAGAAGTCGCAAAGAGAGGCCTGGCGACCGGGACGGCCCTGGAGATCAACAACTCCTCGCTATCGTCGCTAAGCCGCAAGGGGAGCTGCGACAACTGCGCCGAGATAGCACGGCTGTGCGCCAGGATCGGCACGCCGATCATGATAGGGAGCGACGCGCACATTTCGCAGGGGGTCGGGGTGTTTGACGATGCGCTCAAACTCGTGGCGGAGGCGGGGATTGCGGAAAAACAGGTGATAAACGCTTCGATGGAGAGGTTGTTAAGTTTTCTGGGACTTGCGGAGTAAGTGTAGAAACAGAAACGAACCGGGACGCTGATTCACCTGAAAAGGCTGATAAACCACGAGCCGTGGTCATTGTTATCAGCCTTGATCAGGTAAATCAGCGTCCCGGTTCGTTTCGAGCCTTTTAGGCGTCTATTCCTTCCCCTGCCCCCCTGGGCGGAGACAAGGTTCGCCCCTGCGATACGGCGCAGCACTGAAAAAAGCGGCTGGTCGCGGCATGCTAGCTGTGCTCACGGGTGGCGTGGAAGGTGAGGTCCTTCCAGTTGTCCATGGTGTTGTCCAGCCGCCACTGGCTTCCCGCCAGGTAGGCGAGGTTCCCTTCGCCGTCGGTATAGAGGCTCATCGCCTCCTTTTTCTGGAACTCGTCCAGCCTCTTCCTGTCGCCGGTCACCCAGCGCGCCGTCACGTAGGATACCGGCTCGTAGACCGACTTCACCCCGTACTCGTGCTCCAGCCGGTGCATGACGACGTCGAACTGAAGCATCCCGACGGCACCGACGATCCAGTCGGCTCCCATGAGAGGCCTGAAGACCTGGGTGGTCCCCTCCTCGGCAAGCTGCACCAGCCCCTTTTCCAGCGCCTTGGACTTGAGCGGGTTCAGGATGCGCACCTTGCGGAAATGCTCGGGCGCGAAGTTGGGGATTCCGGTGTACTTGAGATCCTCTCCCTGGGTGAAGGTATCCCCTATCTTAATGGTGCCGTGGTTGTGGATGCCGATGATGTCGCCGGCATAGGCCTCGTCGATGTTGGTCCGGTCCTGCGCCATGAAGATGGTGGCGTTGGCGATCTGCACCTCGCGCCCCAGCCGCAGATGCCTTACCTTCATGCCGCGCACGAACTTGCCGGAGCAGATCCTGAAGAAGGCGATCCGGTCACGGTGTGCCGGGTCCATGTTCGCCTGGATCTTGAAGGTGAACCCCGTGAACGGTTCCTCGTAGGGTGAGACGGTCCGGGTCGCGGCCTCGCGCGGCAGAGGCGAGGGGGCGTGCTCCACGAAGGAGTCGAGCAGCTGCTGTACCCCGAAGGTGTTGATGGCGCTGCCGAAGAAGACCGGAGTCTGCCGACCGGCGAGATACGCCTCGATGTCGAAGGGGTGGGCCGCACCCTCCAGGAGCTCGACGTCGGCGCGCAGCTCCTCCACCTGGCTTCCCAGGAGTTCGTCCAGTCTCGGGTCGTCCAGCCCCTTGACGGTGACCACCTCGCCCACGCCGTGGTCGGCCTCGGGGTCAAAGAAGGTGATCTCCTTGGAGTAGAGATGGTAGGTGCCGCGGAAGCGCTTCCCCATGCCGATGGGCCAGGTCATGGGAGCGCACTGGATGCTGAGGGTGTTTTCGATGTCGTCCAGGAGGTCGAGAGGCTCGCGCCCCTCCCGGTCCAGCTTGTTGATGAAGGTCATGATCGGGGTGTGCCGCAGGCGGCAGACCTCGAGGAGCTTCTTGGTCTGGCTCTCCACCCCCTTCACCGAGTCGATCACCATCAGCACCGAGTCGACCGCCGTCAGGGTCCGGTAGGTGTCTTCCGAGAAGTCGTTGTGCCCCGGGGTGTCCAGCAGGTTGATCTCGAACTCCCGGTAGCTGAACTTCATCACCGAGGAGGTGACGGAAATGCCGCGCTGCTTCTCCATCTCCATCCAGTCGCTGGTCGCATGGCGCGCCGATTTCCTGGCCCGCACCTCGCCCGCCTGCTGTATCGCCCCTCCGAACAGGAGCAGTTTCTCCGTTATGGTGGTCTTCCCCGCATCCGGATGGCTGATGATCGCGAAGGTGCGCCTCTTTTCAATCTCCTGCTCGTTGTACCGCATCAACAAAAACTCCCGTTTAAAAATCGCTGGACAAAAGAAAGGCGAAGAGGGTATCTTCGCCGGATCCTATTCAGGGTACTATAATTGCACGCCGGGTATAAAAGGGCAATAAATTTTTTCTCTTCCAGGAGCCGTATGAACGACATGTACCAGACGATAAAGCTGGCCGGTGAAAAGGAAGACGGCGCGCAAATTATCGCCATCCTGGCGGCAATCAGGGAAGGACGTCTCAAGAACGACCTGAAGCTGCTCAATTTTTTCCGCGAGATCCCGGTGAGTTACGGGGCGAGCGTGGAGAGCGTCGAGGAGAACTTCGCTGAACTGCTGGTGCACCAGATCCAGGCGGTGGTCATCTCGTTTGAGAAGGTGACCGTACTGAAGAGCAGTCATTTTCCGAAGGATGTGATAGCGAACGCGAACTACGTGAACATCGAGAAGTCCAGGATCGTGCTCTCCAGTTTCAGCTATGCCATCGTGCGCGCCGACCGCAGGATGTCGGTGAGGGTCGAACTGAGCGAGCCGATTTACGCCTCGTTCACCGCTTCGGGCCAAACCGCCGGCGGCAGGCTGCACGACATGTCACTGACCGGGATCTCGATCAACATCCCGGAAGAGCCCGGGTTCACCCTGAGCGAAAACGGCGAGCTTGCAGTGACCCTTCCGATCGGCACCATCACCGTCCCCGCCTCGCTGCTCAAAGTTTTGACGGTCGACGACGGCTTCCGCATGGTGTTCGAGATAGAGGCGACACGAGCCACCGAGCTGAGCATCTCCAAATACATCCTGCAGCGCCAGGTAGAGATCATCCGGGAATTGAAGGATCACCCCGGCATCAACCTCGGCTAGCGATGTCCTTTCCGATCAGCGATAAACTTCAGTTCCTCACGCCCCCCTTTGAAAAAGGGGGGCTGGGGGGGATTTTACCGAAGCTGCCACTTTGGATGGGTGGCACTGAAAGGCAAATCCCCCTAAATCCCCCTTCGTTAAAGGGGGACTTCTTCACCACCCGAACTGCATCATCAAAGATCTGCGGTTACTGCCATGTTTTTTGACAGCCACTGCCACCTCGACGATCCACGGCTGCGTCCCCGCCTTCCCGAGCTCCTCTCCGATGCAGAGACGGCAGGGGTCGCTGGTTTCCTGGTCCCGGGCGTGCACCCGGACGGCTGGCCGGGCATCGCGGAGATCTCCCGGGCTTTCCCCCGGGTGCTCCCCGCCTTCGGGGTACACCCTATGCACGCAGCGCTCCTTACCCCCGCTGTCGAGTCAAAACTTCGCCGGCTGAGCCGATCCGCCACGGCGATCGGCGAGATCGGCCTCGACTACGCCCTCGCCACCCCCTGCCGTGACCTCCAGCAACGCGCCTTCCGCACCCAGTTAAAGATCGCCGCCGAGGCAGGGCTCCCGGTGCTGATCCACTGCCGCAAGGCGTTCGGCGATCTGCTCGCCATCCTCAAAGAGGAGCGGGTCGGGAGGATCGGCGGCGTCATGCACGCCTTCTCCGGAAGCCCCGAGACCGCCCGCGACTGCGTCCGGCTCGGGCTGCATCTCTCTTTGGCAGGGAGCGTCACCTATCCAAACGCCGTGCGCCCCCCTGCAGTGGCGGCCTCGGTTGCGCTGGAGCGCCTGCTGTTGGAGACCGACGCGCCGGACCTGGCGCCGGAGCCTTACCGCGGCATGGTGAACCTCCCCGCCTACCTCCTGGCAACGGCCGGCCGGGTGGCGGCAATCAGGGGGCTCCCCCTCGATGAGCTGGCCCGCGTCACCACGGCAAATGCGGCACGCCTTTTCACACGCAGATGGTCCCCTCCCCCGGAGGGGGAGGGCTAGGGAGGGGGAACTCCGCCGGTTCTTCGGAAAAGTCGTTGTCTTCCCCCCTCCCGACCTCCCCCCTCCGGGGGGAGGAGAGTGAGCAGGTGTCTGGCGAAGATGGACTTTTCTCGGGGATCAAAACGCCAACCAGATAATTCATGTCAGACCCGCTCTCCGCTCTCCAATCTCCAGTCAGACTAATTGACCTTGTGCAACTCTTAGATATACTTCTCCAAACATTTCATTAGCCGACGGAGGTGCAGTCATGGTCAAACAGTATACGGTGCAAGAAGCATTGAAGCTCGCGATCAACTCGGAGAAGGAGAGCATGGACTTCTACCGAAAGGCGGGTTCGCTGACGGCTGACGAGAGGTCCAAGAAGGTCTTCGAGTTGCTGGCCAACGAGGAGATGGGGCACCTGGCGGCGTTTTTCGACCACTACCAAGGAACGGACCTGGGGGACCTGGAGAGCTTCAAGGCGAGACCGGCGGACAAGCTCTCGGCCACCCACATGGCTCTGGAGCAGGCGTTCGCGTCCGAGGTCCACGAGCAGAAGGCGCTGGAGATCGCCCTCCAGGAGGAAAAGTCGTGCATCGAGCAGTACACGGTCATCGCGAAGGAGATGGCCGACCCGCTGGTGCGGCGGGTTTTCGAGACCGTGATCCGGGAGACCCAGAAGCACTACGACATGATCGAGGACGAGTACATGCGGGTCATGACCATGGTGCACCAGTCGGATCAGGACATTTATGTGAGGGAGTAGAGCGGACTTACCAGGGTCTTGCCCCCGCTCCCCTCTTTGAAAAAGGGGGGAGCGGGGGGATTTGGCCTTTAAGGTGCTATCGGGTAAATGGCAGACCAAAGGCAAATCCCCCTAAATCCCCCTTTGTCAAAGGGGGACTTTCCACACCCCCTTCCTTATAAAGAAGGGTAGCATGCCTATGCCAGGTGGAATTGACGCATAGGAGATATGAAAATAGTCGTGGCTTTTGAAAGGATTTTCAACTTAGGAAATAAGAAAAGCCTCCGTACCTGTGAAAGGTTCGGAGGCTTTTTGCGTCCATTCCCGGCGCCTGGTCCTGCCGGCGCCTGGTCCTGTGAAATCAGCCGACGTTCTGGTACTGCGCGTAGTATTCCTTCACCTTCCCGAGATAAGCCCGGGTCTCCCGAGGGAGGTGGTCGGTGCCGTGCCGGTCCACGTTTCCGGGACCCCAGTTGTAGGCCGCCAGCGCCTCGTTGAGATTGCCATCGTAGCGGCGCAGCATGTCCTTCAGGAACCTGGTCCCGGCCATGACGTTTTGCTCCGGATCGAACGAGTCGCTCACCCCGAGCCCCCTGGCGGTGGCGGGCATCAGCTGCATGAGCCCCTGCGCCCCTGCGGAGGAGACCGCCCGCGGGTTGAAGTTGCTCTCCGCCTTGATGATCGCCCTGATCAGACCGCCGTCGACGCCGTAGCGCCTGGAGGCCTTCTCGATGATCGCTTCGGTGGGGAGATCTCCTGAAACCGCCCTGCCCTGCCCGACCTCCCCCGCCGCTATGCCGGCGGTATCTATCGCGCCATATGTTTCTGTTTCTGTCGCGCCCGGCTCGGCTGGCCCTCCGGCTATCCCCCCGGCAGCTGCTGCCCCGGATTGATTCGGCAACTGCTCCAGAAAGCGCTCCAGAAGTCCCTGCACGCCCAGGGACCGGTTCGCGGCCGGCCTCTCCTCGTCGCCGCCGAGATTCACCGCCGAGCTCAGCATCTTCAGGCGCAGTATCTCCGCCGCGGTCGTCGCTGAGACCTGCTCCGGCCGGGCGCCCCGGGCGAGGAACTCTCCGAAGGGAACCGCCGGGGCCGCGCCTGCTGCGCCCCCCTTCTTTGCGGCCGTCCAGCTCTGAGCTGTCGCTATCGGATCTATCGACATGTCGGTCTACCTTTTCATGTGGTAATCAGGCTGTCGCCATATACCAGCTTCTTCTTTTTCAGTTTTTCAATCAGGGTGGTCCGCTTCAGGTTCAGGAGCTCGGCCGCCTCCTTCTTGTTGCCGCCGCTTTTCTGCAGGGCCTGCAGGATCAGCCTGTTCTCGAATTCCTCAACGGCGCTGTTCAGGCAGAAGCCGTCTTCGGGGAGAGTCATCTGCTCGCTGCAGACCACGGCAGCCCTGCCGCCGCGGTACTTTTCGGGAAGGTCGTGGATGCTCAGGACGCCGCTCCCCTTGATGATCACCAGGCGCTCGACCAGGTTCTCCAGCTCCCGGACGTTGCCGGGCCACTCGTAATTGGTCAGGATTTCCATCACCTGCTTGTCAAAGCCCATGACCTTGCGCTGCTTGCTCTTGTTGAACTTCTCCAGGAAGCTGTTCAAAAGCAGCACGATGTCGCTCTCCCGCTCGCGAAGCGGCGGCAGCATGATCGGTATCACCGAGAGCCGGTAGTAGAGGTCCTCCCTGAAGGCCTTGGAGACGACCATCTGGTCCAGGTTCTGGTGGGTGGCGGCGATGATCCGGACATCGACCTTCTTGGAGCGGGTGGAGCCGACCGGCTCCAGTTCCCTGTTCTGCAGCACCCGCAACAGCTTCACCTGCAGGTTGGCCTTCATGTCGCCTATCTCGTCAAGAAACAGGGTCCCCTTGTCCGCCATCTCGAACCTGCCGATGCGCGTCGCCACCGCGCCGGTGAAGGAGCCCTTCACATGGCCGAAGAGCTCGCTCTCCAGCAGCTCGTCGGGGATGGCGGCGCAGTTCAGGGCGACGAAGTTCTTGTCCGAACGGTTCGAGAGATCGTGGATGGCCCGGGCCACCAGCTCCTTGCCGGTCCCCGACTCCCCCTGGATCAGAACCGTCGAGTCCGAGGTGGCGACCTTCTCCACCATCTCGAAGAGAGAGAGCATCTTTTCGCTCTCGCCGATGATGTTGTTCAAAAGCGCCCTGTTCTTTATGCACGGTCTGGACCGAAAACTCTTGCTCTGCAGCGCCTGGTGCTCAAGCCCCCTTTTCACGTGGGTCTCCAGCTCCTCCAGGTTGAACGGCTTTTCCAGATAGAAGAAGGCGCCGGCCTTCAGCAGGTTCGCCGTCATCTCGAAATTGGCGAAGGCGCTGTAGGCTATGGTGACGATCTCCGGGCGGATCGATTTCAGCTGCTTGATGAATTCCAGGCCGTTTACCCTGGGCATCATGATATCGGTGATTACCATCTGCACGTCATGGATCTCGATCTTCTGCAGGGCGTCCTGCCCGTCAAAAGCCTGATACACCTGATATCCCTTGTAGCTCAGGAAGGCGGCTACAAAGTCGCGGGTCTTCTTGTCGTCGTCCGCAATCATTATTCTGGGTGTTTCCATTGTTTCCCCGATTTCGGTTAAAGTTGCAGTGGATTAAGCCGATACAGAATTTGAGTCGCTCGCAACTATAGCGAGATCTGACGGCAATGTCAATAAAATGACTTGCCCCGCAGCACGCCTCGTCAATTATTTGCTCCGGGCCTTGACCGGCAGCTCCCGCAAGCGTCCCGTTGTCCGCTGGGAGCGGTTTTGCCGGGGGGACCAGCTTTCCGGCTGAGAGAAAAAAATATTCAACCTTTGGTTCGGGCAACCGAATAGAAAAAAAGGGGCCTGCGCCAAAGGGCCGTCCCCGCTGATATCACCGCATACGGAGGGTCCATGCAGACCGCACTTAAAGTAAAGAGCGAGGAGTACGGGGGCGAGCTGATCCAGCTGGTCAGCTTCAACCTGGAAAAGGAAGAGTACGGCATCAACGTACTGATGGTGCGGGAAATCATCCGTATGCTCAACATCACCCGGGTGCCGAACACCCCGCACTACGTGGAGGGGGTGATCAACCTGCGCGGCAAGGTGATCCCGATCATCTCCCTCAGGCGAAAGTTCGACCTCATGGAGGCGGAATACGACAAGCGCACCCGCATCATGGTCATGGAGGTGGTCGGCGAGCTGATGGGGTTCATCGTGGACGAGGTCTCCGAGGTGATCCGCATCTCCGAGAAGGAGATCCAGCCTCCGCCGCCGGTGGTGTCGAGCGGCATCGAGCAGGAGTGCATGGCAGGGGTGATCAACCAGGCCGAACGGCTCCTGGTCCTTTTGGACCTGGAGAAGATGTTCTCCGCCGACGAGAGACGCATATTCAGCAGCGTGGCGTAACACACCCGCGGGGGAGCTTGCCCCCGTTTCCGGAGCAGAAAAATGTCAATAGATTGCGAGGATCAGGAGCTTCTGGAAGGTTTCCTGGCCGAAACCACCGAACTCCTGGAAAAACTGGATGACGATCTGATAAGCCTGGAGAAGAGCCCGGATGACGCCGAGCTGATGAACCGGATTTTCCGCTCGATCCATACGGTGAAGGGGGCCTCCAGCTTCCTGGGTTTCGATCTCCTCGTGAAGGTTACCCACAAGACCGAGGACGTGCTGAACCGGCTCAGAAAGGCGGAACTCACGCTGAACCCGCAGATCATGGACGTGATCCTGGAGGCGGTCGACCTGGTCAAGACGCTGGTCGCCGACATCAAGGCGGGCGAGATCGTGGAGCGGGAGCTGGAGGAGACCATCGCCAAGCTGATCCCCTTCCTCTCCGAGAACGCCGTCGAGGCGAGGGTGCTGGCACCGCTCTTCGCGCCGCAAAAGGAGCAGGTTGCCGAGCCCCGGCAGGGAGCCTCGGAGTCCGAACCGCCTCAACCGGCCGCGCCGGCGTCCGAAACCGCACCCCTGGCGCCACAAATTGCCGCCCCGGTGCCTGAGCCGCCCGTCCCGGCGCCGCGCGCGGCAGCCCCGGCGCCGCAGCTGAAGGCAGTTCCGGCGAAGGAGCCGGCCGCGAAACCGGCAGCCGCCAAGGGGGAGGAACTGGCCGACAACTCCACGGTCCGGGTCGACGTGAAGCGCCTGGACGACCTGATGAACCAGGTAGGCGAGCTGGTGCTGGAGCGCAACCGGATGATCCAGCTGCACACCGACTTCCAGGGGGGGATCGATCCCGGGGGGTTCGGCGACGACTTCGGCAAGCTCACCAAGAGGCTCAACTTCGTCACCTCCGAACTGCAGATGCAGGTCCTCAAGATGCGCATGCTGCCGGTGGAGAAGGTGTTCAAGAAATTCCCGCGCATCGTGCGCAACCTGGCCCGCGACCTGGGCAAAGAGGTCGACCTGCAGATCATCGGCGAGGAGACCGAACTGGACCGCTCCGTGGTGGACGAGATCGGCGATCCCTTGATCCACCTGATCAGAAACGCCCTGGACCACGGGCTGGAGACCCCCGACGAGCGCCTGGCCGCCGGCAAGTCGCGCAGCGGCACCGTAGTGCTCGCAGCGGCCCACGAAGGAAACCAGATCGTGATCAGCATCAAGGACAACGGCCGCGGCATCGACCCGGACCGGGTCTCCAGGAAGGCGCTGGAGAAGGGACTGGTCACCGAGGAGCAGTTGGCCGTGATGGGGAGCCGCGAGATCCTGGACCTCCTCTTCCTTCCCGGTTTCTCCACCAAGGAGCAGGCGACCGACCTGTCGGGGCGCGGTGTGGGGATGGACGTGGTGCGCACCAACATCAGGAAGCTAAACGGCATCATCGAGATCAAGAACGAGGTGGGCAAGGGGAGCGAGTTCATCCTGAAGCTGCCGCTCACCCTGGCCATCATCCAGTCGCTCCTGGTCGAGGTGGAGCGCGAGGTCTACTCGATCCCGCTCGCCTCGGTCATCGAGACCATGCGGGTCTCCACCGAAGAGTTCCACATGATCGGCGGCCAGGAAGTGCTCAAGCTCAGGGACAGCGTGCTGCCGCTTTTGAGGCTGCAGCGGACCTTCAACTGCCAGCAGGCCTACACCGACCGCAGCACCTGCTACGTCGTCATCGTCGGGGTCGCCGAGAAGCGGGTCGGCCTGGTGGTGACCCGGCTTTTGGGGCAGCAGGAGGTGGCCATCAAGTCGCTGGGCAAGTTCCTGGCCAACCTTCCCGGGATCGGGGGTTCGACCATCATGGGGGACGGCAGGGTGGCGCTGATCGTGGACCCGATGGGTCTGGTCGGGGCCGGAGCGTGAGTCGGGAAATCTGCCCAAGGGGATAAATAATGGCACTTGAGAACAAAGCACTCGATCCTAAGGTGGGCTCCCAGAAGATTTCCGAGAAGGATTTCGAGCAACTGAGGGACTACATATATAACGTCTGCGGCATCTACTTCCACAGCTCCAAGAAGTACTTCCTGGAAAGCAGGCTCGCCCGCAGGATGGAGGGCACCGGGTGCAAGAGCCACGCGGACTACTACCAGTACGTGCGCGGCGCCGCCACCGGCAGGACGGAGCTGACCAAGCTCCTGGACGAGATCACCACCAACGAGACCTGTTTCTTCAGGAACATGCCGCAGCTAAACGCCCTGGAGAACAAGTTCCTCCCGGAGATCGTCGCAGCCAAGGGGAAGATCGGCTTCAAGAAGCTGCGCATCTGGAGCGCCGGTTCCTCCTCCGGGGAGGAGGCCTACACCATGGCCATGCTGCTCCTGGAGAAGCGGGCCACCCTGCTCAAGGACTGGATCATCGAGATCGTGGGGACCGACATCAACGAGACCGTGATCTGCCAGGCCAAGGAGGGGGTCTACAACAGCTACTCGGTGCGCAATACCCCGGACTTCTACCTGAAGAAGTACTTCAAGGAGGAGGGGCCGGGGAAATTCGTGCTTTCCCCCGAGGTGAAGAAGCTCGCCAGCTTC
Source organism: Geobacter sp. (assembly GCA_003499925.1). GTDB lineage: Bacteria > Desulfobacterota > Desulfuromonadia > Geobacterales > Geobacteraceae > Geomonas. Next base: position 17,300 of record DNRQ01000190.1, read on the forward strand.
AACCAGCTGAACCTGTACGACGACAACAAGATGCTTTTCATGAAGAGCTTCGACTTCATATTCTGCGCCAACGTGCTGATCTACTTCGACACCTCCTCAAAGAGCAAGGTGGTACAGCATTTCTACAACAACCTGCAGCCGTA
>DNRQ01000056.1:0-121 GCA_003499925.1 Geobacter sp.
GCCGCGCTATCTGGAGCAGATCTTTCAGGGCTTGAAGAAAAGCGGCATACTGAAGAGCAAGCGGGGGCCCCAGGGGGGCTACTGCCTCGCCAAGAGTCCGGAGGAGATCACGGTCCGCGCG
>DNRQ01000056.1:254-442 GCA_003499925.1 Geobacter sp.
GCGGCAGCAATGCCGCTCCTACGAAAAACCCACCTGACGGCTTTGCCAAACATCAAGGACACCACCGTGTCGGGAAGTTTCAGACAAAACCTTGCTCTGGAAGCACATCTTTGTAGAAGGGGGAGTTCCGGGGCTTGGACTGCCACGGGCATCGCCCTTTGGTTCTTCGCACTCTGCGGATTCCCCCC
>DNRQ01000056.1:450-28115 GCA_003499925.1 Geobacter sp.
CCCTCCCTTGATGGGAGGGGCTGGGGGAGGGTGGCTTTCCTCCTGGCGAAGGTTAAGTATATTCGGTGAATTTTCGAAGTCGATGGTGCAATGAGATCGTGAACGAGGATGTTATGGAATCACTTGACGACAAGTACCTGAAGCTGCAGGAGATCCTGCGCGAGATGGGGTCGCTGCTGGTAGCTTTTTCCGGCGGGGTCGACTCGACCTTCCTGCTCAAGGCGGCATACGACACCTTGGGCGGCAGCGCGCTCTGCGCGGTGACTGCCACCTCTCCCACCTACCCGGAGTCGGAACTCGCGGAGGCGACGCGCCTGGCCGCGCTGATCGGCGCTCGGCAGCTGCTGATCGAGTCCAATGAACTGGAGATTCCCGGCTTCAGCGACAACCCGAAGGACCGCTGCTACCACTGCAAGAGCGAGCTGTTCCGGCTCTGCTCCGACAAGGCGCGCGAACTGGGGCTCGCCTTCGTGGTGGACGGCAGCAACACGGACGACCTGCGGGACTACCGCCCCGGCCGCACCGCCGCCTGCGAGTTGAAGGTGCGCTCGCCGCTTCTCGAGGCGGGTCTTTCCAAGGCGGAGATTCGGGAATTGAGCCGCGGGCTCGGCCTGCCGACCTGGGACAAGCAGGCCTATGCCTGCCTGGCCAGCCGTTTCCCCTACGGCATGGAGATCACCAGGGAGAGGCTCAGCCAGGTGGAGCAGTGCGAAGAGTTCTTGAAGGGTGAGGGATTTACCGTGTACCGGGTGAGGTTCCATCAGGAGAGCGCACGCGTCGAGCTCTCCGAGACGGAGCTGCCGCGCATGCTGGAGCCGGCATTGAGGAGCCGGGTGGTGGCGTTTTTCCGCGCCGCCGGTTTCACCTACGTATCGCTGGATCTGCAGGGGTACCGCAGCGGGAGCATGAACGAGACTCGTTCAATTGGCAATGGATAATTGATCGATTGACAATTGTCAAGTGTCTTTTGCCTGTGCATCGTCAATCGTCAATCGTCTTTTGTCTGCCCCCTTGGGGACCCTGATGGTCAGCACGCCGCAGTCGCACGAGGCGCTGATCCTTGCGCTGTCCAGATCGGCCGGCAGCGAGAAGCTGCGCTGGAAGGGGCCGAAGTAGCGTTCGATCCGGTGGAAGTTCTCCTTCTTGATCTGCTCGCCGTGCCTTCTCTCCCCCTTGATGGTGAGGACGTTCTCCTCGACCCTGATCTCGATGTCCTTTTGCTCCAGGTCCGGAAGCTCGACCTTCAGGGTGACCGCCTCTTCGTCCTCGTAGATGTCCGCCGGCGGGTGCCAGACCCCCTCCCGGATCTCCTCGCCGACCTCCCTGGTCCACGCCATGTCCAGCAGCCGGTTCATCTTGTCCTGCATGCTGCGCAGCTCGCTCAACGGATTGTACCTGACGATCGCCATCACCACCTCCCGGTTCAGCCACGGAAGGAAAAGCTCCTTCCCAATATAAGGGGAGGGGGCTGTCTCCTCAAGCCCCCTCCCCGTCTTTACCTAAGCCTCATGGGCCCTCAAATCCGCTTCCCTTTCGGTACGGTGTGTTTCAACTTCTTGGAGCCATCGTAGAGGTTCTGCTTGGTCAATTCCCTCTGTGCTTTCAGGTCTTTTTTCTCGTAGTCGATTTCCAGGTTGACTTCCAGCTGCCGTGCCAATTCGTCAATGGTTTCTTCTTCGTTTTGTGCCATGCCGGCTCCCCTTTGCCTGGTTGTTGACGTCGACGCCTTTTTTGCCTTTGACCTTACTAACCTCCTTTTTAGTTTTCCAAATCATAGCAGTTTCCGGCATTTTTGCAATAGAACATTTTGCCTTGAAGATTGCGGGGTTATCGGCTAGTATGGCGGGAAAACGCCTATCATGAGGAGTGTCTATGTTGCAGTATAAGGTCGTGGAGTTGAACAGCGTTTCGGAGGAAACGATCGAGGAGGCGCTCAACGATTGGACCCGGCAGGGGTGGCATTTCGACACCATACATTTCGCCATTCGGGAGTCGAGCAAGCGCCCCGCCATGGCCTTCGTCATCTTCACACGCGAGGAGCCCTAGGTGACGACCGAGAAAGAAACCCTGTACCTGCTTGACGGCTCCTCCTACATCTACCGGGCCTACTTCGCCATACGCCACCTGAGTTCCCCCAAGGGCTTTCCCACCAACGCCCTGTACGGCTTCACCCAGATGCTCCTCAAGGTGATGAAGGACCGCGCCCCGGCCCACGTGGCGGTGATCTTCGACGCGGGGAAGCTGACCTTCAGAAACGAGCTGTTCCCGGCCTACAAGGCGACCCGCAGCACCATGCCGGAGGACCTGGCCCAGCAGATCGAGCCGATCAAGCAGATGGTGCGGGCCTTCAACATACCGGCCCTGGAGCTGCCGGGGTTCGAGGCGGACGACATCATCGGCACCATCGCCAGGAACTGCGAGGCGCAGGGGATGGCGTGCGTGGTGGTGACCGGCGACAAGGACCTGATGCAGATCGTGAGCGAGAACGTGACCCTGCTCGACACCATGAAGGACAAGAGCTTCGGCATCCCCGACGTGCACGAGAAGTTCGGGGTGGGACCTGAGCGGGTGGTCGATGTGCTGGCGCTCTGGGGGGATACCTCCGACAACATCCCGGGGGTGCCCGGGATCGGAGAGGTGACGGCCAAGAAGCTCCTGCAGGAGTTCGGCTCCCTGGACGAGCTTCTGGCCCGCGCCTCCGAGGTGAAGGGGAAGACCGGCGAGAGGCTGGTGGAGTTCGCCGACCAGGCCAGGCTTTGCCGCACCCTCGCCACCATCGATTGCGCCGTGCCGATCGACTACAGCATCGACGACTTCGCCGTCTCCCCCCCCGACAACCGGCGGCTCGCCGCGCTGTTCCGGGAGTACGGCTTCGCGACGCTCCTGAAGGATCTGACCAGCTCCCCGACGCTCTCCTGCGAGAGGTACGGCCTGGTGCTGAGCGAGGCCGAGCTCTGCGACCTGGTCTCCGAGCTCTCCCGGGCCCCGGCCTTTGCCTTCGACCTGGAGACCACCAGCCTGAACCCGATCGAGGCGCGCATCGTCGGCTTCGCGCTGAGCTGCAAGGCCCATGAGGCCTGGTACGTCCCGGTCGGGCACCGCTACCTGGGCGCCCCCGAACAGCTCTCCGAGGCGACGGTGCTGGGGCTTTTGAAGCCGCTGCTCACCGACCCCTCCCGCCCCAAGATCTGCCAGAACATGAAGTACGATTACCAGGTGCTGAGGGGTGCCGGGGTCAGGATGGAAGGCCTCTGGTGCGACACCATGCTGGCCGCCTACCTGGTCAACCCGGCCCGCTCCAGCCAGGGGCTCGACGCGCTGGCGCTGGAGTATCTGGACCACCGGATGATCTCCTATATGGACGTGGCCGGCAAGGGGAAGGGGGAGCTCAACTTCTGCGAGGTCGATCTGGACCGGGCCGGCCCCTATTCCTGCGAGGACGCCGACGCCACCTTTCTGCTGCACGAGATCCTGCTCCCCAAGGTCAAACAGCAGGGGATGGAGCGGCTCTATTACGATATCGAGATGCCTCTGGTGGAGATCCTGGCCGAGATGGAGCTCTGCGGGGTGAAGCTCGACCTCCAGCTCATGAAGGAGCTCTCGACCCGCTTCGGCAAACAGCTCCTGGAACTCGAGTCGTGCATCCACGAGCACACCGGCGGACCGTTCAACATCAACTCTCCCAAGCAGCTGGGGGAGATGCTCTTCGAGCGGATGGGGCTTGCGGTGGGGAAGAAGACCAAGGGGAAGACCGGCTGGTCCACCAACGTGGAGGAACTGGAGCGGCTGGCCGAAGAACACGAGGTGGCGAGGCTGCTGCTGCAGTACCGGAGCATCTCCAAGCTCAAATCGACCTACACCGACGCCCTCCCCAGGCTGATCGATCCGCAGACCGGGCGGGTGCACACCTCCTACAACCAGGCGGTCACCAACACGGGGAGGCTCTCCTCCAGCGACCCCAACCTGCAGAACATCCCGATTCGGGGCGAGGAGGGGCGCGGCATCAGGCGCGCCTTCATAGCCGAGGAGGGGTCGCTTCTGCTCTCCGCCGACTATTCGCAGATCGAGCTTCGGGTCCTGGCGCACCTGTCCGGGGACCAGGTCCTCTGCCAGGCGTTCGCGGCGGGGGAGGACATCCACCTGCGCACGGCTGTCGAGGTATTCGACATCCTGCCGGGGCTGGTCAGCTCCGAGATGCGGCGCCAGGCCAAGGTGATCAACTTCGGCGTCATCTACGGGCAGGGTCCCTTCAGCCTGGCCAAGGAGCTCGGGGTGACCTCGAAGCAGGCCAAGGCGTTCATCGACAACTACTTCGAGCGCCACAGCGGCGCCAGGGCCTTCCTGGACGGCTGCATCAGGGAGGCCGAGGTCTGCGGTTTCGTCACCACCATCCTCGGGCGCAGGCTCAGCATCCCCGACATCGCCAGCAAGAACGGCAACGTGCGCGCCTTCGCCCAGAGAAACGCCGTGAACTACCCGATCCAGGGCTCCGCCGCCGACATCATCAAGGCCGCCATGATCGCTGTGAGCCGCCGCATGCGGCGCGAGGGGGTGGCCAGCCGCCTGATCATGCAGGTGCACGACGAACTGGTCTTCGAGGTGCCGGCCGGCGAGCGCGAGGTCATGGAGGAGCTGGTGCGCAGCGAAATGGAGGGGGCGCTTGAGCTGAAGGTTCCGCTCAGGGTCGATCTCAACTTCGGCCTGAACTGGAGCGAGGCGCACTGAAAGGCCAAAGGCGGGGCTGGGGGCTGGGGGCTGGGGGCTGAAAGGCAGGGGCGAATGCCAATAACCGGGTGCCGCGTTGCTGCGCGGCTTTTCCGGGGTAGACTGGTCTGGTTGAAATGCAGGGAGTCGGGCTTGGGTAGCGGATCGGTCATTGGCGCTCGGAACTGGGAGCAACGCCTTTACCAGTCCCTAGCCCCCAGCCCTGCCTCTCAGGGGGCGGCATGTCCGGAGATCTGGCACAATATGCCAAGCACTTTCAGGAAGGGACGCGGGTCCGGGTCGGGGTCCCTCTGGCCGGAGGCGGCTCGTTCCAGGAGTGGGGGGTGGTAGGCTCGCTGGAGCGCGACCTCCTGGAGCTCGATCTCTCCAGGGACTTCCTGCCGCAGCAGGCAAGCCTGAGGCTCGGCGGCATCATCGATCTGGGGCTCCTCGACCCGGAGGGGGCAAGGCACTGCAGGGCCATGGTGGCAGGGGAGTTCGAGAACCACCGCCTGCTGCTGCGCCTGATCGAGAGCGTCACCGTTTTCGAGCCGAGGGAGTTCTTCCGCCAGGACGTCTATCTCCCGCTCGACTACCGGCTCCCGCCGCGTCAGATCGGCGAGGAGATCCGGGAGCGCTGGCGCCAGCGCCTCTGGGCCAGGGAGTTCGCCGCACAGAGCCGGGACCCGGAAGAGGCGGGGGAACTGGACGCTCTCAGGGAGGAGATACGCGGCAGCCTGGAGGGGAAAAAAGCCGCACCCCCCGCGGCCGCCAACATCAGCGGCGGGGGGGTGCGGCTCAACATCTGCGAGAGGCTCCGCCCCGGCATGCTGATCGAGCTGAGCATCCAGCTCCCCGACTCCCAGCGTGTGCTGGAGATGGTAGGCGAGGTGGTTCAGGTCAGGGCGCTTCCGGACCGTACCGGCTACAGCACGGCGCTGCGCTACCGCTTCATCGACGAGGCGGACCGGGACCGCCTGATCGGCTACATCTCGGCCCGGCAGCTCTCGCAGCTCGCCCAGCAGGCCCCGAGGTGGCAAGGCGCCCAGCGGAGCGAGCCTGCAGCAGGGAGCAGGCGGCTGCGCCTTGCGGTCGGCGTCGCGATACTGGCGGCCTTGGTCGGCTTCCAGCTGCGCGCCATCGTCGTGAAAAGGGAACGCGGCGAGAAGCACGAGATAGCGAGGATCTTCGAGAAGGCGATCGCCGACTACCTCAGGGAGCGCCGGTGACCATCTCCATGGCGTCCTCGATCATGATCTCCAGTTCGGCGAGCATGATCTCCTTGATCCCCATCCCCTGCGCCTCGAAGGTCGCCGCCAGCATCAGGTTGGGCTCGGCGGGGCAGCCAAGGCCTAGTTTTCTGCAGGTGTTGTCCACCAGGCGGACCAGGCTCAGCAGCACGCAGTTGGTGTCGCTTTGCTCCTTGTGGTGGTCCCTGACGATGCTGCTGTAGATCTCCGGCAGGTTCCATTTCTGCATCAGCGTGTACCCCGACTCCGTGTGCATCGCCGCCATGATCTCAGTGGTCAGCTCCCGCGACACCCCCTTCACCTCCGGATCGGCAATCAGTATCCCCTCCAGCACCTTGAGGACCAGGAGGCTCCCGATGTCGTGCAGAAGCCCCGCTATGAACGCCTCCTGGGCCAGATGCTTGTACCCTGTGCGCTCGGCTATCCACCTGGTGCCGATGGCGCAGCCGATGGCGTGCCTCCAGAGCATCTGGGAGTGGTTCTTCAGCTCGGGAATCGTGAAGGAGTTGTAGCTGTTTTGCTGGGACGCCAGCATGGCGACGTTGGCGATCTCCCTGGCCCCCATGCGCACCACCGCCTCGGTGATGGTGGTCACCTTGGCCAGGCCGCTGAAGAAGGCCGAGTTTGCCAGCCTGAGTATCTGGCTGGTGAGCGCCTGGTCCTTGATGATCAGGGCCACCACCTGCTCGATGGTGAAGTCCTTGGCTGCCAGCACCCCCTGCAGCTTTATGGCGATCGGGTGGAACATCGGCAGGTTGAGGGTTTCCGATTCGAGCTGCTCCTTGATCACTTCGACAAACGGTCGTGTCTGCATGACTCACTCCCCCAGTAGGCGCCGGATTTCGGCTATGGGCCGCGGTTTGCCGATCCTCGGCAGCAGCCGCACGGCGTCCTGCAGCGAGACTTCGCCGCGTGCCGCCTTGCAAAGGCCCGATTCCAGCAGCGTCACCATGCCGGTGGACTCCGTGGAGATCTTCCTGATCTCGTAGGAGGTCTTCTTGCTGAGGATGGCATCCTTCACCAGCTCGTTCAGGACCAGCATCTCGAAGACCCCGACCCTGCCCCGGTACCCCGAGTACCTGCACTTGGAGCAGCCCCGCCCGATGCTGAACTCCGCCCCCCTGAGCTCCGTGTTGCTGTAGCCGATCCTTCTCAGCTCGGTGGGGGTGGGGAGGTAGGGGCCGCTGCACTCGGGGCAGATGCGGCGCAACAGGCGCTGCGACAGGACGCAGACCACCGTCGAGGCGATCAGGAACGCCTCGATGTTCATGTTCATCAGGCGCAAAAGCCCGCCGACGCTGTCCTCCGTGTGGAAGGTGGTGAGCACCTTGTGCCCGGTCAGGGCCGCCTGGATCGCCGTTTCGGCGGAGAAGCTGTCCCGGATCTCGCCGAGCACGATGATGTCGGGATCCTGGCGCACGATGTGTCTCAGGGTCTCCTCGAAGGTCACCCCGATCTTCTGGTTGATGGAACACTGGGCGATCCCCTCGATGACGTACTCGACCGGCTCCTCGGCGGTGACGATGCTGGTGTTGAGGTCGTTCAGATGGTGCACGCAGCTGTAGAGCGTCGAGGTCTTGCCGCTGCCGGTCGGCCCGGTGACGATCAGCACCCCGCTCGGCGTGTCGAGCGCGTCGTCGATGAACCGCTCCAGCATGCGCGACGGCATGCCGATCTCCTTCAGGTCCAGGAGCTCCCCCTTCATGCTCAACAGGCGCAGCACGATCTTCTCGCCGTAGATGGTGACGTAGAAGGAGACCCGCATGTCCAGGGTGGCGCCGCTCTTGGCGCTCTCGTAGCAGATCCTGCCGTCCTGGTGGCGCCTTCTTTCCGCGATGTCCGCCTCGGCCATCACCTTGATCCTGCTGCTGACCGGCAGGGCGAGCTCCTTGGCGAAGTCCTTGTAGAGGGTGAGCATGCCGTCGCGGCGGAAGCGGACCCTGAGGGCCGCCCGCATCGGCTCGATATGGATGTCGCTCGCCCCGTCCTTGAGCGCCTCCTCGAAGATCGAGTTCACGATGCCGGTCACCGTGTGCTCGTCTGTCGCGGTGCCGTCTCCCTGGAGGATCCCCCTTTTCAGGGAGGTCACCGCGTTCCTGATCCCCTTCAGCGTCGAGATGGCGAAGGTCGTCCCGGCGCCGAACAGCTTCTCCGCGGTTTTCCTCCCCTCCAGGTTGAGGGGGTCGGCGATCGCCACCAGGACCTGGCCGTTCTCCTCCTTGACCGGGATGAAGCTGTGCTGCGCGATCCAGTGCGGCGGCACCCGGGCCAGCAGGGTGCGGTCGATGGTCGCGGGGTCCAGGTCGAGATAGGGGTAGCCGAGCTGGAAGGCGAGCACCTCGGCCAGGGTGTACTCCTCGATGAAGCGCTGTTCCACCAGGATCTCGCCCAGCATCTTGCCGTTGTCGGCTTCGCGCTGGATGCCGAGCGCCGCCTGCAGCTCGGCAGGTTTCAGATACCCCAGCTCCACCAGCAGGGCACCCAGCTTCACCGATACGATATTGCTGCGCAGGGTCTCCCGGAGCTGCTCCTTGCTGAAGAAGCCGAGCTCCAGCATCACGGCGATCAGCGTCCGCGGAGAGAGGAGCTTCGCCTTCACCCTCTGCGCGTAGGTCAGCTGTTCGCCGGCCAGGTACCCCGACTTGACCAGCATCGCCGCGATCTCCAATCCGGATTCCCTGGCCCCTTCCTTGCGATCCCTTGCGCTGCCGTCACTGACATCCGTCTGCATAAAACTCTCCCCTGATACGGCGCCCGGAGCGCCTGTCGAACCCTCCCCCTTGGGAGTCGCATCCGTTCCGGGAGTGACTCTTCATTGACATCGCCCCCCGAACCTTGGTAGTATACCATGCCGAATTGGAGCGGGCTAATCTGTGCCGTTATCCACCTTCCGCCGGAAAGCTTCCTGAATCCGCCGTGAAATAAGGCTGTTAGGGGAGCTGCAGAGATCGGTGCTGTAGAAAAAAATAGTGGGGGATACATCTAATGAGTATTACCCTGATGCATTCGTGACAAACCATGCTACCCTTGGTACGCTCGGTTGAAATAGCCCCGCGTGACCTCAAAGGAGGCCCTTATGCAGCGCAGCTTGACCTATATCGCGATGATGCTATGCCTGACACTTTCCGGCTGCGTAACAAGCGGCACTTATGAAACGAAGAAGCTCGAGGCCGAAGCCCTGGAGCAAAGCCTTCAGGACGAGCGGGGGGAGTACCGAAAGCTTCTCGCGGAAAACGGGGAGTTGAAAAGCGAAGTGGCCCGTCTCACCAGGGAGCTTGCCGACATCACCGCGGACCGGAACGCGCTTTCGGCGGACAAGAAGGGACTGGAGCAGTCGCTGAGATCGACCTCCGATGCCAAGAACCAGAAGATCGGTGAGCTGAGCCAGAAGCTGGGCGAGCTGGAGGCGGAGAACCGGCGCCTTAAGGAAGACGTGGCGCAGCTGCAAAAGCTCAAGGAGCTCGAGGTTCAAAAGACCAGCAAGACCTACGAGGACCTCCTGGAGCAGATGAAGAGCGAGATATCCAAGGGCGAGGTGACCATCTCGGAGCTGAAAGGGAAGCTGACCGTGAACCTGGTGGACTCGGTGCTGTTCGACTCCGGCAAGGCGGAGGTGAAACCGGAAGGGCTGATCGTGCTGCAGAAGGTGATCGACATCCTCAAGCACATCAAGGACAAGGCGATCAGGATAGAGGGGCACACCGATAACGTGCAGATCAGCGGGGCGCTGGCGCGCCGGTACCCGACCAACTGGGAGCTCTCCTCGGCCCGAGCCATAAACGTGGCCAGGTACCTGCAGCAGCAGGGGCTCGATCCTGCGCTGCTGGCGGCGGTGGCCTATGGCGAGTACAAACCGGTGGCAAGCAACGACACCGAGGAGGGGCGGGCCGAGAACCGCAGGATCGAGATCGTGCTGGTTTCCAAGGAATAGGCAGCCAAGTTATGAAAAAGAAAGAACAGCCAAAGCCAAAGCAGAAGGATTTCAGCGCCTCGCCGTTCAAGGCTCTGAAGGGGACGGCGCTCGAGCTGCGTGAGCCGGTTGCGGCGCCGGCAGCGCCGGCAAAGCCCGCCAGGAAGAGCCTGGAAGCTGACGACGAGTCGCTCTTCCTGGACGCGGTGGCCGACGTGCGGCGTCTGCATTCGGCAGCGGCCGCACCTGCCCGGGTCAAGGCGCAGGCCGTTGCCAAGGCTCAACGCGACGACGAGGAGCAGCGCATCTTTTTGCAGGCCGTCGAGGCTCTCAAGATGGATGTACGCTTCAGCGATGAACTTCCCGAGGAGGAGTCTTCGCAGCACCAGCTGCCGGTGAACCGGTTGAGGCAGGTGCGCCGGGGCGGCATCAGGATCGACCTGCAGCTCGACCTGCACGGGCTCACCAGGGACGAGGCGGTTGAGAACCTGGAGCGATTCGTGAAGGGGGCATACAACCGCGGGCAGAAGGGGGTTCTGGTGATTACCGGGAAGGGGAACAATTCCGTTGGTGAGCCGGTGCTAAAGGCCGCCGTGACCGCCTGGCTGCGGGACCGCGGCAAGAGTATGGTTACCGAGTTCGCCCCGGCTCCCGGGGAAATGGGGGGGAGCGGTGCGTTCGTTGTTTTTCTGAAGGAGAAGAGTAGCAATTGACGATTGACGATTGACGATTGTGGACCGGGCATTGCCGGTTTCTCCTTCCTACCTTGCCATTACCTTGCCAAATGTCACTTCCTGGTTGCCGCACTTCATTGATCCCCCCAGCCCCGCTACTTATAAGTCGCCATCGTGAAATCTCCAGCAGAGGTAGGGTGGGCCGTGCCCACCTAACCAGCATTCCGATGGTGGGCACGGCCCACCCTGCAGTTTTAATGGCGCAAATCGAATTGATCAGAAAAGGAAACGATGATGGACCGTACGCAACCCTGTCGCATCGGGATAGATCTGGGCGGCACCAAGATGGAGGCCATCCTCTTGGACCGCTGCGATGCGGTGCTCTTCCGCGAGCGCAGGGCGACGCCGCTTGCTGAGGGTTACCATGCCGTGCTCGCCTCGGTGGCGGAGCTGGTGCGCGATGCAGCTTCCCGGGTGCCGGCAGGGGGGAGCTACACGGTCGGCATCGGCATCCCCGGCTCGGTCGACGCCGTGACCGGCCTGGTGCGAAACGCCAATTCGGTCTGCCTGATCGGCCGCCCCTTTCCCTCGGATCTGGAGCGGCTGCTGGGAAGGCGGGTCGGGGTGCGAAACGATGCCGACTGCTTCACCCTCGCGGAGTGCCGCAAGGGGGCAGGGGCCGGGTTCGGGCTGGTCTTTGGCGTCATCATGGGAACGGGATGCGGCGGCGGGATCTGCATAGAAGGCGAGGTGCGCCAGGGGCCGCACCGGATCTGCGGCGAGTGGGGGCACATGTCGGTCGATCCGCTGGGAGCCGACTGCTACTGCGGCAATCGCGGCTGCGTGGAGACCAAGATCAGCGGTTCCGGCGTCGAAGCGGCTTTCCGGAGCGGTTACGGGGAGAGCCTGCGCATGGAGCAGATCGTAGCCGGAGCGAGGGTGGGTGAGCCGCGCTGCCGTGCGGCTTTCGAAGCTTTCCTCGACGACTTCGGCCGCAGCCTGGGCGGGGTAGTCTCCATCCTGGACCCTGACGCGGTGGTTCTGGGAGGCGGCCTCTCCAACATAGCTGAGCTTTACGACGCAGGCCTTGAGCGGGTGCGGCATTACGCCTTTCACAACGACCTGCGCACCCCTGTGCTCAAGAACACTTTGGGCGACTCCGCAGGTGTCTTCGGTGCGGCCTGGATCGGAATAGGAGACACGGTTGATTTGTAATTGCTAATCGTCCTGCTATAGTTTGATCTTTGATTCAATACGGGCGCAATAGGCGGTGTCTCATGGAAACAGCAAACGGCACAAGAGTGAAGATCAGGTTCAAATGCAGGTTGCAGGATGGCAAGGTTTACCTGGTCGGCGCCAGGGATACCCTGGACTTTGTCATCGGTGCGGGAAGCGTTCCGCCTGCCCTGGAGACGGGCGTTTTGGGGATGAAGCCGAGAGAACGTCGCACCATTCGGGTCCCTGCCGCAGAGGTGAATCTATTCCCCTTCCCGAGGGGGTCGCATTTCGCCATGGAAACCGAGAGTCCCCCGGGAACCGGATACGAGTTCGGGCCTGGAGAAGGAGGAGATGTTTCTTTGTCGCTATCGAAACCATTTCGCGAGCCCCTGCCTACCGGTGCCGACCTCTATTTTGAGGTCGAGATGCTGGCAGTGGAAGGGATGAACATTAACTGAGAAAGATTTTCGGCCCCTTCCTCATTAGTCAACAAGCTCGATAATCCTTCCTGCTCCAAAATCCGGATTTGTGTAAAGCATGCCTGCTCCGGCGCCCTCCCCTCTCAAGGCCCCTCAAGGCCCCTCAAGGGGAGGGCGCCGTCTTTCCCCCATCCCCACCCCGACCCTCCCCTTGAAGGGGAGGGAGCTTTTTCAGCGGACATCAGCGCTGGTCAGCTAATGAAGATTCCTCCTCAAGAAATTCAACCTGCATCCGAAGAGTGAGGGACGCCCGGGTGAGCGATTTCAGCGCTCCTCGGGAACGGCGGAGTGAGCGGAAACCAACAGGGTAAAAGCTGTTACGCGAAGGGCGCGAAGAACTGCTCGCGAAGCACGCAGGTACAGGCAATTTGGTTTACCCTCAGGACTTCGTTTTTCCCTGGTGTTCTTCGCGCCTCCTTGCGTTCTTTGCGTAACAGGCTTTGGGCAGCTGCATAGATACTGAAGATCAGCACTAATCGTGACGTGTCAGAAGAGCGCGGCGGGCAGGGGGGAACATCATGAGATGTCTTGTTGCAGAGGATAATGATTTGGCGCGTGATATGCTCACGTTCTTTCTTGCGGACCACGCCGAAGTCGAGACTGCGGCAAACGGCCTGGAGGCGGTGGAGAGGTTCCGCCAGGGCCTTGCGGCGCAGAGCCCGTTCGACCTGGTGCTCTTGGACATCGTCATGCCTGAGATGGACGGGCAGGAGGCCCTGAAACTGATCCGGCAGGCGGAGAGGGAAAACAGCGTGGAGACGGAGCGAAAGGCGGTCATCATCATGACCACTGCTCTCCACTCGCCGGAGAACATGGTTGACGCCCTCTGGGATGGGGACTGCACCGATTACCTGGTCAAGCCGATCGTCAGGGCGGACCTGATGGCGATGCTGCGCAGGTACCGGCTGCTCTGACTCTCCAGCACATGCCATGCCTCACGCATGACAAAGGACAGTGTTCATGGATATCTCACACCTTTATCGGACCTGCATCAAGAATTCCATCGACGAAGACTGTGCCGAGATCGTCGCCGGATTCCAGGAGATCTTGAAGCGCAGCGCGCGGCTCGGTGTCAAGCTGGTCAACTACTACAAGGGGCTGCCGATCAGCTATCCGGCAACGCTGGTCGAGATGAACCAGGGGGTCCTGGAACTGGACGTGCACCAGCAGCAGGCGGTCGCACTGCAGGCCTCCCGCTACACCTTCATCAAATGCGACCATTTCGATTGTTCCATCCTGGCGGAGACCCATAACGTGAACGTCTGCAGGATGGCCGCCTCGCTGCGCAATTTCGTTTTCGTTGAGGTCATGGCGGAGAAGCGCAACACCCTTCGGCTCGAACTGGAGCCGCAGACCGACGCGGAGATCATCGGGGAAGGGATCCTGACGAGCGGCAAGCTGCTGGACCTCTCACTGGAGGGTTTTTCCATACGCCTGGAAGGGCATTGCGAGCTCGCCAAAGGGGCGGAGTTCACGCTCCGGGTCATGGTGCCGGACCTGCTGCAGAACACGCTGAGCAGCATGGAAGTCCAGTCGAGGCATGTCGCCAGCACCAGCGAAAAGGGTTCCCAGATCAGCCGGTTCTCGACCAGCTCCGATGCGCAGAGCGAGGCGCTGATCTCGCGCTACATGTTCCAGCGCCAGGTTGAAATCGTTCGGGAGTTGAAGGAGCAGAAATAAAACGGCCGCTCCAGCGCCTCACTGCTGCATCTTATCCTGCACACTCCCGATTTTGTCTTCCATGCTCTGCTCGCGGTCCGTTCGCGTTCCCAGCTTCACCGTCGTGGTGATGCGCGGCGCCCCCATCTGATGGATGACCTCATGACACCGCTTGATCGCTGCAAACACCGCATCCCATTCCCCTTCAATATTGGTCCCATAGGAGTGCAAAGCCGTCTTCAGGCCGGCTTCGCTCAGCACTTTTTCGCAGGCGGCAATATAGCTCGAGAGCGAAACTCCGACACCAAGCGGAACGACACATAAATCGACTAGAACCTTCATGCTCTCACGCCTCCTCTCGGACCGTCCGGATTAAGTTCAGGCACTGATTGTCATCGCTTCGGGCTGGAAGTATGAACTTTCCGGCGGATAATGCCCTTCGATCCTGCTCAGAGTTTGTGCCGTCTGCGCATCCTTCCTTGATAGTTCCTGCAATGACTCATCTTTCCTCATTTTACGCTTAAGTACGGAGCCCTGTCAGCCGAATAATATATCAATGGTGGATCAGATTCAAGACGGATTAAGTTGCATCCAGATGGCGCGGGATCTTTGTCAATGCCCAACCGGCATAGACTCGGAGGCGGGGGTAATGGTGGGGATTCAGAAATATTCAGCCAGTCCCGCAGAGATCCTTTCAAACTTGCGCAGTTCGTCAGGTAGAGAACTCTGCAGGGAAGGATCGGCAAATAGTGCTGACGCGACGGGTATCTCAGGGGAAACAGCGCGCTTTTCCACGGCAATCCGACGGCCCGACGGGAGCGGGATCTCGACCGCACTCGGGCGACAGCTGCCGCCCGGCAGGGTTACCGCCTCGAAATACTGCACAGTGCCTGCGCCGAGCGCCCGCAGATAGCCCGCTTCGGTCACCGCTTCGTTATCGGCCCGGACAAAGGGTATGCCGCGACGACGGGCTGCTGCGTGCTGGAAACGCCTTTTGTAGGGAAAGGAGCAGTAATTCACCGGCAGGTCGATGCCCCGCTCGATTGCATACCGTACCAGCCGCAACGCGGCTAGTTCCGATTCCAGAACTGTCACGTTCTCGCCATGTAGAAAGGTGTAGGCTCTGCTGGCCAAGTGCCTGGAGTTATAAGGTGTCAGTCGCAGTTGATGCAGGTTCAGATGCTGGACCCCTGTCGCAGCCATTTCCGCCAGCTTATCCCGCAACAGCTCCTCTTCTTCCGGGACCGTCGGGATTTCCACCGTCACCGTGGGAATGACCCCGACCGCAAGCTGGAGCTTGCCGAGGTTGTAGTCGGTCGCTCCGATGTCGAAACGGATCTCGCCGAGACCCGCAGAGCGGAGCTCGCCTGCGATTTCCCGGGTGAGCAGGGTGCCGTTGGTGTACATCCAGAGATGGACCGCGCCGCCGCAGCGCCGTCGAACCGCGTCCAGATAGGCCAGGGTCCGGTCCAGGGTAAGCAGCGGTTCGCCCCCGCTGATGCTGGCCCCGGTGAACCCGAACAGGGCAACGTACTCGGCATAATCGTCGGGGGAGGCAAAGGGGATGCCGTTGGTCAGCGGGTCGCCGGTCTCGTCCTGGGAGGTAGGGCAATAAAAGCAGGAAGCATTGCAGCGCCCGTTGATGAACAGGCAGGACCAGCCGCCGGTTGCGCAGGTCTGGCAGCCGGGGGAGAGCCTGCGGCAATCGACCTTGGTGTCGCTGCAACCGAACTCGGCATGTTCCCGCAGCCAGGCCAGCAGCTCGCCCCTCTCGACATGCGCTGCCGTAGCCTGCTCCGGCGTCGGGAATTCCAGGAATTCGTAGTGGCGGCCATATTCCCGGCGATTCGAGGTGATTAACGCCTCACGATGTTCATCCATGGTCATCTGTTCCCCTTGTTGGGTTGGAGCGGCGCTGAGGCAGAGCCAACCATAACAGAAAGCAGCGGTTTGGGATACACATTGCTGGGAACGCGCAGGGCGCCTGCATGGGTTGGCACTCATTATGCTTATGAAACGAAAATGTCTTATTCTTGTCAATTGATTGGCTCATCTAGTTTGAGGGAGGAAATGGCAATGCTGCGATCGGTGACGCTGCCCAGAGGTCTCAATCCTGTTTCCGCAGGAAGAAGGGAAGCTTTCGTACCCCGCCACGGAGTGATTCCGGTGCTTTCCGAACAGGCTGAGTCCCAAGGCGACATGCAGAGGCGCATTCAGGAGTTGTTGCTGCTGGCGGAGTTCAACGCCGCCATCGGCACACTCCACGACCCGAACCAGGTCTGCACGGCCGCCTGTTCCTGGCTGGAGGAAGTCTTGAGGTGGGAGGTGCTGTCGATTTCCTGCACCGAGGGGGATGCCGGGCAGTTCAGATATCAGGTGCTTTATCTCGACGACCATCTGTCAAAAATTTGTCCCGATTTAGCAGTGGGAGTTAATCCGTCGACCTCCAGATCCGGGAAAAGGGACATGGGCTGGAGTGAGTTCGGACATAATGTGATATCGGTCTGTTTCCCGGACAGATCGGGGGTTATTGCGGTTTCCAGAAAATCGGTGCAGGAGAGTCAATTTTCTGACGAGCTTCTGGCGGGGATCGCCGAGACGCTCTCGCGTTGTCTCTCCAACGCCCGTGAGTATTCCCGGCTCAAGACACTTTCCATGCACGACCATCTCACCGGGCTGTATAATCGGCGGGTATTCGAGGCGATGCTGGAAGTCGAGGCCCGGAAGAGGACCAGCAAGCCTTTTTCGCTGCTGCTCATAGACCTGGACAACTTCAAGACCATCAACGATACCTATGGCCACGGGACCGGAGACGAGGTGCTGGTTTACGTTGCGGAGATGCTTCGGCTCAACTTCAGGAAATCGGATATCCCCGCCCGTTATGGCGGCGACGAGTTCGGCGTGCTGCTCCCGGAGACTTCGCTCGATTCGGCGCAGCGGATCGCGGAGCGTTTTCGCGGCAACGTTTCCGGACGCCGCTCTCTCTTCGGGGCAAGGAACATCGTGCCTACCGTCAGTGTCGGCATCGCCGTCGTTTCGGACCGAGCCAACCTCGAGGTAGCCCAAATGGTCGAGGAGGCGGACCGGGCGCTCTACCGGGCCAAGGCCCCCGGCAAGAACCGGGTCTGCACCGCCCTGGTGACCGGTCAAAACGGCTGATCGGCGTCACGAGGAGTGGTCATGGACAGCTACCTGCAGGCCGCAATAGACGAAGCGAGACAGGGATTGGCCGAAGGGGGCATTCCGATCGGTGCGGTCATCGTGCACCAGGGCCGGATCATCGGCCGCGGACATAACCGGCGCATGCAGGAAGGGAGCGCGATCCTTCATGGCGAGATGGCCGCGCTGGAGCATGCAGGACGCCAGCCCGCCTCGGTCTACCGCGAGTGCGAACTCTATACGACCCTCTCCCCCTGCCCGATGTGCAGCGGCGCCATTTTGCTCTACGGGATCCCGAAGGTGGTCGTCGGCGAAAACAGGACCTTCATGGGAGAAGAGGAACTGCTCAGGTCGCGCGGAGTACAGGTGGAGGTGCTGCAGGATCGCGAATGCATCGATCTGATGACGCGGTTCATCGAGGGAAGTCCGGAGCTTTGGAACGAGGATATCGGGGTGCCGGATTAGCAGCGCACGCCGCTTCGGCCGCCTTTTTGATGGTGCAGCTGCGGCATCACTGCCGCGACTACGCCGCAGCAATGTTGCCGCTCCTACGGAACTGCTCGCACGCGGAAAGTCCCCCTTTGCAAAGGGGGATTTAGGGGGATTTCTAGCTCTATTGCAACATGCGCGCTATGTCACCAGGGCTAAATCCCCCCCGCCCCCCTTTGCAAAGGGGGGAGATTGATGGACGCCCCTGTTCCTGCAGATCAGCGCGGGTAACTCAACGGCAGATCCCTCCCTCTCCCGGCGAGCGAGCCGACAGCAGGCTCTCGTGCAGCAGCAACACGATCAATGCCATGCCAACCGCTCCGGTCGCCAAGGTGGTCTCCAGTCCGAACCTCTCCGCAAGATACCCCGTAAAACTCGGCAGGGCGGCGGCGCCCAGAGTTGCCGCGCTTACCTGATACCCTATGGCGTGGACGGCTACTGCCTTGCCGAGCCGCTGCGGAGTCCGGGCCATCATGCAAGGGTATATTGCGGCGAGTCCCAACCCCGCCAGGGAAAGGGCAAGGCCGGAAACCGGTCCGGGGAGATTCAAGGCAAAGAGCAGCGTGCCCAGCAACGAGGTAACCGTGCTCAGTCGTAACAGCCTGTCGATCCCGATGCGATCCACCAGGTAGCCGAACAGGATGCGCCCCGCACAGATGCTCGCCCAGTAAATCGCCACCCATGCCCCGGCCGTCTGCTTCGGAACGCTGCGCCACTCGGTGAGCAGCGTGAAACTCCACTGCCCTACCGTCACTTCCAACCCCGTGTAAAAGAAGAACAGGGCGACCTGCAGCCGCACCGTCGCATGCCGAAAGGTTGCCATCATGCCTACGCCGGCATTTTCACTCCGCCCCGCCGCCATCGCGCCGTCGGCCCGATCCCAGCTACGGCGCGCAGCGGCAAAGAGCAGGGCAAGGCAAAGCAGTATGGCGGCTACTATGAGGTAGCCGGTGCGCCAGGAACCATTTCCTGTCAACACTGCGGTCATGATCAGCGGCCCGAGCGTTGCCCCCAATGTGTAGAAGGCGTGCAGCCAATTCATGTGCCGCGCCGATAAGTGGTGAGCCACATAATGGTTCAGCCCCGCGTCTATAGCGCCTGAACCGAGGCCATGCAGCAGCGACCAGGCGGCGAACAGCGCCCAGACTGGAGCAAGGGCGTGGCCAAGAACGCTGCAAGCCACCATCGCGCTGCTCGCGGCCAAAAGTGAACCGATTCCCAGAGCATTGAGGAGCCTGCCGGTGAAGAAACTGGACAGGAAGTAGCTGAATCCGGCTCCGATGAACAAGAGCCCTGCTGCGCTCTGCTTAAGGGCGAAGTCGTCGCGCACCGAGGGCCAGGCCACTCCGATGAGTGAGTCGGGGAGTCCCAGGCTCAGGAATCCGAGGTAGGCGATGATCAGCAGCAAAGTGGCGGATCTCTCTGTCTTCACTTGTTGATAAGGTCCTCCACCACCCTGCCGATTCCCAGCACCACCCGCGCCATTCGTTCGTAATCCAGCTTCTCCGGCGTGTCCGAGGGGGCATGGTAGTGTGGATAGCGGAACAGGGCGGTATCGGTGATCATGATGGCGGGATAGCCTGCCTGCCAGAAGGACCAGTGGTCGGACCAGCCGATTCCAGGGATAGCTCCCGGCGCCGCCACCCCTTCGGAAGGGAACCGCGTCGTCTTCCGGAAAGTGCCGATGGCCCGGCGCACCAGGTCGCGGGAGCTCAGGTCGCCGACGAAGCCGATGAAGTTGCCGCTGTCGGGATAGAAGAGGTTCAAGGGAGCCGGATATTGCTGGCTCTTGGGGCGGTCGGAGTAGTAACCGATGGTTTCCAGCGACAGCATCGCCACGATCTTGTCGCCCCGCCCTCTGGCCCGGCGGGCATAGACCCGGCTCCCCATGGTTTCGGTCAGGAAGTACGGCGGCTCCTCGTTCACGAAGGCTATGAAGCGCACGGTGCGTGTAGGTTCGGCATCTTTGAAGAGTCGGGCCAGTTCCAGCATTGCAGCTACGCCGGAAGCGTTGTCGTTGGCACCGGGCGAGCCGGGCGCGGAGTCGTAATGGGCTCCGATGACGACGATCTCCGCGGCCCGGGTCGTCCCCTTGAGTTCGGCCTCGATATTGACCATCTCTTTCCCCTCGATGCGGTACGGCTCCTCGCGTACCGGCAGTCCCAGTTCCAGAAAACGCGTGGAAACATGTTGCGCAGCCAGGCCGAGAGAGCGGTAATGGCGGGTGTTCCGCTCGCCGATCTCCCTGCCAAGGAGATAGACATCCTGGCGCAGCCGGTCGCGAAGCCGGGATTGTTCGGAGCTAAGCGGCGGCAGCGCCCCCTTGTGCGATCGTCCGGGCATGATAACCATAGAGCCTCCAGCGGATGCGAAGAGCATGAGGACCAGCATCGATGTGACGGTGAACCACATGAGTATCTTCCGGTTCGAAGCTAACATTTCATCTCACCCCTCCGCCCGATCTCCAGCGCGGTATGTGCAGTGTCGTAACATGCAGCAACGTTTGGTATGTTACCGCGAATCGTGGTAGTTGCCATGAGCAAACTGATAGATAGGATGGGCCCCGCCCACCTACGGATAACATACCCATCCCCACCCTGGCCCTCCCCTTGAAGGCATGCCATTAAGTTATCTGATTAGCGTCAATCTTCCGCTGTTCGGGTTCCTCCCCCTTCAAGGGGGAGGTCAGGAGGGGGATGGGGGTGTTTCTGCGCCGGAGCTACCCCATCCCCACCCCCACCCTCCCCTGGAAGGGGAGGGAGTTTTCGCAGCGGAAGATCAGCGCTAATCAGGTAACTTAATGGCAATCCCCCCGCCCCCCCTTTTGCAAACGGTGGACTGGGGGGACTGTGGGGCCACTGTGGAAAAGCGCGTGAAGAGCTCGCTCTTCTTCCCGACTGCCGAGAAGATCTTCGCCTTGGTATAGCGGGTGATGTCGTGGGTGACGGTAAAGGCGGCAGGGGAAGATAAACCCCTCAGGCCGGGGTGGCGCATGTAGACGAACTTGGGACGGTATTTGAGCCGCAAATTTCGCGCTACGGCAGCTGCCTTGGCACCGCAAAAGATCACGAAGTCGGTAACATCTTCCAGCTCCTGCTGGAGCCTCTCGATATTGCCGGCTCCCTCGACCTCTTTCGCCGTTGCCTCGGAGCGTCCGGTCTTGGCTTGGTACTCGACCTCGGGCCAGGCGTTGGTTATGGTGATGTTGGCTCTGGTGAGATCGTTTCTATTCAGCGCCTGAGAGAGCAGCAGCAATAGCGTATCGAGGTTTTTTCCGGTGCTTTGCGCCGCCGGATGACCGGCAACTTCTTCATGCCTTCCCGGACATGAGAATACCACGGCTACTTTCTTCTCTTTTCCGACCTGCAGATGTACGGGCATCTTGCCTCCCGGGACAAAATCAAACCCCATCCCCTCCCGGCCTCCCCCTTTAAGTTTCTCCCGGCCTCACTACCATTACGTTACCTGATTCGGGACTCAGTGACGCATTTAATAGTCCCCTCTCCCTCCGGGAGAGGGTCGGGTGAGGGCGCTGCCATGACGGAACTGTTGCCGCTCCGCGGTAAATCCCGGGCCACGCCCACCTATCGGGATGAAGCCGGAGATTCATATTGAATTAAATCGCCTCTGCTTATATTATCATTAACGCTGCCACCATCCATCTCCCCGTGCTGCGGTTCTTTTTGATCGATTGAGCCTTCGCCTCGATTCCGCCTGCCCTTGCCCGGCTAAAAGGATGCATATGCGACACGACGGCTTCGACTCTGCCCATTTCAAGGGCTCCGGCATCCTCGCGCTGCTGATGCTTTTTGTTTTTACCACCGAGCTTGCCGTTAACGAGCTGTTCTCCCCGCTCTTTTCCCGGGTCACCCCGGCAACGAGCGCACTCCTGGATGCCGGGATGGTCCTGGTGGTCGTTGCCGCCCCCGTCTGGTTTTTCTTCCTCCGGCTGCTTCCCGGCAAAGCTGCAACCCCCGGGGAGAGCCGCATCCGTCTCGCGATACTGCTGGTAAAGGCGTTGACCGGCGTCTTCGTAGCCGAGTACCTGGCGATGCTGCTGCTGCCGGACCTGCTGCCGCTTGCCACCCCCCGCAGCCGTGCACTGGCCGATGCCATCTTGGTGGCTGTTTCCTGCGGCTTTCTGCTGCGCCCCAAGATGTTCAGACACAGCGTGCTGCAGATGGACACGCCGCTACGCCTCTACGTCCTTTTGCTCTGCACCATGTTCCTGTCCGATCTGGTGCAGGAATTTGTCGTGCCGTACCGGGTGATCAGCGACGTCTTCGCCACGGGCAAAATCGTCGATGCCTTGCTGACCACCCTTTGCGGTGCGCCGCTGCTCTGGTTCCTCGTGGTGCAGCCGCTCAAGAGGGCGGCACGCTCGGAGCAGACCCGGGTCGCCGCGGTGCACGCCCAGGTGATCGACGCCATGGTGGCCATCGACCCGCAGGGGATCATCAGCTCTTTCAACCCGGCCGCGCAACGGATCTTCGATTACGACGCCGGCCAGGTGATCGGGACCTCGGTAGCGCTGCTCCTCGACCAGGGGCAGCAGGGGCTGGACCCGATGCTGGCTGGCGCCGCTGCCTGCGCCGGCCAACATACACCGGCCGTATTGAACGAGATCAGCTGCAGGCGCCGGGACGGCCTGACCCTGATCATGGACGTCTCGATCAGCGAAGTCCTTCTGGAACGCCAGAGGCCCGAATTCCTGCTGATCATGCGCGACATCACGAGCCGCAAGAGGATGGAGGAGGCGCTCCGCGAGAGCGAGACCCGCTTCAGGGAGATTTTCCACCAGTCTCACGACGCCATCATCTTCTTCAAGCCGGGCGGCTGCATAATCCTCGACGCCAACGCAAATGCCGAAAAAACCTTCGGCTACTGCAAGGCGGAACTGCTGGACGGCGGTCTGGAACTGGTCAGCGAGCCTGCCGATCTCCCCGCGCTTTGCCGGGTCATCGGGGCGTTAGGGGAGGGGAGCCTGGCGCAGCATGACTTCCTCTGCAGGCGCAAGGATCAGACCCAGATCGTGGTCTCCATGCGGGGCAAGATCATGCTGCTGCAGGGGATTCCCATCACCTACTGCAGCTTCCGGGACGTCACGGACCGGATCCGGATGGAGGAGAGGACCCGCGACATCCAGGCCAAGCTGATCCAGACCAACAAGATGACCTCGCTGGGGCTGCTGGTCTCGGGGGTGGCACACGAGATCAACAACCCGAACAACTTCATCATGGCCAACTGCGAGCTGCTGGCGAGGATCTCCAGGGACACCCTCAAGGTGCTGAAAGAGTACAGCGAGGAGCACCAGCAAAGCGGAGAGTTCTACGTCGCGGGAATACCTTTCGGGGAGCTGGAACACCATTCGCAACGGCTCATCGACGGCATAAGCGAGGGGTCGCGCAGGGTTGACGACATCGTGAACAAGCTGAAGACGTTCGCGCGCCAGGAGCGCGACCAGGTGAAGCGCGAGGTCGATGTGAACCATGTGGCACGCTCAGCCGTTTCCCTTTTGCGTCACGAACTGATAAAGTTTACCGAAAAGTTCCATCTGGAGCTCGGCAAGGGGCTGCCGCCGGTCCGGGGACACGGCCAGCAGTTGGGGCAGGTCATCATCAATCTGCTCATGAACGGCTGTCAGGCACTGCCGGGGAAGCAGAGCGGCATCTGGCTCAGCACGGGATTCGATCCGGAAGCCGGGCTGGTCACCATCGCCGTCAGGGACCAGGGGTGCGGCATGTCGCGGGAGGACAGCCAGAGGATCATGGAGCCGTTCTTCACCACCAAGCTGGACAACGGCGGTACCGGTCTCGGCCTTTCCATCAGCGAATCGATCGTCAAGGAGCATGGCGGCTTTCTGGAGTTCAGTTCCGAGCCGGGGGTGGGGACCACTTTCACGGTACGGCTTCCCGCGGCGAAGCCGGGGTCGTCAGGCTCGCCTGAAGGGGAAAGGTCGCCGGCGGACTAACTGCGGCCCCCGCAGCCGCAACAGGAAGTCGTTTTTGATTGAAAAGGAGCAGCTCCAGATGAAACGAAATGCCGATCCCAGAAAGCCCGTGCTGCTCGTCGATGACGAAGAGCATATCCTCACCACCTGCAAGCTCAACCTCCAGATCAGCGGGATCACCGACGTGGTGACCCTAAGCGACAGCCGCAAGGTGCTGCCGCTTTTAGCTGACGAGCCGGTGGCGGTCATGGTGCTCGATCTCTCCATGCCGCACATCTCCGGCATGGAGCTCCTTTCCAGGGTGGTGCGGGACTACCCCCACATCCCGGTGATCGTGGTGACGGCGAACGACGAGATCGAGACCGTGGTGGAGTGCATGAGGCTCGGCGCCTACGACTACCTGGCCAAGCCGGTCAACTCCGGGCGTCTGGTGGCCAGCGTGAAGAAGGCGCTGGAGCTCTGCACGCTGTCGGGAGAGCTTTCCTCGCTGAAGCATCGCCTGCTGACCGACAGCCTGGAGCACCCGGGGGCCTTCGCCTCGATAATCACCGGCAACAGGAAGATGCGGGGGCTGTTCCAGTATGTGGAGGTGGTTGCCGGTTCACGCCAGCCGGTCGTGATCACCGGCGAGACCGGCGTCGGCAAGGAGCTCTTTGCCCGGGCCATCCATGAACTGAGCGGCTGCCGGGGCGCCTTCGTGGCCGTCAACGTGGCGGGGCTCGACGACAACATGTTTTCCGACACCCTGTTCGGACACAAGAAGGGGTCTTATACCGGAGCCGACCAGGCCAGGGAGGGGCTGATCGCCCGCGCGGCGGGGGGGACCCTGTTTCTGGACGAGATCGGCGACCTGAACGAGCTGTCGCAGCTCAAGCTTTTGCGCCTTTTGCAGGAGAAGGAGTACTACCCGGTAGGCTCCGATGTCACCAAGAAGAGCGATGCCCAGATCGTGCTCGCCACCAACCGCGACCTGCAGCAGCGCATTACCCAGGGGAAGTTCAGAAACGATCTCTACTATCGGCTCTGCGGGCACCAGATCCAGATCCCGCCGCTTCGGGAGCGCAAGGACGACCTGCCGCTGCTTTTGGACCACTTCATCGCCCAGAGTGCCGAGCCTCTCGGCATCGCCCCCCCTTCCTATCCCAAGGAACTCGTCGACCTGCTGGAAACCTACCATTTCCCCGGCAACCTGAGGGAACTGCAGGGGATGGTGAATGACGCGGTGACCCGCAACAAGTCGAGAATCCTGTCGCAGGAGCCGTTTCGCCAGGCGATCTCGGCCGATCTGGGGCGCCACCCCTTGCCGGAGGCGACCCCGGCGGTCACCGAGGACCAGTCGCTGCAAAAGAAGCTGGAGGGAATCTGGGGGCACTTTCCGACCCTGCAAGAGGCCGAGGAGCTGCTGATCGGTACCGCGCTCAAGGCTGCCAAAGGGAACCAGGGGATCGCCGCCACCATGCTCGGCCTGAAGCGCCAGACCCTGAACATGCGGCTCAAGGTTTCCAAGGAGAACGGTTAAGTAAACAAGATTCCTGATAGCAATTCACGGTGCTTGCCGCGCTTTGGTCGGAGACGAAGTAGGTCGGGTTAGCCTGCAAGGCGTAACCCGACGTGCAGTCAATGTGGCACCAGAGATTGTCGGGTTACGCTACGCTAACCCGACCTACGCCTACGCCAACCTGCTTAAGAGTACCTGTCTCCCACTTGGTTTTTCTCCCCTCCCTAACCTCCCTGGTTTTACTTTTGTCACCGGACTTCGTGGCAACTCCCTCACCCCTGCCCCTTCTTCATGGGAGGCGAACTGCGCTTGGTCGTTGCAGGTGCAAAAAAATTGGCAGCAAGGAAAAGACGACAACGGCAAAATTGCGTCAGATTTCGTCCGGATAGATCCTGCAGGCCCCTCTTCTGTCTCATTAGTAGTTCACGCCACGACATTATCCTCATTATGAAAAGACATCGCTATCATGCTTAAATCATAGAATAAATTTCGCTGAATTGGACATGGCACGATCCCTGTAATGGATGAGGAAGATTTTGCACTCTGCTCATTATTTCTTCGCCCCCAAATGGAGCCGAAAGCGGGGGCGTCGAGGTAAGGCGGCAGCTGGAGCTAGGATTTTGATCTGCGCTAAAAAAGGAGGTAAAAAATGAGCCGTTTGGGTAAACTGTCATCGCTTTTACTGTTGCTGCTTTTCGTGACCTTGCTGTCCGGGACCGCCCAGGCCGGGCTTCTGGACGTGGGGCCGGTAGTGCCCGAGGTGAACCTCAGCACCGAGCCGAACCTTGGGCACGGCTTCCCGCTT
The DNA here is from genome assembly GCA_003499925.1 of Geobacter sp. Classification (GTDB taxonomy): domain Bacteria; phylum Desulfobacterota; class Desulfuromonadia; order Geobacterales; family Geobacteraceae; genus Geomonas. The sequence goes on from DNRQ01000056.1 coordinate 26,246, forward strand.
TGGTACCGGGACGCCAACCGGCTGCCGCTCCAGCTCTGCACCGACCGGGCCAGCGGCATGTGCCTCACCGCCGAACCCAACCCGGGGCTGACGCAAAGGTTCCCCGACAACATGGGGGACGAGCTCTTCTGGTGGGTGGGGGACGCCTCCATTCCCATTCCCCAGCAGGGTGCGCTGGACAGGGATGGAGAAGCCATTTTGGTCCAGGCGATCGAGGCCGCCTTTTCCACCGGCGACGTAGTTTCCGGCGCCCAGGTCAGTTTTGCCAGGATCCGGATCCGGATCGACACCCCCTACGCTGGAGTGTACCTGGTCACCACCCCGTTCAAGCAGTTCACCTTCACCGTCGCCCCCGATCTGATCGACGACGGGATCAACCACACCGAAGACATCGGCATAGCGGAGGGAGGGGTGTTCACCGGCGCCCTGAACGGGAGCGTCGGCCCCTTCCTCTACTGCACCAACGCACCGATCATCGTGAACGGCCAGAGCTTCGTCGGCGATCCCAACCAACCGTGCAGCGTGCGGGGCAGCACCTTTCCCAGCGCGGAAAACCCGAGCAACTTCTTCCGGGTCCAGGGTCCCAACGGCTTCGACATCCAGACCGACCAGTTCAGCGTGATGGGGAAGCTCTACCTGGATCCCATCCCGACCCCCCTGGATGTCGGCAAGGTCGCCTACACCCGCCAGGCCTCGGGAGTGCGGATAAACGCCTTTGCAACGACCCAGGCACTCTCCAATCAGACCGTCCCGTCGGCGCCGTTTCCGGCCAACTTCGCCCTGACCGGCGCCGCTTCCGTCGTTGAGGTGACCGCAGGCGACCTTCCCACCCTGGAGACCAGCACCAACAATCCCGCGGACGGGAAGTTCTTCGGCAGCACTCCGCTAATCCCCAACCTGGGGACACTGCCGGCCACCGCCACGGTGACCAACAGCTCCGACATCCCTCCCACGGTGCGGGTGGTTCCCCTGGTGGACGATGTGGCGCTCGAATCGGCGATGTTCAATCCGGTCAACAACATATTGATCGTCTCGGCAGCCTCCTATGACCAGGTCGCCGCTCCGGCGCTCTCGCTCTACATGCCCGGTATGGACGCCCCCCTGGGGACCCTGGTCGACGGCAAAATCTCCGTCACCTTCCCGGTCAGCGACACCACGGTCGACCCGGTGAAGACCTTCAACATCCCGCCCGAAAAGGTCACCGTCGTCTCCGCGCTGGGCGGAAGCGATACCCGGTCGGTTACCGGTCTCTCCCCCTTCGCCGTCCTTCCCACCGGCACCATCGTCATCAACGGCGGAGCGGAGTTCACCAATAGCGCGACCGTTACCCTCACCCTTTCGGCGGCGAGCGCCAACGGCCCCGTCACCCAGATGCAGTTCAGCAAGGACGGCACGACCTGGCTCGCGGTGGAGCCGTTTGCCTCCACCAAGGTGTTAACGCTGCTGGCGGGCAATGGCCTCAAGAGGGTGTACGTCAGGTACCTCGATGCAGCGGGGAAACTCTCCGAGATCATCTCGGCCCCCATAACCCTTGATACCGTGAGACCTTCGGGGACCATGGTAATCAACGGCGGCGCCCCGCTTACTGGCAACAGCATCGTCAACCTGACCTTGTCCGCCACCGACGCCAACGGCGTGACCTCCATGCAGTTCAGCAACGACGGGATCAACTACTTCAGCCCGGTACCGTATGACACCGCCGTCTCCCTGAACGTGCTCCCGGGTGACGGGGTCAGGACCATGTTGGCAAGGTTCATCGACGCCGCCGGTAATACCTCAGAACCGGTTTCGGCCAGCACCACGCTGGATACCACCAAGCCTACCGGCACCATCGCCTTCAGCACGCCGAATCCGAGCAATTTGCCGTACG
>DNRQ01000060.1:0-70414 GCA_003499925.1 Geobacter sp.
TCTTGACAATGGGGTCCACTCAACCCCAGTACCCCACCCCAGTGGCAGCTCACGTTTCCTGTGTGAAATGTTACCTCGTTATTTTTAGCCGGGAGCAGAACGCCAAGATCGGTACTTTACTTTTCGTGTATGTTGTGAGAAAGATTACTCCATAATAATAAACTGCCAAGCGTAGGTCGAGATAGCAAGAAGCCGAAACCACATGTTAAACATGGCGAAACGGATTACTCGAATGCCGCTCAAGTTGATCCCCGTGAACTAAAGGTGTATGTCGAACAGGTGCTAAAGATAATTTGCTTCTAAATTTAGTAGGTTTACGGTGGAGAGCATTAAAAATGGAACATTCACAAATAGTGACCGCAAAAGAGTTGGAAAACTATTCAGAGACTAGAGACAGTGAAGCCATCATCCCTGAATTGGTTTGGATGCTTGTCAATGAATCTGTCTCTGATCTTACTACATGTCGCATCCCTTATGGCGATGCCATTAATCAGCCAGGCTGGGACGGTCTGGTGGAGACGGAAAATGGATATCGCCAATTTGTACCTAAGAAGAAAAGCTACTGGGAAATTGGCACTGGCAACAATCCTCAAGACAAGGCAACTAAGGATTTTAAAAAGCGCACAGATGAAATGATTCTAGAGGAGCGGCAGGTGGCTTCATACGTTTTTGTTACGCCACGTGGAGCTGGTTCAGGTGGTTGGAACGATCCTGCCCAAAAAAAATGGGTCAAAGCTCGAATGAAATTCTGCTGGCAGAATGTCAAGATTCTAGACGCCATTCAACTCGCAGATTGGGTGCGCGAATTTCCCGCCATCGGAAAGTGGCTATTGAAAAGAATGGGGCTCGTAAAGAAGGCAGCTGGCTTCACTACGCCAACAGAACATTGGGAAAACCTCCAGGCTCTAACTCAACATGGGGACCCACCTTTGCCGCCGGACATCTTCCTTATAGGCAGAGACAAAGCTTGTGCTGAAGTTCAACGCCTGTTTCGCGGAGAGATTGGGCAATTGGCGTTTTCTGCTGAAAGCGAACAGGATGTCGAAGATTTTATCGCGGCTTTTTTGGCTTCCCTTGAAGATGGGACAAGACATTCTTTCAGCAACAGATGCATATTCATAAAAGATGATGAGGCGTGGCTTTCGATGGTCACTCTGAAAACGTCTCACGTACTTGTAGCGCATCCGAAGCTCGACCTGGAGTCTTCAGGTGAGCAACTACATATGGCAGCAAAGAAAAACGGACATGCCGTTATTATCCCCATTTCCGGAGCTTGGTCGAGCGGAAGCGAAAGCCTCATTCCGTTGCGAAGCCCTTCTGCATCTATTCTCGAAAATACTCTGATTGGATGCGGATACAGTAACGAGAGGGCGCGTGAGCTTTCAGGAGCCGGGGCTTTATCTTTATCAGCATTGAAACGTCATCTTCGTGGTTTTGGTGAATTACCCCCGTACGCTACGTGGGAGAATGCTCGCGTATTGGCTCAAGCAGGACTTTTCGGTCGATGGAACGGTGCGAACCAATCCGACAAAGCGGCTGTGGAGACTGGAGTGGGAAAGCCCTATGGGGAGTGGATTGAGAGCGTTCGCCCTGAAACATTGCGCTCGGATACTCCCCTAACGCAGCGCGATGAAAACTGGAAAATGAATTTCCGTGCCGAAGCATGGTCAGCCTTGGGACCGAGGTTGTACGATGAGGACTTGGAACGCTTCAAAACTGTTGCGGTCGCCGTTCTTGGAGAACGTGACCCACAATTTGACTTGCCACGGGAGAAGCGATACGAAGCGAGTATCCATGGGAAAGTCCTAGAGCACTCCTCATCAATACGTAAGGGGCTGGCCGAATCATTAGCCCTTTTGGGAAGCAAACCAAGTGCATTGTCGTCTTGTACTCAAGGCAAAGCCGAACTAGTGGCAACCTTGACAGTACGGGAGTTGCTTACGGATGCTGACTGGGTTACCTGGGCTAGCCTGGATAGTTTGCTTCCTTTACTTGCTGAAGCCTCGCCAAATGAATTTCTGGCTGCTGTCGAAACAGCGCTTTTGAACCCCCCTAAAAGCCCTTTCCATGCCTTGTTTGCCCAAGAGGGATCTGGGATAACGGGCAGGAATCACACGAGCGGACTTCTATGGGCACTCGAAACGCTGGCTTGGCACCCAGATTATCTCTTGCGCGTTTCGATACTTCTTGCGGAAATGGCTTCCATCGACCCTGGTGGTCAGTATTCCAATCGGCCTGCTAACTCTTTGGCTGATATCTTTCTTCCCTGGCATCCGCAGACATGTGCCACTGTCCAGAAGAAGACGTTAACTGTGGGAGCTGTGCTACGCGAACAACCAATGGTTGGGTGGAAACTAGTTCTGGCGTTGTTGCCTAATTTTCATCAGGCAACATCAGGTACCCGTAAGCCAGCTTGGCGTGATTTTATCTCAGGTACTTGGTCTGAGGGAGTAACCAATCATGAGTATTGGGAACAGGTTGCAGGTTATGCTGATTTAGCAGTTCAAACTGCAGCTGTTGATCTGACTAAACTTGCAGAATTAATCAACCGATTGCCAGACCTGCCTGAGCCTGCTTATTCTCGTGTCCTTGAACACCTTTCCACAGCCAATGTTCTTGAGCTCCCTGAGCCTGAGCGCTTGTCACTATGGGAAGCATTGGTGGACCTTGCAGCAAAACACCGTAAATTTAACAATGCACAATGGGCAATGCCATTGGAGGCAGTTGCAAAAATTGAAGACGTGGCCGTTATGCTTTCCCCTAAATCACCTACTCTGCTTTACCGTCGCCTTTTCAGTAACCGAGAATCAAATCTGTACGAACAGGTAGGGGATTATGAAGAAAATCAGCGACAGCTTAATATGCGACGCCAAGCTGCAGTTCAGGAAATCCTGTTAGAAAACGGGATAATTGGCGTACTGGATTTTGCTCTCCAGGTGGCGTCACCTGAGAAGGTTGGTAATGCCCTTGGCAGCCTGGAATCAGATGACTCTGACTCAGTATTGCTACCTGCCTATTTGAAAGCTGAAAAAGCAATTTCAGCCTTTTTACGCGGCTTTGTCTGGGGCAGGTTTTGGTCGAGAAGTTGGCTATGGGTTGATGGTGTCGTAACCGGTGCATGGTCGGTAGAGGAGAAAGCAATCTTTTACTCCTCACTACCATTTGAGCGCAATACTTGGCAGCGGGCCGAAATTTCTTTAGGAGACGATGCCGCCGAATACTGGAAAATAGTAAATGCTAATCCTTGGGGCGAAAAAGTAAATCTGATCGAAGCGGTAGAAAAGCTTTTATGTAACAACCGGCCACATGAAGCGCTCCGGTGCCTCTATAGATTAATTACGGACAAGGCAAAATTAGAAACTAATCTAGTAATACGCGCATTGATGGACTGCTTGAAGATATCTGACACGTCAAGTGACATTGACCAATATGAACTTATTGAAATTATTAAGTGGCTCCAGGAAAATCCAGATTCTGACCCAAATGCTCTTTTTCAGATAGAATGGGCATATCTACCGGTTTTAGACCGTATAAATGAAGCCGCACCTAAGACTATTGAGTTACGTCTAGCTTCTGATCCGGGTTTTTTTTGGGAAATTATCAGGATGGTATTTAGGTCTGATAAAGACGATTCGATAGAGCAGCGACCGACCGTAGTTGATAAAAAAATTGTGCAGAATGCTTTTCGACTTCTTCATGGATGGCAGAGAGTTCCGGGTTCAGCAACTGGTAACTTTGACAGTACTGCATTCCAAACATGGCTTGCTGAAGTGAAGCGGTTGAGTATCCATTCTGGTCATCTTGGGATCTCGATGGATCAGGTAGGGAAGGTGCTTGCCTACGCACCGGCCGACCCAAGCGGACTTTGGATTGATAAAACAGTTGCCGAAGCACTCAATTCTAAAGATTCTACAGAAATGCGTGCCGGATTCACCTGCCAGCTATCCAATATGCGGGGTGTATTTACTTTTACCTCGGGACGAGACGAGCGTAAAATAGCGGCGAGATACCAAGATCAAGCGGAAGAACTTGAGAAGTATGGATACCACCGTTTTGCGACAGCTATGCGAGGACTCGCCAAAAGTTACGAACAACAGGCAGATCGCGAGTCGAATAGGAAACCCTTCGACGATTAAAAGACCAATCTTGGACGTGATTATGTGTGGTGAGGTGCGAAGAGTGACCTGCCCTCCCACTTCGGAAAAAGAGGCTAAGGATTTCACGTCCCATTCGGTCAGTGGCGTCCACTGCGCCAGTTCCTCGACGGGTGGATGATCCGTCTCGATCAGTGATTCCAACGGTAACCGCACCGTTCGAAGTACTGCTCCGCAAGATACCTCTCGTCGCTGCCGTTTGTATGGTACTCGCCAGAGCGGAGATCGCAGAGATCGGCGACGAAACCTCGCAACACCTCCGCCGGGTCGATCTGCACCATATCGCACAGATCGAGGAACTCGTCTGGAAGCTCCAGGGTCACGACCCGCCGGGCCTCCCTTTCCTTCTTTTTCTCCGCTTCTTTCTGTTTACTAAGAGAAAAACGGCGCAACACGCTGAAATTACACAAGCAAGAGATGTGGAGACCCACCGCATATAAGTTGTGGCTTTATCAGCTCTTGACAACTCCTCCTATCCTGTGGTTGATTAGCATAATTCCCATGAATGAAGCTTTAAGTTTACGACATCTCTAGCCTCAGCAGGTCAAGAGGTTACACCATAATTTGACTGGCGTTTTGATTGTATGATTAGAGGGTGCATATGATAGAGTTTGTACAAAAAACCGGTAAAGAGACCGTTGTCCTCTTTGTTCATGGGTTTATGGGTGGAAAGGAAACATGGCAGAATAGTAAAAATGAGAACTTCCCTGAGATGTTGCTAGCAAACAAGGAAATTGCAGATTATTTTGATTTTGCCTATTTCACTTACTTTACTGAATTCATAGAGAAAAAAACAACAAAAAAGCCACTTAAACTATTACGTATCCTATTCCCTAAACACATTCAGCCTGTAAAACAAAACGTAACAATCGAAGAGCTAAGCGAATTATTGGCTTCTCAAGTAAGATATGACTTAAATGATTATAAAAAAATAGTAATAATTTCTCATAGTATGGGCGGCTTAGTATCAAAATGTTTTATTTTGAATGAATTAAAAGAAAAATCAAAAAGCAGCGTGGTTTTGTTTCTTTCGCTAGCGGTGCCACATGCAGGCTCAGAGCTTTCAACTATTGGAAAGTTATTGCTGCAAAATACGCAAATTTCAGACCTTGGTCCATTAAGCGATATAATCAGGTATTTAAACCACCACTGGCTAAATACATCAAATTTACCACCGGCTAAATATTTTTACGGTCAATATGATGATGTGGTACCAAAAAATTCAGCCTTGCCGCTGGCAAACACGAGCGATGGCGTTGCTTGTGAATGTGACCATAGCAGTATATGCAAGCCAGAAAAGTTAGATTCATCGATCTACCGAGCAGTATTGCAGTCATTATTGGATTATAAAAAAAATTTAGATCATGCAAATGAATTATCTATAAAAGAATTAGCTTGTCCAGACCAGAGTTATATGGATGAGTTATTCGTATTAAAACTACTAATTGCTGATATTCATAATGTTACTATAAATAATGCAAAAACACTTTTTTATAATGCTGAATATATGAGGAAATATTACTCTGATGATGCAAGTTATGAAAGCTTAAACGAAATGTATATCAAAATACAAGATATTTATGGGCACCTATTTACGAAGTATGCAGGTGGGTCGATAAGTAATGGGCATCAACTGATAGCCGAAGTATACCAAAAAATTGAAGATCAAGACCATGAAATATTGAAGACATATTTGCCATTTGTACAGGCTTTGCATAAAAAGGGCATGATTCATCAGCTGGCAAATATTGCAGAAAAACAAATATGGTGGGACAAAGATCACTCACAGGCAACTATAAATGCTTACCTTAAGAATAAGGTGAAAGAATGATTCGTGAAATGTTTATAGAACCTGACAATGATTTGCATTTAAATTTTTGTACTGGTTTATTGCTGATACAAGAGTTGTGTAAAAATCAGCGAGGGAAACCAGTTTTAAACATAGAAAAATTTGGTATGTGTTTATTCCTAGTGAACCATCCTTTAATTTTGAATAGGGTGTTAGCTGGGCTAGGGAATAATCAGATTTATCTGGAAGCAGTTGAAATAGAAAATATTAGATCCTTGAACCCTAACATTGAGTTTGTCACACATAATACCAAGGTACGCGATCTTGTGAGGTTTATGATTATTAATGGACTAATCACAGTCACTGAGCCGGATACCTGTTTGTTACTGACTGAAAATGGTGAAATGGTAACGAAAGAAATGAATGGGTGGTTTCAGCAAAGGACCCAAATATTCGCTAAAAATTTAAAGTCAATTATTAATGAGCCGACCACAAAGCTTTTAAACATGACAATAAAATCCTTCAGGGCGTGATATGACTACAAATAGACATCAGTTGATAGTCCAGAAAGTGGTGGTTGTTGGGCATAATAAAAATTATGTAGTCGACTTTGATTGTGGTTTGAATATAGTATACGGTGATTCTGATACTGGCAAATCAACGGTTGCTCACCTTATAGATTACTGTCTAGGGGCAAAGACTTTTGATCTTTACGACGAGATTGAGGTGGCAGCACTGCATTGTTTAATGCAAGTTAGGCTCCGTGAAGATGTCTATACAATAAAAAGAGATATCTTCCGACCCAATGATTTTGTAGAGGTATATCGAGGTGAATTTGATGCTATATCCGAGGTATTCCCCATGGTGTTTGGGCCTGACTATTCCACGCAAGGGCCACAGGGGTATTACTCGGACTTTCTGCTTGAGGCTTTAGGGTTGCCTGTAGTCAAGGTTAAGGAATCCCCCTCCAAGGCCGATTCTAGAATGACCAGGCTTAGTTTCCGTGATCTGATGAAATACATGTATCTCGATCAAGATGATGTGGGTCACAAATTCCTGTTGTCTCACGGGACTGCGGCATACCCCGTTGCTACTAAAAACAAGGAGTGTTTTAAGTATATTTTTAATTTATTAGATTCGCAAATTACTGATATTCAAGGTGAAATATCTGAAAAAACGCAAAAACGGAATGCATTGGAGGAAAAGTTAAGGTCAGTACAAGCATTCTTTAGAGATACAGATTTTTACACAATGTCGATTTTGCAGGAAAAGATTGATGACCTCACCAAGCATGAAGAGGCTGTAGATGAAGAAATATCAAAATTAAATTCTAAAATGTCATCAAATACTGGTCTGCATAACGAACTCCGTGAAACTGTACAAGCTATTGATGGTCAACTCAAGGAAAATTTACAGCAACAAAGGATTGTTCAAGGTAATATTGAACGATTCGTAAAACTCAAAAACGAATATGTTAGAGATATCCAAAAGATAAAATCTTCAATACAGGTTCAGGAGCGGGTTGTTGGTGTAGTTACCGAGGGCAGATGTCCTGTATGTGATGGAACTATACAGTGTAATTCAACCAGATTTGATATAATAAGTTTGGGTGACAAAAAAACACAGCTTTCATTGCTCAACATTAGGGCCAAAGATGTAGCGCTACTTATAGATAAAGATCGAGTTGAACTGTCTGCTACTGCTACTGAATATGATAAGCTATCCTCGCAATTAAATTCTGCTGCTCGGTTGTTGGACTCAAAAACAAAAGAGTTTATTTCTCCTTTTGTGTCTCAGCGTGATGGGTTGATATCACAAAAAGCTTCAATCGTTGAAACTAGAAAGCAGCTACACTATCTGTCCAAGTTACGTAGACAACAAGAAGTGTTGCATCAGGACATTGTTTCACTTGGTGAAATTGTGACTCAGCTACAAGACCAGTTACGACTTCTTCAAGCTGGCATGCCGTCCTCTACAAAAGTCGTTGGTGATGTTGGGGATATATTAAATGATTTCTTGAAAATGGTATCAATAAAACGAAGAAGCGGTGTTGGAATTGATCAAAAAACCTTTTTACCAGTTTTAAGAAATAGGATTTATCACACTATTACGTCCGGTGGACTAAGGACAATCTTGTCAATTGGTTATTATTTGTCTTTGCTCAAATACGGCATCACAGATGGATCAAATCTTCCACCATTTTTCATGGTTGATACTGTAAGTAAGTATCTGAGAAAGACAAAAGACAAGTATAAAGCTGATACAAATGAAGTGGAAGATCAGAAAGAAGGTCTCAGTGACCCTGAGAAGCTTCAAAATATGTATAAATATTTATTGTCTTTACATGAGTTGTCCATCAAAAAAGCGGTTCCTATGCAAATAATTATAGTCGATAATGATCTGCCTGTTGGTATGGAAAAAGAGTTGCGTAGGTTTGTACGTGCTAGATTTAGTACAACCGGCATGAAGGGAGTTCCTGTTGGGTTTATAGATGACGCTGATGAGTTACTGTCACACTGAGTGATATATAGGCGCAACGAGGGGGACGCCCCTGCGAACGTTGGCAACGAGGGGGACATTCTATAGTCTCCCTGTCAACTAAAAACCTGTTCTTTGATATATCAGCAAGTTACTCCTGGGTGCGGAAACTAGGACGCACCTCTCCCGTTGTTCTCTCGATATGGCGAGTTCTCTCACTTACGGCGAACCTTGAGGATAATCGTTACTGATATCCGACGTCCCCCGCCCGCCAGCGGAACGGGGTCGTCAATCATTCCTTATCCAACCTTCAAGATTCAGTGAGAGGCCCAGCTTTGTCCCTCCCGAGGTCTATGCCTCAACGTCCATGCACGGGCTCATCTCGCCAACTGCCTGCTTCTGGGTAAGCTGTCTTACCCGCTGAAGCAGGAAGCTTCAAATTTTTCTCCGGTCTTCATCAGGGTCCACGCGACGACCAGCAACTTTGCCGCCAGCTTAACCTTCATTTTCAGCCTGATTCCGCATTCGAGTTCCCGACCTTGAATCAGTTTGCTGAAATAGCCTCTGATCGCCGAGTTTTTTGAGGAAGCAATCATCGCAGCCTGTACCAGGGCATACCGCAATGCCGCCTTCCCCTGTTTTGAGATCACCGCTTTGGCTGTATCGCTGGTCTGGCCACTTCGGGAAGCACTGAGATCGAGACCGGCCAGACGCAATAACTGCTTGCGGTTTACAAACCGTGACGCGTTGCCGATGGCAGCCAGCACCATGGCTGAAACGATTGGGCCGAAGCCGGGAATTGTGAGGAGGCATTGATACGCCGGGTAGGTCTCCGCGGTCGCCGCCATGCGCTTTTCGGTATCTCTGATGTCTTCGATGACCGACTTAAACCGCCGCACGAGGGTCTGAGCTTCCCATCGGGCTGCGTCATGAACTTGGCATCCTGCCGATCTGCTGGAGATTTCCCAGAGTCCGCGCAGGCGCTTTTCTTGTGCGACGGTGACCTTTCGTGCCGTGACGAGTTTGACGAATTCTTCAAACTCCATCGCCGCTATGTCTTGCGGATCGAGGCAGTGCTGAGCGATTGAGAGGACTATATCGTTCGGCTGACCAGGGTGGATCGTCAGTTTGTCCAGCTCTGGAAAATATTGTGCGAAGACGTTGTTTCTCAGGCGCATCCGTAACGCATGCTCTTCTTTTTTGAGTCTGCTTCGGAATGCAATCAAGCTCCTTAACTCTCGCAGGCTCTCCTCAGGGATATCGTAGTAGAGGCAGCGTCCCTGGCCGACAAGATCGGCGACGTTGGCGGCGTCCTTCTTGTCGTTTTTATCCCAGCGGCCATCCAGCATCGCTCGATTTCTTGCTACGGCTATGTTGGACACGTAGACCACATGCTCCTGATTCCTGATCAGATACTCCGCTAGTGGTTTATGGTAGGATGCCGTTGGTTCGACACCGTACACGACTTCGGCCAAGCCGTGCTGCTTTTGAAGATCTCTGACCAATGCCCGAAGGCTCTCAAACCCTGTTACGGTGTTGTCGATTACCAAATTCTTTCGGAGCGTTCTACCATTGGGAGTTCCAAAAAAAGCATGATGCGTATTCTTAGCAATGTCTACGCCGACGAGCAGGTACCTCTCGGAGCCTCTAACAGACGCTTTCAGGGATCTGAACAGCGTCAACCGATCATTCACGTCATTCATACAGTCCTCCTGTCAGTGGAATAAATGACCACTCAATAACAGGGAACACGAGAATTAACAAGGCTGATAAAACATATTTTTTTGTAGTAACTTCAGGGGCTTTGGCTCGTTCTGTTTTAAAATATAACGCCCCTGCGAACGTTGGCAACGAGGGGGACGCCCCTGCGAACGTGCGAAAGTCACCTCTGCTTCCTTGGCCCTGGTAAATTGGATACCTCGCATGGCAAGTTCATAGCGTGATTTCAGCAGGTTCCGAAGGATTCGCATGTTCGCAGGGGCGTCCCCCTAATTGCCCGTGAAAAAAACATTTATACGGAATTTGCTAACGCGAAGGAGTTAATTCAGAAGGTCAGCGTTGAGCCTAAAGCCTTTGACTATGATTTTGCAGCTCTTGGAGATCCAATAACTCTATTGCTTCTGACATTGCATTTCATATGTTGCAAGAAATCAAGAATCTCCCCCGTCAGTGACGTAGTGTGGCTCTATTGCGGCTTGTTCTGTGAATGTGCGTGCAATTTTGACCCAGCATAGGTGCAGAACCGTGACCCACATGAGACGTAACATGATGATCTACCATGCAAGCGAATGTAATGGTGGGTCTGCCTGCGCACGATTCTGGATCACTCCTATTTCGAGCAATATTCACCAATGCAAGCCCATCGTCCGTTGCTGAGCTCGCGAGTTGGCTATTGTTTAACAAAAATGTTGTCGCTGTGCCAGAAATGAGACCTGAACCACTAAGGATATCTATGAAGCCAGAAGAGATATTTTCACGAGTTGTCGGGAATGCCTTCGATTTTCTAGGAAAAGCGCTAGCGGAGTTCGAGAAAGAACCGAAATACTCTGTGATAAATTTTCATGCCGCTGTTGAACTATTTCTCAAGGCTCGTCTGATGCGCGAACATTGGTCCCTGGTGGTGAGCAAGCCAGAAATCGCAGATTGGAAGCAATTTATTTCCGGCGATTTTCACTCTGTAACAATCAGAGAAGCTAGGACTCGCCTCGATTCAATAGTGCAGGACGGTATTTCTCAGCAGCAATACGACTCATTCCTTCGGCTTACAGGTCATCGTAATAGGATGGTCCACTTCTTTCACCAAGGCCAACATGATAAAAAGAGTGAGCTTCAGAAAATCGTCGCGGAGCAGTGCCGTGCCTGGTATTACCTGCACCAATTACTCTCGCATCAATGGGCGGAGACATTTACTGATTACCAAAAGCAGATAAAGGCTTTTGATAAAGAAATGCGAATGATTCGGCATTATTTGAAGGCCAAATTCGAGGATTTGACCGCAGTTATAGCGGATAAAGTTAAGGGAAATGTCGCTTTTCACAAATGCCCTTCCTGCGGTTTTAAGTCATTACAAGAAGATGGCCTCGAATTCGAGTGTCTGGTTTGCGATCTGAATAAAAACGGAATTACCCTCAGTTGCCCACAATGTGCTAAGAGCATTACGATGTTGGGTGAGCCGTGGCAAAAATGTACAAAATGTGGGTACACAATAGAACCTGATGATGTAAAAGCAGAACTTACAAAAGATCTATTTATAACAAAACACAATATGTATGACCTTAACCACGCCAATTGTGGCGATTGTGAAGGTTACGAGACGATCGTTGAGGTGGATGGACAATGGTTTTGTACACAGTGCTTTACCCGATTCGAAATTTCCGATATCAGTCAATGCGGTTGGTGCAACGAGTACACTACTGGTGACCAAGAGGACAGTTACTGGCGAGGATGCGGGTTTTGTGATGGGAAGTCTGGTTGGGACAGCGATAAGGATAAGGATTAAACGAAAGCCGGAATGAGTCGGTTGCTAAGATTAGAGCTAATATAGGTGTGAGCTGGAGTCGAATTCTACCTTATTCAGCATCCTAATTGACCCGGTGCCAAACGTAAGTTCAGTAGGTTGCGCTGTACGGGTAGGCCAAACTAAGCGCCGATGATGGATCAGATTTGGAATCCAGTTCTGAGTGTACCCCCTTAACAGTGTGTCTATCGACACTGGGCAAGATCGGTCCCAAAAACAATTGATTATTTTGTCTGAAAAATTAATTTTATTAATAACTTTGTGAAGTTGTAACGTCAGGGGATAGGAAAGCCCGTGCATGCGTAGCAGATGAAACTCCTAGCTCAATGAGCACCCTAAGATTCCAGAGAAATCAAGAGGGAAGTATAGATGCCTTTTAAATTGACGCTCTTTAGTCGCAAACTAGTTGCATCTGTTGTGTCATCTAAATCACAACTTACCAGATTTGACTATGCTAAATATATTGTGCTTTTTACTTTGCTCCTACATTCGAATACATTTGCGGCTGAGAAAAAAATAGACGTCTTAGATAAAGAGTTAAAACTTGTATTTACAATCAAAGAACCTAATGTTATCGAACCCAGAAGCCTGTACAAAGATATATTTTTTTACCCCGGTGATAAAGTTTTTATAAATGCAGGTGGGTGTGTTCAGACTGGAGGACTTGGGAGGACTTGGAAGAGGTATGTGAACCCAAGTGGGCCTAAGTCGGATAAATTTTACCATGGTTTAATTCATATTCCAGGATCTACTAATGGAACTGGTCTAGTTCGAACAAAGGATGTGATAGGAAAAGAGATAAAAATTAATGACGACCTACCTGGGTTTGATACGTCAAAACTCTATCTCAATTTGGGCTACGAGGATGATAAGTATTCGGACAATGGTTATTGGGGAAGGTCTACAATATGGAGATACGACGATGGAACCGAAGAACAATGTAAAGGGGAGGGCAATGCCTACATAGAAATCACTATTATTCGCACCAAAAAACCACCAATACCATTTGGAAAGAGAACCATCAAGTAAGGAGATTTTAAGTGAAGCTTGTATATGCCATAATCATATCTTTTTTCTTATGCTCATGTTCCAAAATTTACTTTTATGATCTATATCCCAGTCATTATTTAGATGATAAAGGAGGTACAGAAAGTGGGATCGACAGATATTCAAAGGAAAAAAAGCTAATAGGTAACCCATCTGCTGGCATTCCGGATGAGATAATAGATTCTCTTCCAGTGGAATTTCAAATTCTGAGCCACCTTGGAATGTTGATATGCGTACAAGATCCTTCCGGATACAAACAAAATTTAATATTTCCCGGATATTCTGTTGTACGGCATAGTGAAAATTTAAAAATGAATAAAGAAATACTTGAAAAGAATGGCTATATTGCGCATGCAAGCGAGGCTTATCTTGATACGGTTTGCTTTATGCCAGAACATCGAGATACTTTCAAGTACATAGATCATGAATACCTATCTGATTGGGGTTACTTTCTGGAAAGCTGGAGCGTCAGATACATCCTCATAGAGCAGATAAGGCGCGACATCAATGAAATATCCAATAATATAAGCAATGAAGGTAAACTTATACAGGCATTAGAATCTTCAGTAGCAGCAAAGACCGCAGAATTATTAGAAATAGAAAACCATCTTCGAGAAGTTGAAAAATCACTATTAACCCGTCGACCTATGATTTTAAGGGATAACCCTCCGGAAGTAAATGCCGTTATAGAATATAAGAGGGAATTAGACTTTCTTCGTACAGTCTTTCCTGAAATGCTCCTCAATATTGCTGGAAAGCCGTGGGTTGACAAGGAGGCCCTTTCCAGAAATTACATGGATCCATACCTTAATGCTGATCTTGTGAAAAGCCTAGATTTAGCTTACAAGATTTTCGCAGATCCAGATAACGCTGGTATTCCTCTTTCCCCTGAAATGATTCAAAACATCAAAGATAACAAGATTACTTTTCAAATCAGCTCTGCTGCAAGAACTCCATGGAACCAGTTGTCAATCAGAAATGAGCACAAGGCGGGGACATTAAGTTCTCTCCACCTCTTTGGGTTGGCCTTTGACTTGAAGCTAAATGGAATGGAATACGATGTAAGTATGAACGTTCCAAACCAAAATCAACTCGCCAAGTACAAAATCGTACTTGATACTTTTCAGATGTGCGGGTTAACGAGAACGCTTGATTTTACAGTTGTTAAAGAAAGAGGTCACTTTCAGTTGACCAAGTACATTGAGAATGTAATCAACAAAGAAAACAGAATGGAACTAAACTCACTCATCTTGCAGTTTATGAAATTATATAAAGAAGCAGCAGACAACGAAATCAAAAAGCAGTCTGACGAGTTCGATCATTCAGACTCTTTCCGTGATACTTTATTATCAATACGAAAAGATATTAAGGATAAGTTGGACAAGCGTATAATAGAACTAGCGAAAATTGATGATAAGCTTAAGCTAGCTAAAGAAAACCTTGCAAAAAAACAAAGAGAACTAGCAGAGAAAATTGAAAAAAACCGAAAAAAAGATAATGGTGATCGTGACGATAGCCATAGAGAACCTAAAGAACGTCCGTCTACGACTCCTAGACCAGAAAAGCCTGAAGCAAAAAAACCAAAACCTGAGAAACCGAGACCATCACAGCCTGACAGGCCGCGTAAGGAGCCGCCAGAAATTAAACCTGGAATACTTGGTTAGGTGGTACCTTACAGTAAGCCTGCAAGAACTTCGTAGATTTTGCAAGGGGTAATACGTACGGTCTGGGAGAATCATAATAAATTGACAGCCAACGCACTTTATGGCACAATCCCCTTTCATAATGCGCATGTTAGTGCACATTATGAAAACGATTGGAGTGATATGCCGCCGCCGATGAAGTTTGAACCCACCCACCACCGATAAACGGACCCACCTGATCGTTGCCGACTACTGCCGACTTCTGCCGAGCACCGATCTCAAGAGACCCACCCCGATTTTCCTACCAGCCAACTCCCCTCATCAAATAAAATCCTCCATTGTTTCCCACATCACCAGGCGGAGAAAACGATGGAACAGAAGACTCGATCCAGGAAGCGGCCCTGCCGTGTCTGCGGCAAGTGGTTTTCTCCCAATCCTCGATTGGGCGACCGGCAGAAGACTTGTGGCGCCGATGAATGCCAGCGGCAGTGGCACACCACAAAATGCGCCGAGTGGAACAGGCAAAACCGCTCCTACTTCAAGGAGAACTATCTCAAGAGTCGGGTCCAGTCCGCAAGCGACCATGCCGCCGGATATCCGCCGTCGCCGTCGTCGTCCAGCACAAATATACCGGCTAGATCCCCCTCTCCACTACACTTGCCCCGAGAAACCGTTCAAGAGGTGATGGGGGCGCAACAACTCGTAATCATTGAGTATATCGTCCGAGTACTCTTAAGAGGCGTTCAAGAGGTGATCAGCACTCAACAGCCTGAAATACCTAACGAATCACGACGACTTGTGGCGGCGTCGAGTTTAAGAGGCGATAGCCAAGCCCCGCCCCGAGGGGTATCTTCTTCATGCTAAGAGAAGCGCCCTTTGCGTGAGGAGGGAGGCCCATGACTGCACCTGTCGCCAACGGTCATTCCCAAGAGACCGTGAACATCGCCACCGCCGAGATCGGCGAGCGGTTCGCGCCGTTGCGCATAGTGGAGCCGCAGGCGGAGCGGACCATGCTGACTTCCATGGAAAAGTACGGCCAGCTCACCCCGGTGGCGGTCTGCCGCATCGCCCCCGGCGAGCAGGAGCTCCTTGACGGCTTCAAAAGGCTGCGCGCCGCCCGGCAGCTCGGCCTCGCCGAACTCTCGGCCCGTCCTTTCGACCTCAGCATCCGGGCGGGGAAAGCCACCATGCTGCAGCTAAATCGTGTGGGCAGGGTCATCTCCGGGATGGAGGAGGCGCTCGTGGTGCACTCGCTGCACCACGAGGACGGCCTGAACCAAGTTGAGATCGCGCTGCTTTTGAACCGTCACAAGAGCTGGGTCTGCCGGCGCCTCGCGCTGATCGAGCGGCTGAGCGACGAGGCGCAGCAGATGATCAGGCTCGGGCTTCTTCCTGCGAGCCTCGGGACGGAGTTGGCCCGGTTGCGACGTCACAACCAGGACCTGTTGCTGGCGGCGGTCCGGGAGCACCACCTCAGCGTCCGTGAGACACGCATGGTGGTGAACTCTCTGGAGCACGAGCCGAGCCACAACCACGAGGCGATCCTGCGCGACCCACGCGGCTCCTTGTCTCCCGACCAGAACGCCTGCCCCGCTCCGCCCGAGGAAAAAGGGCTGAGCTGTGAGATGAAAAAAGTGCTGCGCAGGATCTTTGCCCTGGAAAGGAGCTGCCTGGATGTGGCGCTCCTGGTGTCCCGTACCGACCCCATCATGTTCGAGATTGACGAGGAAAAGCGCTTCAGGGCCGCCTGCGGCCGAGCCCTTCCGAGTCTTGCCCGCGTGGATAAGGAACTGCGCGGGATGGCGACCTACGGGAAAATGGGGGACCCATGACCGTCTTCATCCGAGGGCGGGCGGAGCTTGAACAGGAACTCGTCATCCTGAACACCCAGAAGGGATGGTCAATCCGGGCGCTCGCGAGACACTTCGGCATCAGCCGCAACATGGTGCGGCGCATCCTGAGAAGGCACGAGTGCCTCCGTGACGAGGGGCACGACATTCTGAAGCGTTCCGGGGAGCAGTCGCCGCGCCCCAGCAAGCTCGACCCCTTCGACAAGACGCTCGCGCGTCTTCTGGAGAAGTTCCCCCGGATCACCGGTGTCCGGCTCCTGGAGGAGCTGCGCGACGCAGGGTATGGGGGGGGCATCAGCATCCTCCGGGACCGGTTGCGCAAACGCAGAACACTGCCCAAGGAAGAGCCGGTGAT
Organism: Geobacter sp.; assembly: GCA_003499925.1. Taxonomy (GTDB): domain Bacteria; phylum Desulfobacterota; class Desulfuromonadia; order Geobacterales; family Geobacteraceae; genus Geomonas. Next base: position 16,834 of record DNRQ01000060.1, read on the forward strand.
CCGCTTCGAGACCGATCCCGGTGTGCAGGGGCAGATGGACTGGAGCCCCTATACCATCAACTTCCTGAAGACGGGAAAACAGCAGGTGCAGTGCTTCTCCTACATCCTGGGCTTCTCCAGGCGCCAGTTCATAGACTTCACCCCGAGGCGCGACTTCTTCACCCTGATCCGCCGTCATCGGGACGCCTTCTCCCACTTCCAGGGCACCCCCGCCCAATGCCTCTACGACAGCGAGAAAACCGTGGTGCTGCGCTGGGAGGCGGGGCGCCCTCTGATCCATCCCGCCTTCTCCGCCTTCGTTACCCACTACAGGAATCGTCCCATCATCTGCCAGCGCGGCCGAGCCCAGACCAAGGGTAAGATCGAGCGCCCCTTCCAGTACGTGGAGGGAAACCTCCTGTGCGGCCGTGAGTTCCAGGATCTGGAAGACCTTAGAAGTTGCGCGAGATGGTGGCTCGCGGAGAAAAGCGACCTGCATCTGCACGAGACGACCCGCAGACCGCCGCTGGAACTCTTCCTGGAACAGGAGCTGGCGGCACTCACGCCGCTGCCGCTTCATCCTTACGACTGCGCGGAAGTGGCGCTCAGGGTGTGCGACATGGAGGGATACCTCGACTTCGAGACCAACCGCTATCCGGTCCCCTACGAGCACGTCGCCGACATCCTGACCATGAAGGTTACCGAGAACGAGGTGCTGATCTACTCACCGGAACTCGCCCTCATCGTGCGCCACGAAAGGGCGCCGGACGGCTCCCGGCTCACCCTGGACGGTTCCGCCATCCACGGGGTGAAGACGTTGCGATATGGGCTGGAGCCGATGCGCGAGCAGTTCCTCCAGCTGGGGGACCACGCCGAGGAGTTCCTCCGTGGACTCACCCTCAAGAACCCGAAGAATCCCGGGTTCCATGCCCGCTACATCCTACACCTCAAGCAGCGTTACACCTGCGACGACATCAACCTGGCGCTGGGGCATGCCTGCCGCTATCACGCCTACGACTGCAAGGCGGTGGAGCGTATCCTGGCGACGAAGGCGACCCCCAGGACGCTGGAGTCGGTGCGCAACGAAAAGGCCGCCAAGCAGCTGCGAGCGGCACTTCCCAAGATCAAACAGCGCCCGCTTAACGATTATGCCGGGCTGCTCACACCTTCCACCCCATATAAGGCCAACCATGAAGAAAACCGACAGTGCGCAAAGAATCAGGAGCTATCTGAAAACACTGAAACTGGACCGGATGGCGACAGCTCTCGATGAGGAGCTTTCCCGTGCGGCGCAGGACGCCACGCCCGCCGGGGAGGTGCTGGAACGGCTCCTTGCCCGGGAGGTTGAGGCGCTCACCGAACGCCGGATCCAACGGCGCATCAAGGAGTCGAAGTTGCCGGAACTGAAGCTCCTTGCTGACTTCGACTTCGTCTTCCAAACCGGCGTAGACAAGCGGCAGATCATGGAACTCGCCCGCCTCGACTTCGCTGGGCGCAAGCAGGGGGTGATCCTTGCCGGCAACTCCGGCACCGGCAAGAGCCATCTTGCCAAGGCGCTCTTGCTCATCGGCTGCCAGAAAAACTTCCGCTGCCGCTATACGACTGCCACCGCGATGCTGCAGGAACTGCTCTCGGGACTCGCCGACCAGAGCCTGGAGGCGAAGCTCAAGCGCTTCCTCTCGCCCGAGGTGCTCCTGATAGACGAGGTGGGCTTCGACCGCCTGGAGCAGCGCGAGGCGAGAAACGCGAACCTCTTCCACAAGGTGATCGACGGCCGCTACTGCAAGGGCTCGACAATCCTGACAACCAACATCGACTTCGAGGCACTCGGGGACTACCTGGGGGATCCGGTGATCACCGCAGCCACGGTGGATCGGATGGTCCACCACTCCACCATCATCAACATCGAAGGGCCGTCCTGGCGGCTGCACGAGTCGCAACAGCTCAACGCCAAGCAGTAGCTTCCTCTCAATCCCTCTCATCTCAACAGAAAGGGTTGCCGGTGTCTCCCTGCGGGAGCCACCCTGGCAACCCTTTCTGCGTTTCTCGCTGCGCTATCCCCAGTGGAAAAACGGTGACCTCCCGCTCACTAACTCGAATCCTGCAACTTTAGGTGGGTCCGTTTAGACAGAGAAAATGGGTCCGTTCATAACCGGGGGTGACAGAGTGATAAAAGTTCGCTACAGAAAATGGCTGCTTCTCCCTTTATCTAGGCGTTCCTTATCCGTTTGCAAAAGGCAGGAATGGGTAGGGTGGGTACTCATCGGGATCGAGTTTTGTACCCTATAAAGGTTCGATCCCTGGCGCCCCAGCCAAAAATTAAGAAAAAGGGTCAGCTCACAAAGCTGACCCTTTTTCCGTTATACCCAAAGTGAAGCGGTGGGAGAATCTCCACCTGAAAGAGTGAAACATCAAACAATCAATTTATGGGCGGCCCACTGCCCCACCTAACGTCCCGCCCGCCGTCCATCACCTGGAAGGTCTGCTGACAAGTCATCTTTTTAGGACCTGGGTTATGAGAGCCGAGGGAGTAGGTGAAAAAAATACCTGCTTGCAACTGGCGAGGCGTATGTCATATTCATTTCTCCCATCACGTCTCGCAATTTCCTCCTCGCTCTCCATCTGCGTCCTTAAATCTAATGAAAAAATCGGCTTTTTGCGCATTTTCGAGCGAAATTCTTCACTTTTCAGATGGAATTCGTCGCTTTTTGAAAAAAATCGTCACATTTTAAATTTATTCTTCACATTTCAGAGTGAAAACGACCATTTTGCCCTGAATTTCATTAGATTTCCACGGAATTCGAAGAATTTACCCTCAAAAGCGTCACATTTTTTCAAAATTCGTCACTTTTTGAAAAAATGTGACGCTTTTTACAAAATGGATTGCACCCCCAACATCGGAAGTGTCGTCGGTCGGATGAAGAGCCTTGACTGGCAGGAAAAGAGAGCGGAAAAGAAGGCGAAGGATTCGAAGGAGCTCTTGGAAGCGTGGTTGTTGACAAAGTCCGGGCCATTCTTCCCAAATCGTACATCCACCACCTACCATCTTGACATATCCTGCAATTATCCCTATTTTAGCCTTCATTAATTGGTTGATGCTTTCGGGGTTGATCGAGAGGGACGCCCCTTCCATCCTGCGCAACTTCTTACAACCACTGAGTTAGGCAGGATGAAAGGGGCGTCCCTCAGGGTAGTCTGCCGAATGAACTTATTTTTGTTGGCTGCCGACGCTCATGCGGCTCGATCCCGAGCTTGGCGTAGCTGCACTTGAGGATCGGATCCGAACGGTCAAACCAGGAAAGCGTAGCGAAGCAGTCACGTGGTTCTGTGTTCTCTTCGGTGACCGCCATGACGCAATTAATCTAAGGAATGAGGCATTCATGCCGAAGCTGCTTCTGCGGCTTCTTCGTCTCGCGTACTATCATGTCCGAATTGAGCACGATGCCAAACATGAGGGCAGCTATACTCCGGACACCCGGGATGATGCCGAACGCGCACGCAACGAGATCGTCAGTGCGCTATTCGACACGAAAGGTGAAGAAGGCTGGACAGCGAAGCTGGAAATGGCCGATGATCCCCTTTGCGCACACTTTAAGGACCGCGTTCGCGCTGTTGCTGAGGAACACTGGGCCCAGGAAGTAGATTCAGTTGCGTTCGACGAAGCACAAGCGATTGCACTCGATAAAACAGGCGAAGCACCTGCCTCCACCAATGAAGCGATGTTCGCCATAATGAATGATCGTTTGGCTGATCTTGATGACCTATTGCTCCGCGACTCGTCGCCGAAGGAAGCTTGGGCGGGTATCGCCGACGAGAGGGTCATGCGCCGTGAGATCGCGAGGGAACTGAGCCATGCCGCGAATGGCCTATACAAAGTGGACCAAGAGGCTGTTACGGCTGACGAAAAGGAGACAGATATTCGTTTGCGTTCCGTCGTGTCCGACCACGAAGCTGTGATCGAACTCAAGCTCGCCGATGGCCGTTCAGCCCGTGACTTGCGGGGCACGATCTATCATCAACTGGTCAAAAAGTATATGGCGGCTGAGAATAGTCGGTCAGGGTGCCTGCTCATAACGCTGGCGAAGGATCATAGTTGGAAACATCCGGACAGTGGACAGCGTATCGGAATAACTGAGTTGGAATCTCTGCTTTGCGACGAGGCGAAACGTGTTGAGAATGCTATGGGCGGCTCCGTTGCAATAGCTTTGCACATTCTGGATCTACGCCCGCGGCTGCTCAAGGAAAAAGCGCGCGGGCCTGCGGGCGCGAGCCATCAGGCCAGATATTGAGCGAGGGGGACGCCCCTTCCATCCTGCGCAACTTCTTACAACCACTGAGTTAGGCAAGATGTAAGGGGCGTCCCCCTTTTTCCTCCAAAGATTGACCCCATCGAAACCTTGCGAGACATTAACCCAAACCCAGCGGCGCACCCCTCAGGGGGTGGCCGACTTCAGCCGGAATACCCGGCCGACTTCAAACGGAACAGCCGGCCGACTAGCGTCGGAATAGGCGGCCGACTAGCGTCGGAATAGGCGGCCGACTTCGTCGGAATGCGCACCAGCGTCCAACTCGTTGGAAATCCGAAACTCGGCGCGAACTATAAACTTAGCATAAGTTTGAAAGACAAAAATTTTAATCTAATACGATCATATGATGCGGGAAGGTGCGTGGGGACGGCGATGCTTTCTGTGCTGGAATCTAGCCTACCTTGGGATTCCTTGGAAAGATCGCAAGAAAAGTTTACTTTATTGAGCGGATATTATGTGGTATGCCTTCAACTCCAAACTCGGACCGAAGGGGGCAATGGGGATGAGCAAAGACAAGAGCCTACTATCGGCAGAGGAACTCCGCCGTCATGCCGAAGAACGATTGCAGGAAAGAACGGCGGAACCGCATCCACCCCGGACCGACGAAGAGGTGCAGAGACTTGTCCATGAGCTTGAGGTCCACCAGATCGAGCTGGAGATGCAGAATGAAGAGCTACTTCAAGCTAGGGACGAGGTTGAAAGGACTTTGGAGTTAAACCAGAAGAAGGGAGAAGCCGAAGCTTTGGCGCGTCGAACCGTGGGAGAAGCCGAAACTTTGGCGCGTCGAACTGTCGGAGAGGCCGAACCTTTGGCGCTTCAGCTTGTGGAAGATGCGGTAGCAGAAGCTCTTCTAAAGGCAGATGAAATGACAGAGCCGCCTCATAAGAAGGAAGCTTTGGCGCGTCTAACGGTAGGAGAGGCCGAGACTTTGGCGCGTCGAACTGTCGGAGAGGCCGAAGCATTGGCGCTTCAGCTTATGGAAGATGAGGTAGCAGAAGCTCTTCTAAAGGTGGAAAACCTGACAGAGCCGCCTCATAAGAAGGAAGTTTTGGCGCGTCTAACGGTAGGAGATGCCGAGACTTTGGCTCTTCAAAGAGTGAAAGAAGCTGCAGAGATGGCGCGGCTGAAAGTGGCAAAAGCCGCAGAAGTGGCACATCTAACGGTGTTAGCGTCCTTCAGGAAAAAACAGCTCGAAGAAATCAACCGATCTCTTGAAGTACGCATTGTCAAGGATGTGGAAGAACTCCGCCAGAAGGACCAGATGCTGATTCTTCAGGACCGTTTGTCCGTTATGGGCGAGATGATCAACAATATCGCTCACCAGTGGAACCAGCCGCTAAACAATTTAGGATTGCTTGTTCAGGGATTACCGCTCCTGTATGACTATGGCGAACTCAGCCGAGATTGTCTCAAGGAAAATACCGAAAAGTCCATGAAGTTGATCCGACACATGTCTCAAACTATTAATGATTTCAGGAACCTGTTCAAGATTGACAAAGAAGTTATTACTTTCGACGTGAATCAGGTGATCACACGTACACTCTCCCTTGTCGAAAAGACGTTCGAAGACCAGAAGATCGCCATTGCTTTCCAACCTGAATGCACTCCGACGGCTACCGGCTTTCCAAATGAGTACTCTCAGGTACTTCTGAATATCCTGTTGAACGCCCGAGACGCCCTAGTTGAGCATAAGGTAGACGATGCTCTTATTTCCATCCACTCATTTGAAGCAGGAGGCAAATCGGTCGTTACCGTCACTGATAACGCAGGGGGGATAGCAGAGGAGATCATCGACAAGTTGTTCGATGCGTACTTCACCACCAAGGGACCAGACAAAGGGACGGGGATCGGATTGTTCATGTCCAATACCATCATAGAGAAAAGCATGAGCGGACGCCTGACGGTACGCAATGTCGGAAGTGGGGCTGAGTTCCGAATCGAGATCTAACCTACAACCATCAGGAGGGTCAGAGCTTGACATTGCCGTGATAGGCAGACATGTCCTATCGGGGGGCTTCCCCGCTATATGGTTGATTTCAGCGGGTATTCATGTATACTGGCCGCCGTATCCCCCTTCTCTAAATGGTAGATGTTGCAGCTATTGAGGTAAATACGATGGTTCCTGTCACCGATGCTCTTCTTGAGGACATAGCTGAGAAGATCGTTGCCGCAGTGCATCCCCGGATGATCATTCTGTTTGGTTCTCATGCACGCGGTACGGCTAGACCCGATTCGGATCTTGATTTTATTGTCGTAGAGGATGGCCCCTTTGGGCCCGAACGAAGCCGTCGGGCTGAGACCGTAAAGTTATGGCGGCTTCTCCGGGATGTCCGGGTCCCAAAAGACTTTCTAGTATTCACTCCTGAAGAAATCGAGAAATGGCGAGATTCGCCGAACCACGTTGTGTGCCATGCTTTGCGGGAAGGTCGGGTAATGTATGAGCGCCACTGAAAATGCACGCATGCTGCTGGTCATGGCAGGCAAAGATATCCGTGCCATGGTGGCATTGGTCGACCCAGAATCGGTGGACGACGAGATTTTCGGTTTCCATGCTCAGCAAGCGGTAGAAAAGTCGCTGAAGGCTTGGATTGCAGCTGTCGGCGGTACGTTTGGCAGGGTTCATGACTTGAGCCAACTTTTTGCACTATTGGCGGACCTTGGCCGCGATGTTCGCCGCTTCGTAGATCTGGACATGTTGAATCCCTTTGCCGTCGAGTTGCGGTATGAGGCGATGGAGACCGAGGAACCGAAGCTTGACCGCATTACTTGCATGGCCCAGGTGCAAGAACTGCACGACCATGTCAAAAAGGTACTCGAACGAATGGCTGAGGCTGAAAATCGGTAGCCGCATTTTGCTTTTTGAAGCGGTCGTGTCCCGACAGCACGCTTCGCAGCCATTTCCCCACTTCCAAGATGGACCAATGCATGCGCTTGCGTAACTCTTCCTTGAGTTCTTGGAGCTTACGCTGCATCTTCTTCCGCATCGGCTACCTGAGCACGGTAAACCTCCCTTTTCTTGTCACGCCGCATATGTGCGTGAATCCAAGAAAATCGAACGTTTCCGGCTTGCCTTCTTCACGCGCCTTCCGATTTTCGGCGGCATAGCGGCCAAACTCGATAAGGCGGGTTTTTTCAGCGTGCAGTTCCAGATTGAAGCATTTTAGCCGCTCCGTGACATCCTGCTGGAACGCCCCCCTTCGCAAAACAACGCAGACATAAAAAAAGACCGCCGAGGTGGTGAGCCTGGCGGCCAGTATCGACGGGTCAGAGTGCGGGAGAAGGGGGTAAAAGCCAGTTTTCTACGGCGAGATCCGAGACTCGCTCGAACTCGCGGGTATTGTCAGTAACGAGGATCAGTCCAAGGGATCGAGCATGAGCGGCGATCAGCAGATCATTGGGACCAATCAGCTCACCCCGCTTCTGCAGATAGCTCCTGATGCTGCCATAGTGACGATCCGCGTCTATGTCAAGCGGCAGCACCTCGATGTTTTCGAGGATCTCTTCGACCTTGGCGGCGAGCTTAGGAGAGCCTTTCTTCTCTGCACCGTAGCGCAGCTCGCTAGCGACAACAATGCTGGTGCAGACAGTTTCCTCACCAAACGTCGCTATTCGGCGCATCACAGGGCCGCGAGGATTCTTCATGAGGTGGGAAAGGATATTAGTATCGAGGAGGTAGACAAGAGAATCCATCATCAGAGATCCACATCATCCAAAGGCAACAAGCCTTCGTCGACATTCGGAAACTCTTCATCTAATGGCTCCCAGGTCTCGAGGAGCTTGAGGAGGGACTTCTTCTTCGTCGGCTCGATAATCAGCCGGTCCCCCTCTTTACGGATCACGGCCTCATCGCCAGGTAGCTCGAATTCCCGCGGGATTCGGAGAGCCTGGTTCCTGCCATTCTTGAAAAGCCTAATGTGACGTTGAACTGCGCTCATGCCCCCTCCTGCGGTTTTTGGCCTATGCCGAGACATAGGCTAACACACCGCGTCGCCTCTGTCCACGATTTGGAGGCCATATTGCTCTCGATAGCAGAGAGACTTATTCACGGCTAATCGTAAGCCCCATGGAACTCTTCCCGGCGGCCTTTCGAGACTCGCGATGTCACAAGTGCCGCGAAAGAACTACAGGGCTTCTTCTTATCGGAAGAGAACTGTGACAGAATATAATCTGTCTCCAGCCATTGACAGATACACCGGCCGCCCGCGAGACGTCGATGCGTTAACCTACAAGGACGTGCTGCGCCAGGCGGCCAAGCACAGTCTGTTGTCGACCGCTGAGGTTGCGCGCTGGTTCGCTTACCGGGACAACCGTGACGATACCAACGTCGGACGATTTCATGGAATGTCCCCCTGCCTTGCGTTGCCGCAGTCGGCTCAAAAAAGCCGCCCCCGTGCTCCAGGGGGGCCTCCAGCCCATAACTATTTCTTGAGCATCTCCTTCGCCTTCTTCAGGTTGTGATACGCGATCACCCTGACCTTGGCCATGTTCTCCGTCTTGGGCAGCTTTTCCAGCTGCTTCAAGAACCCCTGCAACTCGCTGTCCGATTTCTTGTAGCTCTGCTCGCTGAAAGGGATGGAGAGGTCGACCCCCTTCACATTCCAGGCCTCGGGCATGATGGTGAAGGGGGCAAAATCGATGACGTTGCGACCTTTCGCCGGCTTGATTTCCGTGTTCTTCATGTCGGTGAACCGGATCCCGCCTTTGTCGGCTGTGACCGTATAGCTTCCGGAAAATTTTTCCGTCACGTTCTTCTCGTCAAAGTACTCGTAGGTCGAGCGCGATACCTGTGCCTTCGTGTGGCAACTCTCGCAGCCGCGCCCCTTGCCCAGCGCGTGACTCATCTTGTCGATCTGGACCCAGAGGATCGCCTTGTTGCCGGAGGGGAGGTCGCTCCGGGTGCCGTTGATGATCATGGCGTCGTTTACGTCGGTGAAACCACGGGCGACGGAGAAGAACTCTGGCTCTCCAATTTCCGTATTCCCCTTGATTCTTCTCTCGGGGATGGCCCGGAACAGAAGACCGCTCGGTTTCAGATCCCTTTTCTGGTTCAGGACCGCCATGGGATAGGGTTTGACCGGAATCCAGCGCCCGGACGGGTTCCTGATTATGGTGGGGAAGTCGCGCACGCCGTAGTACTCCTTGTGCTTGGCGTAAGGGGTCTCGACGCCGGTCACGTTCCCCGGCCCCCAGAAGGTGAACTGGTACGCCCCGACATCGGTGATGTGACAGGAGGAGCAGTCGACGTTCTTGTGGCTGGAGCTTTGTACCGCCTCCACGATATCGGGGTGGCACTTCTTGCAGGAGTTGCGGGCGTCCTCGCTGGCCAGGTGGCCGAAGTTATGGTCCACGGGTTTGTGGCAGTCGAGGCACTGGATCCCCTTCTGGGCGTGCTTCTCCACCGCAAGGGTGGCCGGGAAGGAGTATTCGCCCCTCAGAAATCCGGAGCCGCGCCTCCGGTCCATGGGACCTGCGTGACAAATGCTCGCGCGTCCGCCGCCGTAGCATGAGGGGGTCTCGGGCTTGCCGAACAGGTGGCGCCCTTCGCCCTTGAAGGGTTTGTAGTGACAGTCGTTGCAGCCGGCGTGGCAGGCGTTGCACGAGCGCTCGCCCGCTGCATGCTGCTGGCGGGTGTAGGGGACGGAGGTCTCGTCGCGCAGCCGCTCGTAGTCGTTGCCAAACCAGGCCCCGCAGTTCTGCGGGCCGGGGAGATGCTCCGCGAAACTGGTATAGGCCCGCTGGTGTTTCATGAGCCCCTTGGAGGACGCGCTGTAGTCCTTGACCTCCTTGGAATGGCACCTGCCGCAGGTATCCCGGGCGATGTTCGGTGAGTAGGCAAGGGTCTTCGGATCCCTGTCGTGGTAGTGCAGCCCCAGGACCTTTTTGATCTCGTTCTTTTGGAGCAGCTCCTTGTCCCCCCTGGGGATCATCGCCGTCATGGGGCTCCCTCCCTTGTTCGGGACAAGCGGAGTCAGTCCGATGTCGCTTCGGAAAACCGCTTCACCTTTCACCTTCTTGCCTGCAGCGCTGACAAAGGGCCGCAGCAGCCCAAGGTGGGCCGCCTCCTTTTCCATGGAAGCGGCATCTCCCTGGTGACAATCGGTGCAGGAGGGCGCCCCGCCCATGCCGACCTCCCGGTCGACCGCAGAGGGGTCGAGGTACATCGATTCGACGCCCAGTGACTTCATCTTGTCCCGGTCGCCATGGCACTTCACGCAGCCCGATGCTGCGTCATAGGCCAGGGAGCTCCCGGCCGCCAGTAATAGAGCCAGCACCGCTGTTCCCGCAAATCCGAATTTCATTTGGCATCCTCCGTGTAAGCCTTTGGTGACAACTTTCCCGCTTGAGGCACCGCACGAAGCGTGCCGCCCCTGCTGGCGTTACGGCAACCAGGCGATCTCGCCTGCTTCCCTCTCTTTCATTGACCGTCGCCCCCGGAAAGGGTAGAGTGCGACACGGTGCAAATTGCACCCGGCGCAGGTGCATCCCGCAGCGGCGGGTTGCAACATGGCACCCTTCGGGAGATTACATGAGACGGCTCAAGATCGGCCAGAAGCTCCTTGCCACCCTCCTTGCCCTTACCCTCTTCTCGCTGCTCACCTTCTACCTGCTGATCATCGGTTCCACGGAAAAGATCCTGAGGGAGAACGCTACGCGCCAGGTGCGCCAGCTGGCAGCCAAGTCGACCCAGGAGCTGCAGAGCCTGGCGGAAAATTCCTCCAGGACCCTGCTTGCAGCGACAGCCGCCCCGGACTTGGGTCGGTTCCTGCGCGCCCTGGAATCGCGCGACCCTCGCCGCATGGAGCCGGCCCTTTCCCGCCTGGAACTCACCTTTCTCGATTTCCAGAAGCTCGACAAGAGTCTGCAGGCGATCCGGTTCGTCGACAGCGAGGGAAACGTGCTGGTAAAGGTTCGCGAGGGGGAGATCCTCCCGCGCAAGCCGGCCTCGCAGGGTTCGGCGCTCGGAGCAGTCCACTCCCTCAGGGGACGTGAGTTCTTCACGGGCGCCCTAGCGCTCCCGAAGGGCAGCGTGGCCGTATCCAACATGGAACGGGGGAGGGTGGAGGAGGAGGAGAAGTGGTGCCCGGCGCTGGTGCGCTTCTCCACGCCGGTCTTTTTCGACGAGGGGAGGCTTGCAGGGCTGGTAATCATCAACGTCTGGGCCGAGACTGCCGGTTCCACGATCAATCGACTCCTTTCAGCCGAGGAGGGTAGCGCTTTCCTGGTGGAACGAAACCCGGCCAGCCCCGAACGCCACGGCATCTATCTCTTCCACCAGAATGAGGCCTGCCAATTCGGCAACCAGACCGGGACCGAGATCAAGGTGTTCCAGGACTTTCCCCCGTCCGTCACCTCTTCATGGATGAAAGAGCAGGAGGGGGTCGCGATCGACCCGCGCAGCGGCGACATCTTGGCGCACCGCTTCTATTCCCCCTTCGGCAGCGATACCCGGGGATGGGTGTTGGTGGTCAAGGCAAGCCGGTCCTTCTTCCTCTCCCCCCTGGCCACCATCCGGGAGCAGATCACCCTCTGGGGGGTAGTGGTGGTTGCGCTCGCCGTAGGGGCGGCGCTTTTCTTCGCCCGCTCCCTCACCAAGCCGATCCGCGCGGTTGTCGAGGGAACCGAGCGGATCGGCCGCGACCTCTCCCGGCGCATTGATCTCGACTCCCGAGACGAACTGGGGAGCCTTGCCTCGGGCATCAACGAGCTGGCCGCGACGCTGGAAAAGAACCTGGACGAGCGGCAAAAGGTCGAGGAGAAGATCCGCCATGCCGACAAGCTCGCCTCGATCGGCGAGATGGCCGCAGGTCTGGCCCACGAGTTGAACACCCCCCTTAGCAACATCAACGCCCTGGCCACCCTGGCCAGAAAAGAGGTGGAACGCGGGGAGTGCGACCGTCGGACCATTGCCCGGGACCTGGCGGACATCTCCAGCCAGACTGCAAGGTGCAGCGGCATCGTCTCGGGTCTTTTGAGCTTTGCCCGGCGCCAGGAACCCTGCATCACCTGCCTCGACACGGTGCGCGTCGTCCAGGACGCCCTCGCGCTGGTGGGGATCAAGGCAAAGCAGAAAGGGGTCTCTCTTCGTTTTTTCGAAACGGAGCCGGTCCTGGCGCGGGGCGACGAGCAGCAGCTCCTTCAGGTCTTCATCAACCTGCTGGTAAACGCCATCGACGCAGTGGATCCCGGTAAGGGGATCGTGGCGGTCGAGACGGCGCGCGGGGACGGGAGCGTCCGCATCCGCTTCATCGATAACGGCGCAGGAATCGCTGCCGAGCAGATGGGGAAGATATTCGACCCCTTCTATACCACCAAGGAGGTGGGAGCGGGGACCGGCCTGGGACTGTCGGTAAGCTACGGGATACTGGCGGCGCTGGGGGGCGAGATCGGCGTGCAGCCGGCGCCAAACGGAGGGAGCATCTTCACGGTGACGATTCCTGAAGGGAGTGGACAATGATCAGAGTTATCGTGGCAGAGGACGATCCGTTGGCGGCCAGCATCTTCCGCCGGATGCTGGGCCCCGAGTTCCAGGTTGCCAGCTTTGGCAACGGCGAAGAAGCGCTCCTCTACTTCACCGCCCGTGGTGCGGACATCATCCTCACCGATCTGCGGATGCCGCGCATGGGCGGGCTGGAACTTCTGGCGAAGGTGAAGCAGATCAATTCCGACACCATCGTCTTCATAATCACCGGCTATTCCCTGGTGGAGGACGCGGTCAAGGCGATCAAGCAGGGGGCCTACGACTACATCGCCAAACCGTTCGACCCGGATGACGTGCTGACCCGGATAAACAGAGCCCTACGTGAGCGCAGCATGGAGGAGAAGCTACAGGTCTACGAGAGGGAAAGAGAAATCGGGGCGGCCGACCGGCTCCCGGTGACCGGGGATCCGGCTTTGCTGCAGGTGCTGGAGCTGGCCCGCAAGGTCGCCCGCACGGACAGCACCGTCCTGATCCAGGGGGAGACCGGCACGGGGAAGGAACTGGTGGCGCGGATGCTCCACAACTGGAGCCCTCGCCGCGAGCAGCCATTCGTGCCGGTCAACTGCGCCGCGCTGTCCGAGGGGGTGCTGGAGAGTGAGCTCTTCGGCCATGAGAGGGGAGCCTTTACCGGGGCGGTGGCCCGAAGGGCCGGGTACTTCGAGCTGGCCCACCGGGGCACCATCCTCCTGGACGAGATCGGCGCCACCACCCCCAGATTTCAGGTGAAGCTCCTGCGGGTCCTACAGGACCGGCTGGTGCACCGCGTCGGAAGCTCCGCGCCGATCCCGGTCGACAGCCGGGTCATCGCCTGCACTAACCAGGACCTGGAAAAGGACGCCCGAGACGAGCGGTTCAGGAGCGACCTCTATTACCGTCTCAGCGTGGTCACGCTAACGGTCCCCCCACTGAGGGAGCGCAGGGGTGACATTACCCTCCTTGCGGATCACTTTATCGCACGCTACCGTGCCATAAACCCGCGCGTACTCGGTGTTACCCCGGAAGCACTGGACCGGCTCCGCGCCTACCGCTTCCCCGGCAACGTACGTGAGCTGGAGAACATCATCGAGCGGGCCATGATCCTGGAAAGCTCCGACCGTCTCACCCCCGCATCGGTGCTGGTAAGCGGAGGAGACGAGTGCTCCACCGGCGCGGCAGCCCCCCGCGAGGGCGTGGGTGCTTTCAGCATCGATGTGGCCGAGCGGGACCATATCGTGCGCATCCTGGCCCAGTGCAACGGCAGGAAGATGGAAGCTGCGCGCCTTCTCGGCATCAACAAGACGACCCTCTGGCGCAAGATGAAAAGATTCGGGATGGGATAGACCCGGCACCCCCTTTTTATGCCTACAGCGGATCTTATCAAGGGCTTTGTGAACAGATCACGTTTCTACTGCCTCGCGCCGGGAAGGCTGCTTATCGAAAACCTCCCACAGGTTCAGGCACAGCTCCGGGAAGATGGCACTGGAAAGGACCTCATCCCAACCAAACACATCAGCGATACCGTAGCGCCCATCTGCTAAGGTAAAGCGCTCGACTATTTCCTCTGCAGGGTACACTATCAGATATTCCCGCACGCCGAACCGCTCATAGAGATCCCTTTTTTCCCTTTTGTCTTTTAAAGCTGTCGAGGGGGATAGGATCTCGACCACCAAATCGGGCGCCCCTTGGACGTTTTTCTCGGTGGTTTTGTTCTTATCACAGACAATTAGAAGATCAGGCTGAACTATATTCCGCTCATCTAAAACTACATCGGTCGGGGCTTGAAAAGGCTCACAATTTTTTCCCTTTAAAAACTGAGTGAACAAGGAGATGAGAAACCGACTGATTCTTTGGTGCCGAATAGACGGGGCCGGAGTCATTGCGTACGCTTCTCCATCAATAATCTCCCACCGCTCGTCCTCCGGCCAGCGCAAGTAGTCACTGTAGGTGAAGCCATTACCTGTTTTTTCTGCCGTTGGCCCCATGGTTTCCTCCCTAGATCCAAAGCGTTGCCCACCTTTCTCTGCCTTATACCACGGATTCGGTCCTAAGAGAGAAAATAAAAGGCGATCCGGATCTACCCCGTCTTCCGATCCAGGCTTCTTCGGATACATGCTGCTCCCTGATCTCCGCGCTCTCGTCATTTCGAGAAGTCAATATACGAAGCACGGCCGAAGAGAAGCCTGCACACCGACGCAGTTTTCGGTTTGGTTTTGGGATGTGAAGTTTTGTATAATAGATTTAATGGGTGTGTCCGGCTCATTGGAGCGGAGTCTAGGCAGAAGTAGGTGAGGAGGTGCACCATGTTTGAAATTATGCCTGTTACAATAAGAGTCATGCTTATCGGCAGCTTGCTGGCGATACTGTCAGCGTGCGCGGTTACCACGAGATCTACGGAAGGCACATCGGAGACCTTCGCCAATACTTCCGACGCTACGACCGACCTGACTCTCAGCACCAGTCCACGCGATAAAGACAGCGATGCCGATGCGCGGAACGTCAAGCAGTTCGCCTCGGTAAACCTGGACCGGCTGCAACAAGATATGGCGCGGGGCGGCGGCGAACACCTGACGGCGTTTGCCCATCTTCTCGGTATCAAGGAGACTCATCAGCCGGAATTCTTTAGAGTTACCAAACAGAACTATCCCAAGTTGTTTGGTTCCGAACCGACGACCGCCGAGGATATGCTTGCCAGACTCAACACCGAACTGGATGCCTATCCGACCTGGCGTCAGTAGGACCTGCCGTTCGGAAGATTGGTACCTCTGTGCAGTCCCAGGTTCGCCTAAGGTAGCGGCGGCGGGTTATGAAACCATGCAATAGGTGAGGTGCCGCATGATCTTCCGTTTGCTGCTGCGATCACCTGCCGCAAGCCTTAGGAGGCATTGCCGGGGGGCGGGCCGGTCCGTCTCCCGGCTGCGTACTCTATTGCTCCTGATGTCCCTGGCAGCATGCCTCTGGTATCCATCCCCGGTCGCAGCGGATGACGGCGGCTATCTAGCCCAGCTTTTGGAGCGTGCAGAGCGGGAACGACTGGCTGAACGCCCCGAATGGCACGCTTTGCTGCATTACCAACCGTCACGACTGCCGGAAGGTGTGGTCAGCGAGGTCGATGCCGACGGGTTTTTTCTGTCCCGCGCCGGCAAAGGCAACCCGCGGGACGAGTTGAACGCCACCTTGCAGGCTTTCTTCCACCCCGGTGCCCCCGATCCCGACGACACTCCCCGGTGCCGGTTCCCCGCGCGCTATCACTGGCTGAAAGAGGTCCTGGAATTCGATCAGGACCGGCTTCCCCGGGTTCCCTGCCCGCGGTTGGAACGATTGCTTCAGGAGATGAAGCCGGGTCGGATCACCCTGGTTTTCCCGTCCGCCTACCTGAACAACCCCGCCTCCATGTTCGGTCACACCCTGTTGCGCGTCGACCGGCACGGGGAGAGCAAAGAGACTCAACTGCTCGCCTACACCATCAATTACGCTGCCGACACTCAGCAGCAACGGGGGGCTCTCTACGCCTTCAACGGTCTCTTCGGCAGGTATCAGGGGAGGTTCTCAGTGGCGCCCTATTACGCCGCGGTCAAAACCTACGGTGATATAGAAAACCGCGACATCTGGGAATACGGCATGAACCTGGGCACGGAGGAAGTCGCTCAACTGCTGCGGCACGTCTGGGAGCTGCGTTCGGCCCGTTTCGATTACTTTTTCATCGACGAGAACTGCTCCTACCATCTCCTTTCCCTGCTGGAGGTCGCCCGTCCCGCCATTCGGCTCGGCGACCGTTTCAAGTGGTGGGCCATCCCCAGCGAAACGGTCCGTGCGGTGGCTGAAGCCGGGCTGATCGACGAAATTCGCTTCCGTCCCGCCCGTAACACGCTCCTTCAGGAGCGGATGCGGCTCATGGAGAGCAGCCTGCAGGATCTTGCCAAGGGCGTCTCTCTGGGTGAAGTGGCGGCCGACTCCGACTCCTTGCGGCGGCTCGACCCGTTGCAACAGGCCCGGGTGCTGGAGCTTTCTCTCGATTACCTCGCCTACCGCAATTCACCGAGGTTCGGGGCCAAGGAACAAGACCCGCGCCAGGTGTCGGAGCTGTTGCTGGCCCGGAGCCGGCTGGAGGTGCCGGATCAGACGCCGTCCATGACTGCACCCGAGGTCTGGCCGGGTGACGGGCATAAACCGGCCCGAGCCCGTGTCGCCTACGGCATCGAGGAGCGGCGGCAATTCGTTGAGCTTGCGGCAAGCCCGGCCTATCACGACATCCTCGACCCGGAGGGAGGATACACCCCCGGCGCCAGGATAACACTGTTCAGGGGGGCGGTGCGCTACTATCCGGAAGCCGATAAAGCAGAACTGGAGCAGCTTGATCTGATCGAGCTCATGTCGTTATCGTCCTGGAACCGGTTCATGCATCCGGTATCCTGGAAGGTTGCACTGGGAGTCGCGCGAAAACACCCCGCCGTTTCAGACAGCCTGCTGCTTGGGAAGTTCAGCGGTGGCGCAGGCATAAGTCACGATTTATCCAGGCACACCTCGGCCTATGCTTTTGCCGAAGGGGCCCTGGAGCTGAGCGACCGGTTTGATTTCTTTGCCGCGCCGGGTCTGGGACCGCGGGTCGGCATCCTGCACGATGTCTCGGAACGCTGGCGGATCGGCGCCTCTTTCCTGTGGCAGCTTTTTTTCCTGAAGGAGCGGCGCAGCGACTACGAAGCGGGCATCGGAAATCGCTACACCCTGAACGCTCAAAACGTGGCGGGGCTCGATCTGGAGTGGAAACGCGAGTTCGGAAACAGCTTTCCCGGCGTGAAGCTGTATTGGCAGCATCATTTTTAATCATCAGCTTGTACCGTCGGTGCGTAATCTCCTAGACTTTCCGCTTGACATTTTAAGTCTCCCCGTGTTTTCATTCCGGCATGTCTATTCCGGGTCATTGCCATAAATCCGCCTCCCAGATGCCGGCTCTCAGGGCCATCGCCCTGGTGCAGCTTATAGTAATGGTGGTTCTCGCATTGCCGCTCTGCTGTTCTGCCATGGGGCCGGAGCAGAGTGAATCGGGCCTCAAGGTTGCTGCGGGAGCGGTCGATGGTGGTCACGATACGTCTCCATGCTGCCCCGACGAAGACGGACCCAAATCCGATAACTGCTCGGCCTGCAGCTATTGCTCAACCTACACATCTTTAATCCCCCTGTTCTGCCTGAGGTATGCCCCCTACGAGGCACAGCTCGTGTCACGAAACGGCAGCACCAATCTTGCTGAAGTCCACATCCCCATTTTTGTCCCCCCGCAAAATCACGCCTAATCACGTCTTCAGCACCTGTAATCCAATACACTAGGCACCATTGTGTGCGCTCAGGCGAACGTTCGTCGTTCCTGTAGTACATTGATGGATCAACTGCTTTGCCAGCAGCATTTTTCAGCTGTTCACCCGATACAGGGAGCCATGACGCCATCTCGTCCGCCGGATCCCGTGTCATGGACGCGTATGCGCTGCTCCTTCAGGCGCATTAGGTGAATAGTTGCGACACGGGAGTTATCATGAGAATCAGCACGTTACAGGCATTGACAGTAGCTGCGATCTGCATGCTGCCAACAGCGGTCATCGCGGCGGATCCGGGCAGGGAGCCCCTTACCCTCGCCCGAGTAATAGAACTCTCCTCGGCCAGCGCGCCTGATGTGCGCCTTGCGCTTATCCGCGTTGCTGAAGGAGAGGCAAACCTTGCAGGGGCCCGAGTCCGCACCTTGGAAAACCCGAAGTTGGAGCTGAATGCGGGGCCACGTACCGGCACCGAGAACAGCATCGACGCCGAGGTAGGCATTGAGATACCTATCGAACTCGGCAGCCGCCGAAGCAAGCGGGTTGCGTTGGCCCAGGCCGGCATCCGGCGTGAAAAACAGGCAACCGAAGATGTGCGTCGGCAGGCTGTGACCGCTGCAGTCGGCGCCTATTACCGGGTGCTGCAGGCAGAGGAACAACTCGGTTTGGCTGAAGGGCGCAAAAAACTCGCGCAGGAGTTGCTGCGCACTGCCAAAGAGCGACATGTTGCAGGTGATGTCGCCAAATTCGAGGTGAACCTGGCCCTTACCGAAGCTGCACGTGCGGAGAGCGAGGTTTCTTCCGCACAAGGGGGTATCGCCTCGAAGAGGTCGGCACTGGCCCGAGCCCTGGGGCTGCCGTCCGCAGCAGATCTGCAGGTTACCGGCAGCATCAAGGAGCGGAGCTTCTTTGACGCCATCGGTTCCGCTCCGGGTCCGGCGAAACGTGCGGACCTCCGGACGGCGCTGGCTGACGTCGAAGCCGCCCGCGCCGCGATCTCCCTGGCTGAAGCCGACAGGCTTCCCGATGTCGCCCTGCGGATCAGCTATAAACGCGAAGGCGACGACAACGTCGCCCTGGGGGGGGTCAGCGTCAGCCTCCCCTTCCTGAACCCGCGCCAGGCGCAGGTTCAGGTGGCGCGGCTGCAGCAGCAACGGGCGCAACTGGCGGCCGAAATCGGTCAGGCTGCCATCGCGGCAGAAATGGAAGGGGCCCGCTACGCCTATGCGGCTGCGGTCCAGGCCGTGCGCCGCATGGAGGCGGACGGGCTCGTCCTGCAGCAGGAAAACGAGTCCCTGGCCCAGGAAAGTTACAGAACCGGCAAGATCAACCTCCCCACCTTGCTCCAGTTGCGGCGCGAGGCGCTGGAAACACGGCGGGAGTACCTGGAATTGTTATCGGCAGCCGCTGAAGCCGGTGTCGAGTTGGCCTCGGCCAGCGGCCTTTGGACCACGGCAGACTGACCCAACACTAAAAAGGAGAAACATCATGCGTCGTTCCATCCTGCTCTCTCTCACCCTGCTCTTTTCCCTCACCTTTTCCGCCTTCGGGGCCGAGTCCGCCAAAAAGGACGCTCACGGCGCCAAAGACGCCAAGCCCGGTTCCTACGAGGACTGGTGCGGCGAGCACGGAGTTCCCGAATCCCAGGACACCCGTTGCGACAAGTCCCTCATCCCCGCCTTCAAGGCGACCGGCGACTGGGACGAGAAGCACGGACTGCCCAAGTCCCAGTGCAAGAAGTGCAACCCGAAGCTTAAGATCGTTCGCCCACCCAAAGGGAGCAAGTGACATGCGCAGGATTCTCACACTGGTCACACTGGTAACGCTTGCCGCGGCCCCGGGGTGCGGCAAGAAGGATGAAACCAAGGCCCCCGCGGCAGCTGACCAGTCGGCTGCCAAGACCAAGGAAGCCCGGGAAGCGGCCGGGCTTTGCCAGGAGCACGGCGTGCTGCAGGCCCTTTGCACCAAGTGCAACCCGAAGCTCGCCCCCGTCTTCCAGGCCAAGGGGGACTGGTGCGCCGAGCACGGTTTCCCGATGTCGGTCTGCCCGATCCATTTCCCGGAGCGGGGCGGCAAGCCGGCAGTGGACGTTTCGGCCGACGACGCCCCGGCGGACGGGACCAGGATAATCCTGAAAGGGAAGGACACGGCCCGCCTGGCCGGGATAGAGACCACCCGGGCCGTCGCCGGCCGGGGCAGGGCTGAAATCGTAGCTCCGGTTACCATCGGCTACGATGCCGCCAGGGTCGCACAGGTAAGCGCCCGCGCCCCCGGAGTGGTCAAACAGGTATCGGGGGAGATCGGTGCCTGGGTATCGGCGGGTGCCACACTCGCCGTTATAGAGAGTGCAGCGGTAAGCGGCGATCAGTCGAGGATGGCTGCGGCCCGCTCCCGGGTGCAGACGGCGGAGGCGAACTATCGTCGCGAGGCTGACTTGGAGAAAAAGGGCATCTCCGCCAAAAAGGAGGTGCAGGCCGCACAGCAGTCGCTGCGCGAGGCGAGTGCCGAATCGGAGGCGCTGCAGGCATCGCTGCGCGGAGTAGGCGCTACCGGCAGCGGGGGGCGTTACAGCGTGAAAGCACCCGTTTCCGGGACGGTTACCCAGCGCACCGTCTCGCTGGCCGCCTACGTCGATTCCAACGCGCCGCTCTTCGAAATCGTGGATACCTCGACCATGTGGGGCGAGGTGGCCATCCCTGAGGCGGATCTCGGCAACGTGAAAAAAGGGATGCCGGTGGTCATCGTCATGGATGCTCTGGGCGGTCGCGAGTTCCGCGGCAGCATCGCGAGCATCGCACCCATCATAGATCCTCAGACTCGAACGGCAAGGGCACGCGTCAGGCTCCCCAACGCAGGCGGCGTGCTGCGGGCCAACATGTACGGCCAGGCCCGCATAGCGGTGGGAGAGGCACGGAGCTCAACTGTCGTGCCGCAGGGGGCCATACAGCGGGCCAAGTCCGTGAAACTCGCCTTTGTCCGCCTGAAGCCGGACGAGTTCGAAGCCAGACGCGTGCAGGTTGCATCGAGCAGCGGCGGCAACATGGTGGAGCTCGCCTCCGGGGTCGAGGTGGGCGAAGAGATCGTCGTCGCCGGAAGTTTCCTGCTCAAGACGGAAACGCTCAAGGACTCCATCGGTGCCGGCTGCTGTGAAGTTGACGCGGAGAGTAAATAGGGGGAGCAATGCTGAACAAGGTAATCCATCTGTCCCTCAACCACAGGCTCCTGGTCATTGTCGCCTGGTGCTTCATCGCCGTCCTTGGCGCCGTCGCTTTCCTGCGGCTGCCGCTCGACGCCTTCCCCGACACTACGCCGGTCCAGGTGCAGGTGAACACGACGGCACCGGCTCTCTCCCCGCTTGAGATCGAGCGCCAGATTTCGGCGCCGCTGGAGCAGGCTATTTCCGGCTTGCCCAAGCTGAAGGAGGTGCGTTCCGCCTCCAGGTTCGGCATGTCCCAGGTGACCGTGATTTTTGAAGACGGCACCGACATCTACCTCTCCCGCCAGGTCGTAATGGAGCGGGTGCAGGGGGTAGCGCTGCCCGAGGGCATTGAGAAGCCGCAGTTGGGCCCGGTCGCCACGGGGCTTGGCGAGGTGTTCCATTACCTGCTCACGGCCAAGGAGATGTCGCTTGCCGAGCTCCGCACGCTGCACGACTGGGTGGTGAAGCCCCAGATGCGCTCGGTGCCGGGAGTGGCCGAGGTGAACACCTGGGGTGGCGACGAGCGTCGCGTCGAGATAATGGTCGATCCTGAGGAGCTGGGCAAGCGCGGACTCACCATGGACCACCTCATCGAGGCCGTGGAGCGTAACAACGCAAACGTGGGAGGCGGCACCATCGACCGTGCAGGCGAGTCGACCGTCGTGCAGGGAGTTGGCATCGTCGGCTCCCTGCAGGATATCGAATCGATCGTGATCATAGCGAAGGACGGGATTCCGGTCCGGGTGGCGGACGTCGCCCGCGTGGTGGAAGGGCGAGAGATCCGCCGCGGCGCGGTCACGGCCGACGGCAAGGGCGAGGCGGTGCTCGGCCTGGGCTTCATGCTGATGGGCGAGAACAGCCACGACGTCACCACCAGGCTCAAAGCCCGTCTTGAGGAGGTCAAAAAAACCCTCCCCAAGGGTGTGCAGGTAGCCACTGCCTACGACCGGACCTCGCTGGTGGACAAGGTCCTGCACACGGTAGAGAAGAACCTTATCGAAGGCGCTCTGCTGGTCATCGCCGTCATCTTCATATTCCTGGGGAACCTGCGCGCCGGACTCATAGTGGCCCTGGCCATTCCGCTCTCCATGCTCTTCGCCTTCGACCTTATGCTTCGTTTCGGCATCGCCGGCAGCCTGATGAGTCTGGGTGCCATCGACTTCGGCCTGGTAGTGGACAGTTCCGTCATCATGATCGAGAACTCGGTGCGCCGCCTCTCCGAGGAGGGAGAGGAGCGCAGCGTGATCGAAGTGGTGCGCGACGCGGCCATCGAGGTGAGAAAGCCGACCATGTTCGGCGAGCTCATCATCATGATCGTCTACCTGCCGATCCTGGCCCTGGAGGGGATCGAGGGGAAGATGTTCCGCCCCATGGCGCTTACCGTCATCTTCGCCCTGATGGGCTCCATGGCCATGTCCCTGACCTTGATGCCGGTGCTGGCGAGCTTCTGCCTCAAGCGCACAAAGGACGAGAAGGAGCCCTATGTGGTACGCCGGCTCAAAGAGCTGTACCGGCCGGTATTGAGCCTGGCCCTGCGCCAGCGCAAAAAGGTGATCGCAATCGCCCTGGTCTGCCTGGCCGGCGCCGGTTTTCTTGCCACGCGGCTCGGCTCCGAGTTCGTGCCGCGCCTTCTGGAGGGTTCCATCGTAATCAACACGGTGCGCCTGGCCAGCGTCTCACTCGACGAGTCGGTGCGCTACGGCAACCAGTTGGAGAAGGCGCTGCTGGAGAAGTTCCCGGACGAGATCGAGCGGATCTGGACCCGCACCGGGAGCGCGGAAATCGCCACCGACCCCATGGGAGTCGAACTCTCCGACATCTTCCTGACCTTGAAGCCCCGGGAGGGTTGGAAAAAGGCCGAAACCCAAGGCGAACTGGTCGGCGCCATGGAGAAGGAACTGAAGAACATGCCGGGGATGCGGATGATCTTCACCCAACCGATCGAGATGCGGGTCAACGAGATGATCGCCGGGATAAGGTCCGACGTGGGGATCAAGATCTTCGGTGACGATTTCGAGATCCTGAAGGCAAAAGCACAGGAAGTGGAAAAGGCTGTAAAGGCGGTTCCCGGGGCAGCCGACGTAAGCGTCGAGCAGATCACCGGTGCGCCCCTGCTGCAGATAGAGGTCGACCGCAACGCCACGGCGCGCTACGGGATTCCCGCCCGGGAAGTCCTGGAGGTAATCGAGGCACTGGGTGGCCGTGATGTGGGGGTGATGCAGGAGGGTGACCGGCGTTTCCCCATCGCCGTGCGTATCGCCGATAAGTACCGGGTTGAGCCGGAGGAGTTGGGGCGCATACTGGTTACCGCGCAGGGGGGGGAGCGCATCCCGCTCTCGCAGCTCACCAGGATCAAGTCGTCCGAAGGTCCCTCCACCATCAGCCGCGAATGGGGCAAAAGGCGGATCGTGGTACAGACCAACGTGCGCGACCGGGACGTGGGGAGCTTCGTGGCAGAAGTCCGGCAGTCGATCGAGCGTGAGGTCAAGCTCCCCAGCGGTTACTACGTCCGTTACGGCGGACAGTTCGAGAACCTGCAGCGTGCCCAGAAGCGGCTCATGATCGTGGTGCCGGTGGCGCTGGGACTGATCTTCACACTGCTCTATTTCACCTATGGCCGGGTTCTGGATGCCGCCCGGGTCTTCAGCGGGGTTCCTTTCGCGGCGGTTGGCGGCATCGTTGCCCTCTGGTTGCGGGATATCCCCTTCAGCATCTCCGCGGGGGTTGGTTTCGTTGCCCTGTCAGGTGTTTCTGTTCTGGGGGACATGGTGCTGGTCTCCGCGGTGCGGGATCTCCTGGCTAAGGGGGTGCCGCTTCTGGAGGCGATCCAGAAGGCCGCCGAGCAGCGGCTTCGGCCGGTGCTCATGACGGCGCTGGTTGCCAGCTTCGGTTTCATCCCGATGGCGCTCAATACGGGCATTGGCGCCGAGGTGCAGAGGCCGCTCGCCACCGTGGTGATCGGAGGCGTCGTTTCATCGACCCTGCTCACCCTGCTGGTACTTCCCGTGTTGTACGCGGTGTTCGGCAAGGCAACGGAAATATCTACCAGACAAAGTTACTGGTCAAAAAAGGGACCTTCCCCCTTTAGCAAAGGGGGATCGAGGGGGATTTAGTCAGCTCAGGTGGGCAAAATCCCCCCTTGCCCCCCTTTGCAAAGGGGGGTAAAGGCACAGCCTTTGTTTCGGAGATAGTTCCGTAAGGCAAAAGCTGCGGATGGTGAAGAAAATAGTGCCAAGGTGTAGCTTTGGGGCAGGAGTTGGTGCGACGGTTGAGCCGCGAAACGACCCTCACTGAAACTCCCCCTTCCTGAAAAGAACGGCCCTGCATCCCACCGCAGGCAATAGGCGCACTTTTGCACCCACCTGATGTTGCCATGGTAGCGATAATGCATCCACTCCCTATCGGGAAGAGCTTAAGATTTCTTTGCAATTACGGCAACTTTTGCGAAATAGCGTCGGGACTCCGGCTCTGGCGTACCTATTGCTGTATAAAGGTACAAAGTGAAAGGAGCGACCGCATGAAAACCGTGCCTACCATATGGGAGGAGAGGATAGCCTTGCTTCGGAACGGCTTGGTTTTGCCGGCGAGAGGTGGAGTGTTAACAAAAGAGGTGCCAATGGGCTCTAAATCCAGAAGACAGAAGGAACCAGGGAACCTTGGGAAATATTATGGTACAGTCATGCCAATTCTGGTTGGTCTGGTGTCCGTTGCCATTGGCGTTGTGTATTTCTCTCGTCCGTTGTTACCGCTAAGGAGCGAGCCCGCCACCCGGGCGCGGCAGTTCGCGGACAACGGCACCGGCCCAGTGCAGGTAATAAGCGGCGATACAGTGCCGGCGTATCGGCTGCTGGAGTTCAGTGTCGGTCCGCGATTTTCCCGACCAAACCGGGGCATGGGGGGGATCGTTCTCGAGGCTAATCGGGGATCTGTTGCTGCGGGCGAGTAGAATCCTGGACGTTACTTAATATTGACAATGCGGGAGAGGTTCCTTGAGAACATGCCGGTAACCGTAGCGGTGCGTAGTTTCGAGTGCCCTCAATCGTAGAGCGCACGGGTCGCTTCATCAGCCATGGTCGGTGCGAGAAGCGGCTGCCAGACCGGCGCGTCCCACGTTCCAAGCCGGGTGTGCATATCGAAATATCTTTTGGGTATCGGGTGCGTACCTACAATGACATCAACTTCATGGCGTTTTTCAAGATACGCCTTGAATGTGGCAATGCGGGGGCAGGGGGGGTAACCGACGACCATGCCGGTAGCCAGATGGATCACACTCGCGCCGTTTTTGACCATCTCCTCGCCTGCATGCTCGATGTTGCCGCCAGGACATCCCGCACAGGTGGTAAGACCGACCAGCTCGACGCCTGCGTCTGCGTATCTGCTGAAGGCGCCTTCCTTGTTTTTCATTGCCCTGAGGCACTTCCCGCCGGCGCAGCAGCGGTAGCGATCACAAATGATTATGCCGATCCTCGTCTTAGCATGCATGTAAACTCCCTGGACTGGCGTGTTCTTTAAGGGGGTAGGGTTATGAAATGATCTCAGCCGATCGGGGGCTCTTTGCCGGCAACGGTATCCCGGTACTGCTGCACGGCCGCATGCAGTGCAGTCGCCGCCATGTTGGAACAGTGCATTTTTTCCTCGGGCAGACCTTCCAGAGCCGTGGCTATTTTCTGGTCATCGAGGACGAGGACTTCATCGAGGGTCTTGCCCATGACCAACTCCGTAGCTATGGAAGAGGTTGCTATGGCTGCGCCGCACCCTTTGATGAGGAACTTGATGTCGTGAATGACCTCGTCCTCAATCTTGATAAAAAAGACCAGGGCATCGCCACAGGAAGGGTCGCCTGCCTGTACCACGACATTGGCGTCATCCAGGCATCCGACGTTGCGCGGGTTATGGACATGGTCCAGGACTTTTGCAGAATAAAGCTCACTCATTGGGGTTCCTTTCGTGCCGCGTGTCCCGGGAAACGGGATACGCGGCGCTTTGAGAGCGACGCCTGCCCGGCGCTCCGCGCAGGCAGGCAGATGCTTGGTTTACCCGGACGCGACCGGGCTAGTGGGAGCAGCCATCACTGTGACCATGGCCGCCGCAGGTATGGCCCGGGGTATATTCCGGCAGTTCATGCGCCTTGAAAAGGGCCACGTTTTCGGCGACGGTTCCTTCTCGTGCCTGGAAAACGCGGAGCCCCGCACCGTTGAGTTTATGCAGCGCCCCGCCGCCGATGCCGCCAACCACGACGGCATCCACCTGATGGCCGTTGAGCCCCGCTACCGGGTTGCAGGCCCCATGCTCATGGATCCGGTCGCTGTTGTTGATTGACGTTGTCTCGCTGGTTACCGTGTCCACCACGACAAAGCCCGGTGCCGACCCAAAATGCCCATACACCTGACTCTCCAACCCGTGATTTTCCTGAACAGGAAAACAAACCTTCATTGTGTACCTCCCGCTTGCAATGTGAATATGTACAGATAATATTCAAGAATTTGAATATCGAGCTGCAGTGAGACCGGCTGAAATCCAGGTCAGGGCGTGAAGCGTTTTTCCGCTGGCGCTGAAGTTAGCCGGCCGCCCCCGGGGGGCAGGCGTCAAAGAGATCTGCCCATGAGCTCCACTTCCCGCTTAAGAGTTAATAGTGAAGTGCGTCGGCATGCCGGAACCGGCGAAATCGAAGGCGTTACCATGATCCTTCATCATGAGCAGGAAGGCGCTCAGCAGGTACCTTCTCTTAAAACCGGCTTCCAGGTCCATTATTTCCTGCATCTTGTTGCTGTAGAACTATCTCCTCCCTGATCTGCTTGAAAGAGTGGTTCTTGTTCATGGCATCGTATATCCTGGCCTCATTTCCCGCTTCGATTGCGGCACCTGCCAGATACGCCAGATGCAGCGGCGGCCAGTTGCCTACGACCTGCACCCCCCAGTTGTGATACGGGGCCGTTACAAACAAAATTTTGCCCATCCGTTTCTCCCTTCCCAAGTTCCGTTTATCGCCTGCCCAGACGGCTCTTTCCTGCTAAAGGGATGCCGGGCCGGACCCTCCGGTTCTCCCGCAGCGCTTGCGTCCCTGGCACCCTTTGCGACCGCAGCCCGGCATGGCAAAGGCGTTTTCTCCGAGCCGCCCTTCGAGCCACGCCTCGATTACCTCCCGGACGCTGCCCGCGATGAACGAGTGAACCTCGATACCGTAGGCAATGGCCGCGAAGCGCGCCGGCCGCGAAATCGCACCGCAGATCAGCACATTGGCCCGCGCCTCGGCAAGTGAGGCGACCTTTGCCGCGGCCGAACCGGCAGAGAGCACCAGATTCTCCTGCGCTAGGGTCGCGCCGTTCTCCGATACAACCAGCAGTGCCTGTCCAGCCACATCAAAGACGGGGGCAATCCGATCGTGCCATATGGTGAAAACGGTTCTCATGCGGTCACTCCTATACTCGCAGGTGAAACGAAGGGGTTGCCGGCCGCTCCTGCCGCGCATTGCCCCCGTTCCTCTTGAGCAACAGTCGGGCCAAAACTGGCAAAAAGGGGGGGCAGGCATAACCTGCTGTAGTGACGTGGTTCGGGTTCCGGATGACCGAGGGGGTGCGGAGGTGTTTGGTCGCGATACCGCAACCATCTGATGCGGTCGATGGTTGCGGTATCGCTACTTGATGGGGGTTCTGGAAGAACGTCCGTTCTGCTCGGGCAGCGGCAGGCCGAGAATTTTCACCTTGCGGTAAAGCGTGGTCTTGTGGATGCCGAGTTCACGAGCTGCGGCAGCACGGTTGAAGCCGTTTCGCTTCAGCGCGCCAAGAATCGACTGCTGTTCCGCGGCTCGTTTTACCGACTCAATGCCACCGGGTACCACCGCTTGGGACCTGGAACCGGTCAGTTCTCCGGGGAGGTGTTCAGAGCCGATCCATTTTGAGGTACAAAGCACGAAGGCGCGTTCCACCACATTCTCAAGTTCCCGGACATTACCCGGCCAGTCATGGGCCAACAGCAGTGAATAAGCAGCCGGTGTGAATCCCGTCACGTTTTTCTTCTGCAGGTGGTTGAAGCGCTCGACAAAGTGTTCCGCCAGGAGCGGGATGTCCTCCTTGCGCCTTCGCAGGGGAGGGAGCTCCAAAGAGATGACGTTCATCCTGTAATAGAGATCCTGACGGAACTCCCCCGTTTTTACCATGGCGGCCAGATCGCGGTTTGTCGCCACCAGGATCCGGGCCTTGGACTTTTCCGATCGTGTCGCGCCCAGCGGTTCATAGGTATGCTCCTGAAGCACACGCAGAAGTCTCACCTGAAGCGCCGGGCTCATTTCGCCCACTTCATCCAGAAAAAGGGTCCCGTCACCGGCCAGCGCGAATCGGCCGGCTTTGTCCCGAACCGCGCCGGTAAAGGCTCCCTTTTTGTACCCGAACAACTCTGACTCGAGCAGCGCATCGGGCAGGGCACCGCAGTTGACCGCCACAAAGGGTTTTTGCAAACGCGGGCCCATGCCGTGAATGGCCCTGGCCAGAAGCTCCTTGCCGGTTCCGGTTTCACCTTGTATGAGCACAGTAGTCGAACTGGCAGCAAGCGAGGGGACCATCTCGAAAACGGGCCGCATCGCCTGAGAGTGGCTGATGAAATCACCGATCCGAAGACGTCCTTGCAGTTCCTTTTGCAAAGCCGCAATCTCGCTCAAATCACGGAAGGTCTCAGCCCCACCGATGACCTTTCCGCCTTCGTCATACAGCACGGCGGTAGAGACGCTGATGGGGATACGGTCCCCATTGGCGTCAATGATATACCCGGACTTGTTGATGATCGGTTTTCCGCTCTTCTGAGTCCGTTGCAGGGGACACTCCGCCTCGCACATGCTCGATTTGAACACCTCGGAACAGAGGCGGCCCAACGCTTCCTTCCGGGGTATGCCGGTGATCTCTTCGGCCGCCCGGTTGAAGGAGGAGACGCGCCATTGCGGATCGACCGTGAACACGCCGTCCGAGATGCTTTCAAGAATGGCGCCGGTCAGGGCGGAAAATGCGTAGTCCCTTTTTTTACCAACCATGTAGTGTCCCGCCGCTATCAGAGATCGGTGCCCCGGAAAGGTTGATCCGTCGAATTGCCCCCGGACGACCGCTACCCAATCTCACGCAACCGCTTCCCTGCGCAGATCGCGGTGCAATACCAAAACGATGCTGCCATCCCGTAGATCAGGTTCAGGCCGACTACCACCAGCGGCGTTACGGCGCCGAAGCCAAGGCCGAGCATCCCCTTCCCCATGGAAGGGAGCACCATGAAGAGCATCATGGCCGATGGCAGCAGGCTGAAGAGAGCGCCTCGCAGCAGGTAGCGCTCGTTCCAAAGCGGCAGCAGGAGGAGCAACATCCAGAGCCCACCCCACACCATGCGCTGATACAACCAGGGCGCATTGAATTCCGGCTTCATGGCCAGCCCGATCAGGTCGCTGATGCCGATCTTGCCCATGGCCCAGATATTGATGCTGTCGACCAAACCGCCGACGGCTCCACCTGCAAACGCTGCGCTTATCTTTCTGATCATGGCAATAGTCTCTTTCTCTCTGGGAATGGGCAGGCATCTCATCCTGCATCTGGAGTGCTCTATAACGCCGACCCGGCGTCATCAGAACCTTCAGCCAGCACCGGAAGATGCAGGGGGGCAGGAACTCCCTGCGGATGAAAAGGTCGACAGTTTCCTTTCAACCTCGCCGGAGCCGCAGGCCGGGCACTCCGGTTGACACGCTGTGGCGGATTTATGCAGTTTCTCGAATCTGTTGCCACAGGTTACGCAGACGTAGTCGAAAACGGGCATGGCTTTATCCTCCACTGATATATTCGGAATATTGAATACACTAGCGGCTTTATTTGCTCCTGTCAATACTGAAGGAAGGCCGCACGGCTAAATATTTGTAGCCCTTCTCGCTGAAAGGGATGGAAGTGGAAAAAAGGGGTCGTCTCCTCTGAGACAACCCCTCGATATCGTGTCCGGACTTATGTTGACAGATCAAAGGTTACGCAGGTCATCAATGGAACTGTTCTTTTACCTCTTCAGCCGACGAAGAGAAAGCTGACGCCTTTTCTTCGGCGTATTCGCGTCCCTTCTGCAGATTCCTGTTCAGCTTGTCTTGAGCTTCCACAGTCATCCCCTTCATTTTGGAGATGGCGTCGCCTGTAACATCCGACACTTTTTCTCTCATCTCGTGCCCCGTCTTAGGGGCATAAAGGAGGGCAAGGCCTGCTCCGACCAATGCCCCAGCGGAAAAGCTCACCACCTCAGCCGTCGTGCTCGCATGTCTTCTCATGGCGTTCTCCCCTGGCGATGCTTTCCATCGCCGTATCTTCGGCATCTTGACCACTGCCAGTCAATGGAGGGCCGATCCGGCTCTCCATCAGACCCTGTGTTCTTTATGGCCGTACCAATAGTTACCCAGCGCCGCGCCGATGGCTGTCGCCAACCCGCGCCATGCCGCCTTGCTCCCCGGTCGAGTCGTACCGCTTTTTTCCGAGGCCCGGGCGCCGCTCAGAAATGCCTTCGCCGCAGTAGCGGCCAAGGCCATCCCGGATACAGCAGGTTTCCTGGCAGGTATTTCCTTTCCCGCATTCGGTTTTCGCGATAACATCCAGAGTGCGGTTGCCCCCACCGCCTTTGCTGCAGTACCAGCCTCATACCTCTCTGGTACGACCGGCTTTTTAGGCGTTATTTTGCTGCGGACCTTCCTGTTACTGATCAGCATCAACAGCGCGCCGGCCCCGAGCACCGACGCCTGCACCGACCTGCGCTGGGCGAACTCCAGCAACTTAGCGGTACCTTGCCATGCGAGACGCTTTGCCTTGCGGCTCCCCCGTTGGCGCAAATAGCGGGGGGAGAGTCTTTGCTCAAGGGACTGCACGGTCTCGGTTATATCGCTCTCCGTATGCCGGATTTGCTCGCGAAGCCTGTCCGCCGTGGACTGCTGCTCGTTAATCTTAATGATTTCGCCCATTTTGCCGTCTCCTTCAGACTTTCCGTCGTTTGTACGGGTTTCTTTTCCATCTGAGCCAGGTCTTTGCGCCCTTTCTGGACCAGAGCGAATCCGATTCCGATAAATGCTATGGCAACCAGCAGCGCAGCGCCCCACGCCGGCATGAATGTCGCCAACCCTAGAACTATCGCCGCCAGCAACAAAAGAGAGCCGAAATAGATCAGGACTCCGCCTGCGCCGATAGCGACCGCGTCTTTGGCAACCTTCGCCATCTTCTCCTTCATCTCAGCCGTGAAGAGCTCCAGCTCTTGCCGTAGAAGCGCTCGCAATTCCTGTGTCAATTCAGAAAACAGTTCGCCGATTGATCTTTCTCTTTTTTCTGGCATGGCAGCCTCCTTTTCCACCTGGAGCAGGTCGATGCACTCACTCTTAAGTATTGGCACTCCTTAATGTTATGGGATTTCGCCGTGCATGGCAAGGACTCTTTGAAGAGGTCGGGGAACCGCCGGCTGTACAGTCGGTACCGCCTTCCGATGCAGCCGATCAACTTCAGTTGAGGAGACCGGCCGCTCCAGGAAGGGGGACTGTTCTGCCGCGCCGGGGAGTGAGGGGCTACGGAAGGGTTGCTCCGGGGCGGGTTGCTGGCGGCCCTCGCTTCTGGACATTTGGCGGATATACGCCTACCATTGATTTGTCCGTTTGCCCAGATCCCCGACTCTTGACCCTGCTGCCTCTTTTTCATATTGAGGGGGTCGGCAATGGTAGTTCCACGAAGCTCTGCCACGAGAACCTAGCTAATGAGAAACCTCGCCAACCTGTTCCTTATCCTGTTTGTTGCTGATGGGGCAGTTTCCCTGCTTGACGTTCTGGTATCCCTCGTTTCCCCGGTAGCGGCCCTGGGTCAGGTACGGGTTTTCCTGGCCGACGTCGTACTTGTCCTGGCATTCACCATTTTTCAAGGCCTCGCGATCGACCAACGACTGCCGAAACGTGTCTTTGTTCCACTGACTCTGTTCGTCTGTTTGGTCCCCATATCGGTGCTGATTTTCCCCTCTCTTTCGGGCAATTCGAGCTACGGGCTGCTTGCGGCGTCCGGACAGCTTCTTCTTTGCATGCTCCCCGTCTATCATCTTCAACAGACGAACCAGAGCGGCTTCCTGATGCCAAAGGCTATGTTCGATGGCCCTTTTTTCAGCCTCAGGAATACCCTGGTCTTTTCGGCTATCACCGTTTTCGTGGTTCCCTTGGTGTCGGTGCTGCTCCTGTTTTCCACGGCCAACTCGTTCATGCACAAGAACACCGCCGGATTCATGCGTCTTGCGCCCGACGGCATCTACATGACCGAGAAGGTATACAGGCGCGATAGCAAGACGATCCGGTTGATCGGCATGATCCATATGGGAGACAAGCAATACTACGATGGACTGGCTGGATCGGTGGCTCCAGGCCGCACCATAATCCTTGCGGAAGGGGTGTCGGACACCAGGAAAATGCTGCGCAACAGACTGGACTACGGGAACTTTGCCGATTACCTGGGACTGACGTTGCAGCAGGAAAAGATGCATTTCAAGGGGAGGACTATTGAGGCGGCAGAGCTGGAGAAGTCTCTCCCCCGGTCCCGCGATGGAGCGAATTCAACGGCGCAGATTGATATCATGAGGGCAGATGTCGATATCAGCTCGTTTCACCCGGAGACCATCCGGTTCCTCGATGCGCTCGGGAAGCAGATGAAGGAGAGTACCTCGGTGACGAAGGGGTTGAACGCATCCAGCTCCTGGTCGAAAGAGTACATGACTCCGCAAATGCAGAAGGTGATCATGGATGACATACTCTACCGCAGGAACAAGGAGGTCATCCGCCACATGAGGAAGGCCCTGGTGCGATACGATACCATCGTCATTCCTTGGGGAGCTCTGCACATGCCTGAAATCGAAACCGAGGTTCTGAAGCAGGGATTTGAGCTGCAGCATGTGCGGGAAAGAGAAAGCATCGACTTTGGAAAGATGTTGCACGGTAAATCGTAGGGCTCTGCTCCACGAACTTCCCCCCCCGAACGCCCCTGAAGCTACCCTGAGCTAAATTAGAATCTGTTCAAAATCTGGCAGGTGGGAGCCTTTCCGGTAAGGCCCGAAATGATTGGGCAATGCAGACATGAGGGTGCTGTCTGTTCACTTTCTGCAACGAACCCCCGCCACGACATCAACATGGTTGATCCCCAGTTTATCAAGCTGTCCGGCATGTTGGGCCTGCATTTGGACCTGGCACCGCTATTGTAGGACGGAACTATCTAACAAGCAAAGGTACTGGTCAAAAAATGGGACCTTCCCTTTAGCAAAGGGGAATCGAGGGGGATTTAGTCAGCTCAGGTGGGCAAAATCCCCCCTTGCCCCCCTTTGCGAAGGGGGGTAAAGGCGCAGCCTTTGTTTTGGATATAGTTCCGTTGTAGGAACAAAGAGGCCAAAGAGATTGGACTAGGGCCACAAAAGCGGCGTCAAACCCCGGGGGAAAATTCAATTACGGGAAACGTGCAGGCGTGGGAGATATTACTTACAAGGAGTGATAGCCATGAAAAAATTCGTCATCGCCACTTTATTGTTACTTTTTGCCTCTCCCTTGTTCGCTACAGAAGACTATCTTCATCAAGGGGCCAAACATCTCACGGCAGGTAATTACGATAAGGCGGTCAGGTCTTATGAGCTGGCCATCAAAAAGAAGCAGGATAGCGCGGAAGCGTACAAAGGTATCGGCTTGGCTTATTACAACTGGGGCAACTATGAAGCAGCTTATGACGTTGAAATGATTTCAGCGGCAGTGGATGCTTTCAACCGATCTCTAGCCATAAAACAGGACGCAGAACTTTACTATTTTCTCGGATTGTCCTATCTGGCTTTATACGATAAGAAGAACGCCGAGAGTGCACATATGAGCCTGAAGTCGCTCGATCCATTTTTGGCAGACAAGCTGGCCAAGAAAATATCGGCCTATGTCAAGCCGGCCAAGTTCACCTACACTCACTCGACAACCCCACGCAGCGACTTCACTTCGGTGGTTATCGAGGGGAATCGTGTGCTCGTACCGGTGACGTTTTCCTATCGCGGCAATTCAGTGAATGCCATGCTCCTGCTCGATACCGGCGCATCCGTTACGACCATCAGCGAAAAACTCGCCGCGCAGCTCGGCGTGGATTCAACGGATACGGCCGCGGCGACGGTGACCGTTGCCGACGGCCGCAATGTTGGCGCCCGCTGGTTCGTCACCGACTCCCTGATGGTCGGACCGAAAAATCTTCCCCAAGTGCAGACGGCCATTCTGACCGGCAGCGGCGGTGCCGGACACGATGGCCTCCTCGGCATGAACTTCCTCAAGAACTTCCGCTACCACGTGGACTTCAGGCGCAACGTGATCGATTGGAACAGTCGATAGGAAGCGCGAAACTTGCCGCAGTAAGTTCCCGTTTCAAGGTAAACACGAAGTTGCGGGTTAAAAGTTGCGGGTATCCACCCCCCTGCCTTCGTCCCCACTGCCATTAAGTTACCCGATTAGCGCTGATCTTCCGCTGTTCAGGTCCCTCCCCCTTCAAGGGGGAGGTCAGGAGAGGGATGGGGGTGTTTTTGGCACCGGAGCTGCCCCCCATCCCCACCCCAACCCTCCCCTTGAAGGGGAGGGGGGCTTTCATCAGTCGTGCCTATCCTTTTTGCCGTGGCCCTTCTTCCTGCCCTGGTCCTGTTTATCGTGTCCGCGGTGCCTGCCGTTATCGTGCTTCGGCTTCTTTTCTACATACACTCGCCGGTTGTCTTCCACGTAATAAGGCCGGCCGGCATCGAGAAGAATCCTTACTCCCGGCGGGGCCGGCAGGTACCCATCGATCCGGATGTTCACATCGACGGGCCCGGCAAACCCGGTCAGCGGCACCATGACGATGAACGAGGCGACAGCCGCTACAGTGACGATCACTTTCTTCATTTTTATCCCCCTTTTAGTTCTACTTTGTCAGATTACAGCACAACGCCGTCATCCTCCCCCCATCCCCCTCCCAGCCTCCCCCTTGAAGGGGGAGGAGACTTAAAATCCCCTCCCCTTCAAGGGGAGGGTTAGGGTGGGGATGGGGGCAAGGTGGTAATGTGACAAAGTAGAATTAGGCAACTTCTGAATTTTTCCAGCACTGTCCGTGGCAAGGTTGCAGCGCACCCTCCCGCAGCCCCTCCCATCGAAGGGAGGGGGGCATAAAATGCCCTCCCGCAGCCCCCCCATCGAAGGGAAGGGGACTTTTAAAAGGTCCCCTCTCCCCTGGTGGGAGAGGGATAGGGAGAGGGGGGATGCAGCTCATGGCAAGTCAGCTTCAGCAATCGGTAGCGAGTTTTGGGCACAAAAAAGCCGGGGCCTCAATATCGGTTGATATTTCGGCGACCCGGCTATCTCAATGAGACCCATTAGGTTTTCCGTCCCACCCTCGCGGATGGTTTAGTATTGTCGGCTATCTGTATGCAGCATGTAGTTTTGCGCGGGACTATACCGCAACAGATCATCCATGTCAAGGTTACCGAGAAGCTTCGGCCCCAGCTCCTGGGCAGCTCCAGGATGAGACGGGATCCGTTCTATGGTGTCGGCTGCCAGATGCCGCCTTTTTCTCGGCGGTCACTGTTTTCTCAGGAGCTTGATGTACTCGGTGATGTCGTCGAGCTGGTCGTCAGGAAGGAGTTCGTCCGAGAAGGCGGGCATCGCCCCTAAACCGACCCTGACCTGAAGTTCTACCAGGAACTCAGGCAATGGTTTGTTTTTTATCGCGAAACCGAGGCCTGTGTCGCCGCCGGGATGGCATTTGTCGCAGTAGTGCATGTAAGCCTTCTCCCCGCGGAGCAGCTTTGGCGAGTCGATACGAAGCGATTTTGCAATGGGTTCACGCTGCCGTGCCGTCGTGCAGCCGGTGAGCAGGATCAGCGGTAAGGCAGCGAGAAGAAGTGTGAAACGCATGATACCCCCTTTTGTGCCCCGATCGGATAAGCTGGTGCAACTTATAAACCCGGGTCCGGCAATGACGGAGCAATTGGCCGGGGAGAGTTCACCTGCCAGACGACACCTCCTGCTTCTCCGCAGCTCTTAAGTGCGCGCTATGGCGCCTCCCGGGTGATGCGCCACAGGACCCCCGTTTTCTGCAGCGGCTGTGCCCCATCCTTGGTCTCCTTCAGGATCCCGAAATCCACGATGTAGAGCGCCTTTCCTGTCGGGTCGAAACGTGCAGCCACAGGGCGCTCGAAGCCGCCGCTCTGCAGCCCGGAAGCAGGACCGTTCTTCCTGCCCTTGTTTACCGCAAAGTCCCGGATCACCCCGGTCTTCACATTAACTCTCACCACCTTGAACCCCACCGGCCCCAACAACTTTCCTGTGGTAGGTGATTGGTCCCCGAAAAGGGCGATGAAGGCCTCCCCGCGATAACCGAACTCCTCGCTGCGGGAAAAATCGAAGCCATCCGCCGAGGCATGGACCGGGAGTATGGCCGCAGGGCGCGGCGGGGTGTTGGGATAGTCGGTCAGGAGCAGCTTCGGCTTTTGCCGAAGCACAGGCTTGAACTGGCTTTCCTCATCCAGCCGTAACCCCGCGCTGAAGTCGGGCCACCCGTACCACGTCCCCTTCTTCACCTCCCACAGTGGGTCGCCGGTGCCGTATACCGGTCTGCTGCCGCGTTGGTCGTAGCCGTTGTCGCTTACATACAACTTCCCTTCTGGAGAAAAGGCCAGGCCGAAGGGGTTGCGGAACCCCCAGGCAACCAGTTCCGGCGCGCCTCCCGAGGTGCGCTGCCTTAGCACAGCTCCGCTGCAGGGGATCTGCCCCTTGATCACCTCTCCCGGATTCGTCGATCTGCCGAACGGGACAAACGCGCCGGTGGTTACCTCGCCTCCGCCCTTCAAAACGTCCTTGGTCTTATAATCTTCACCGGTCAGGACCACATCCTTGCACGGTACGTCGTGAAAGTCCGGGAACCGCTTCAGCCAGCCGAACTTCAGGTTGTCCTCACCGACCACTGCTGAGTTGGTCGCGGTGCCGAGGCCGAAGTAGAGCCAGCCGTCGGGACCGACGACCGGCCCGTTTGTGTGATGATCTCCCCGGGTGGGAAGGTTGTCGGCGAGAACACTCGTTTTCCCGTCGTCGGAGATGCGCAGGATCCTGCCACCCTCCAGCGTTCCCCCTTCCGCCACATAGAAGACACCAGCGTGCCGGGTTACCCCGGTCCAAGGCCCGTTCTTCCCGCCTTCAGCCACCGGAGTGATCTTTTCTTGCTCCACCCGCAGCAGACGCGGCACCTCCCATACCTCTCCGTAGGAATACCCGGACTCCACGAGATAAGGTATCCCCTGGTCATCGAAAGTCACTCCAGTGGGGAAGGTCAGTCCACTGGCGACCACCTCGATCTTGTACCGGTCCGGCAGAGCGATATCGTCCTTGTTGAGCTGCCGTTGCGCACTCTCGGGCAACCTGGTAAGCTTCCCTCCCCCGGAAGATGGGTGTATCAAGTAGCATCCCGGAAGCACCATGCACAACATCGCCATGCTGAGTACCCCTATAACGTTGCCCATGCCTTGTCCTTTGTTTGTGAATTTTAACATTACAGGATTATAGTAGAGGTCAACTCACTGTCAAGGAAAGGCAGGGTCTGTCACAGCGCCGCCTGGTTGAAAACTGCACGAGATGGCTGGCACCGGAAAACAAATTGCCTGCTCCAATCGGCTGCCATTCCAGTGATTTTTCTGGAGGAGTGAGCGGTTACCCAGCCTCTCGGACCGATAACAGGGACCGCTGGCGCTGGTAGGGAGATCACCCGCCATCATAGCTGACGCATCTGTTTCCGAATCGATCGTTTGCTGCAGTGACTCAAGCCTTGCAACCTCAAGCCCGATTCTTGTCGTGCTGAGGCATTGCTGGTCGTTCACGATCAAGTGATCTCAGATTTATGAAACAGAAGTAGTTTGTTCAGTAACTGTACGAGCATCAAAATTGTCGAGGCGGTAATAGTAGCATACCGCCGACATGCAAATCATGATTGTAATTCATGGATACCAAACACCATTAATTATCAACAAAATAATGTTTATCATTAGGGACCGATGCCAGAAGAGCCGATGCATATCTGCAAAATATTGTTTAAAAAATTAGGATCGGTTATATTAGTTCAGAGAAGTGCTTTTCGCACGAATAAACTACCAGTAAAGGGGGTAATATAATGAGAAGCGTGAAGCGCATCATCTTAACATCGGTTGCCATAGTCGGTATGATGGGATTGGTAACTGGCGGCGCATATGGGGCCAGCTCCAGCTCAAGCAGCACGACTGAAGTCGAGACCGGCATGAGCACCGACACCACAAACACCGGCACAGGTGGAAGAATGGGCACCGGCACTGGCGGCACGGTAGATGATACCGGCACGATGGGTACCGGAACTGGCGGCATTATAGATACCGACCGCGAGCGCGCAATCGACAGTGAAGGGACGATGGGTACCGAAAGAGAACGCAGCATGGATACCGAAAGAGAACGCAGCATGGATACTGAAAGAGAACGCAGCATGGGTACCGAAAGAGAACGCAGCATGGGTACCGAAAGAGAACGCAGCATGGGTACCGGCACCGGCGGCACGGTTGATACCGAAAGGCAGCGCAGGATGGACACCGAGGGTACCATGGGTACAGGCGGCACGACGGGTGCCGGTACTGGTGGCATACTTGACACCGAAAGAACCCCGGGGCTGGACCGCGCAATTGACAGAGATCGCTTCGGCGTTGGCAGCGGCGGCAGTCTGGGCAGAGGTACCGGCGGCACGACCGGCACCGGGACCGGCGGTACGGTCGATACGGAGAGGCAGCGCACCATTGACATAGAAAGAGAGCGCAGGATTGACACCGACAGAGAACGCACACTTGGTACTGGCGAAGGCACAATGGGGACCGGCAGCGGCGAACCGATGGGGACCGGAACCATGGGGACCGGCAGCGGCGGAACTACCGGTACGGGTACCGGTACTGGCGGAAGATAATTCTCCTAAAATCCGGCCTCACCTCTTTTCACTATAACCTCATAAATCCGGGCTTGCTTGGCCTCAAATGAAGAGCCGAGCAAGCCCGTTTTTTTCAGGAGTGGATTGCTGCACAAATCGACGTCGCGTGGCGAACCTAGGGTAGTAGGATGGAGTAGCTCGGGTTGGCGCAGCGTAACCCGACACCTGATATCGATAAAATTCCGCGAAGCGTTAAAGTATTGTGCTGTGAGCCCGATAATGAAGATTATGGTGTGAAGTTGTTCGCTTCGCAGTTGCATTTGCATGGAATGAGCAGATCCTGGAGGCAGTATGGACAAGCGTATATATGACATCGGCCATGCCAGATACAAAATCAACCTGGATGCACTTTCTGCCTTGATTGAAGAGGGAAGGAACCAGGAGGCGCAAAACCCGCCGGGTGCATGTTGCAGCGAGGAACCGCGGGATGCCGAGGCCGCAAAAGTTTGCAATGAGCGGGAGCTTGACTGCATTTTCAGTGAGGTTATGCAACTCTACAGGGAATACACCAGGTCCGGGAGCATGGACGTCCTGGTCACGCTGAAATGCAGGTTGGAGGAGGTCTCTTTGAGATACAGGAGCTTTGCGCTGGCTGAGGAAGTTCTCTGC
Source organism: Geobacter sp. (assembly GCA_003499925.1). GTDB lineage: Bacteria > Desulfobacterota > Desulfuromonadia > Geobacterales > Geobacteraceae > Geomonas. Next base: position 56,670 of record DNRQ01000060.1, read on the forward strand.
ATTAACAGCTGTCTTCCCTACGAGCGCAGGGTCCCCTGCGGCCAGGGTGAGAAGCGTCTTGAGATCTTGCAGACACGGCACTGATCAGGAAGCCGGCAGATCCCGGAGTTGGCTGGGCAGGGCTGGAATATCCCGTGCAATACTGTCGCAGGTTGACAGCCTCACTCTTGCATCGCCGCAATAGAAAACGGGAAAGGTCAGTGGACGGCGAAAACGCTCAAGGCTCTGGCCGTGGCGTACACAGGTTTTGCTGTATGTCCTGTCGAAGAGAAACAGCCCGGTGTTGCAGAATTTCCTTTATCCCTCTTGTTGACCTGCCCTGTGCGCGAGAACCACTTCCCATTCATTCCTCAGTCTGTCCGGCTCGGGCGTTATCGTCTTTATCAATTCAAACAGACGCTGCTCGGCATCCTCCGAGAAAGCGACAAACTTGACTCCGACCATTGAGAAGAAACAGTGCACAATCTCGGCTGTGAGAATAATGGGGGGGGCCTTTTCGTCGGGGCGTATGGACAGGGTGCAGGTGTCCCCCGGTGGAATCATGATGCATTCATCTGCGCTGACCATGGCTCCCCGCAAGGAGATGTTGTCCAGGCGTCCCCGGTAGGTCATGTCCTGATGGATTAAGTCACTTGGCGCGGAAAAGGTGACCCTGTGAAAGCGCCGCTGTTCCATGATTGTCACTCCTTGCTTTGTCTGAGTTGGCCGGCAGAGTTTCTTATCGTCAAGATGGCGGCGAACTGTAATGTTTTGTTCGGATAAGAGATGATGAGTGACTGAGACGATGTGACTTGGCAGTACTGCTCCCCGGTTTACTGAGGATGGTCGCTTGCCAGATAGATTTTTTTCCAGGGAATTGTTGTGCGGGAGCCGGCCCGTGCTGCGGCGATCGTCGCGCTCTTGGGCACGCTGCTGCAAAGCAGTGGCCTCGACGAGGCTGTTTATTCACTCCGCCGGAGTTCCCGGGCCGGGCAGCCGGAGGTTCCGGCTGCCCGGGTATACTCGGCAGCCGCGCCGGCCGGCCGGCGCTGCCCGTGACTCCTTTTCGGTTGACTTCACCTGCCAACTATTGTATTAAGTAGCGTTTCCGGAATTTATGATGCTGGCCCCGCGGCGGCGACAGCCGGCGGTGTGCCAGTGGTAGTACAATACACATGAAGTCAAGAGGGCCGGACATTGATGGAAAACAAGATCAGGGTGTTCAGCGGCAATTCCAATCCGGTTCTGGCAGAGAGGATCTGTGAGTGCCTGAAGGTGCCGTTGGGCAAGGCAAAGGTGAAGACTTTCTCCGACGGCGAGATCTCGGTGGAGATCGGTGAGAACGTTCGTGGCCGGGACATCTACGTGGTGCAGTCCACCTGCTGCCCGACCAACAACAACCTGATGGAGCTGCTTATCATGATGGACGCCCTGAAGAGGGCCTCCGCAGCAACCATCACGGCTGTGATCCCGTACTACGGCTACGCCCGTCAGGACCGCAAAGCCGCACCGAGGACGCCGATCACCTCCAAGCTGGTGGCCGATCTGGTCACTGCGGCCGGGGCTGACAGGGTCGTCACCGTGGACCTGCATGCAGGCCAGATCCAGGGCTTCTTCAATATCCCGGTTGACAATCTCTACGCCGCGCCGGTGCTGCTGTCCCATCTGAAGACCCGCTTCGCCTCGGATCTCGACAACCTGGTCATGGTTTCGCCCGACGCCGGCGGGACCGAGCGCGCCAGGGCTTTCGCCAAGAGGCTCGGCTGCACGCTCGCCGTGATCGACAAGCGCCGCACCGGACCCAACGTGGCCGAGATCATGCACCTGATCGGTGACGTGAAGGGGAAGTCCGCCATAATCCTGGACGACATGATCGATACCGCCGGAACGCTGACCCAGGCGGCGCTTGCCCTGAAGAACCACGGGGCTGCCAACGTCTACGCCTGCGCCACCCACGGCGTCCTCTCCGGACCGGCCATCGACAGGATCAACGCATCGGTGATCGAGAAGGTCGTGATAACCGACACCGTGCCGCTGGGCGATAAGGCCGAGCTCTCCGACAAGATACGGGTGCTCTCGGTTGCGGACCTGCTGGCCGAGGCGATCCGCCGCATACACGAGGATGAATCCGTCAGCTCCCTTTTTGTTTAGCCCGGGAGCTTGACTAGCTGGCTGAACCTTTTTAAATAATAGAATCATCAAATAACATGATTGACATCGGAGGATGTATGAGCGAGCAGGTGCTGAATGTGGAACTGAGGGAACAGACTGGCAAGGGTATCTCCCGTCGTCTGAGGGTCGCGGGGCGGATCCCTGCAATAGTGTACGGCAAAGGGATGGAATCCGTAGCTGTTTCCGTTGGTCAGAGGGATCTCTCCGAGGCGATAGCAGGCGAGGGGGGCCGCAACCACATCCTGACCCTGAACTGCGAAGGCGCGCTGAACGGCCAGACCGTGATCGTTGCCGATCTGCTTCGGGACAGCCTGAAGGGTACGCCGCGCCACGTCGACCTGCACAAGATCAACCTCGCCGACAAGGTGAAGGTCTCGGTCAAGATCGCGCTGGTCGGTACCGCAGCAGGCGCCAAGGCTGGCGGCATGGTCGATTTCGCCATGCACCAGATCGAAGTGGAGTGCCTTCCGGTCCATATCCCGGAGCAGATCAACGTGAACATCACCGAGCTGACCCTGGGCCATTCCATCCATGTCGGCGACATCGTGGCTCCGATCGGGACCGTGATCGTCAGCGACCCCAAGGCCGCGGTGGTCAGCATCCTCGGCAGGAAGGGCGGCGCAGAGGCAGAGCCTGCTGCGTAAACCAGGTAATTTATGGCAGCAAAACTTATCGTAGGGCTCGGCAACCCCGGGCCACAGTACTCATGGACCCGCCACAACGCGGGTTTCATGGTTTTAGACCGCCTATCCCGCCTCTCAGGCATCCCGGTCGCCAGGAAGGCCTTTTCGGGCCTTGCTGGCGACGGGAACTGGGCGGGGGAGCGGCTCTACCTCCTCAAGCCGCAGACCTTCATGAACCTGTCCGGGCGCTCCGTTGCGGAGGCGCTCCGGTTCTACAAGCTCTCCCTCTCAGATCTGATCGTGATCCACGACGACCTCGACATCCCGTTTGGCAAGGTAAGGCTCAAGGAGGGGGGCGGACACGGCGGGCACAACGGGCTCCGCTCGCTGGCCCAGGAACTGGGCTCCCCGGCTTACGCGAGGGTCCGGATCGGCATCGGACGTCCGGTGCACGGCGACGTGGTGAACTACGTCCTCGCCAATTTCGCCAAGGCGGAGATGGATGCCATGCTGGAGGTGCTGGACGGCGCGCTCGATGCGCTGGAGATGATCATCAGGGAAGGTATGCCCAAGGCGATGAGCATTTTCAACGGGAAGTAGCAGGCAAAGTTTTACAGGCGGCAATGCGCACCTGTCGGTGCATAAAGGCGAGCATCATCAATCGTCAATTGTCAATGGTCAATCGTCAATTGAATACAAGGATCTAGGTCATGGGTTTCAACTGCGGCATCGTCGGTCTCCCCAATGTGGGAAAATCCACCATATTCAACGCGCTCACCTCTGCGGGGGCCGAGTCCGCCAACTATCCCTTCTGCACGATAGACCCGAACGTCGGCATCGTCGCGGTTCCGGATCCGCGCATGGACAAGCTGGCCGAAATCGTTCACCCGGAGCGGATGCAGCCGACCACCATCGAGTTCCTGGACATCGCAGGGCTGGTCAAGGGGGCAAGCCAGGGTGAGGGGCTCGGCAACAAGTTTCTGGGGCACATCCGTTCCACCGACGCGATCCTGCACGTGGTGCGCTGCTTCGATAACGAGAACGTGGTGCACGTGAGCGGCAACGTCTCGCCGGTGCGCGACATAGAGGTGATCCAGACCGAACTCGCGCTGGCCGATCTCGACACCGTGGAAAAGCGTCTGCTGCGGGTCGAGAAACAGGCGAGAAGCGGCGACAAGAAGGCCAAGGACGACGTGGACTTCTGCCTGAAGGTGAAATCGGTCCTGGAGAAGGGGCTTTCTCCGCGCGACATGGCCGAGACCGAGGACGAGCGTCTGATACTGCGCGACATGCACCTGATGACCGCCAAGCCGGTGCTCTATGTGGCCAACGTGGCCGAGGACGACCTGGAGGGGAAGCATCCCTATGTCGAGGAGGTGCGCCAGCTTGCGGCACGCGAGGGAAACGGCGTCGTCTTCATCTGCGGCTCGATCGAGGCGGAAATATCGGAGCTGGACGGTGAGGAGAAGCAGGCCTTCCTGAGCGAGATGGGGCTGGCGGAATCGGGGCTGGACCGTCTGATCCGCTCCGGATACGAGTTGCTGGGTCTGATCACCTACTTCACCGCCGGTGTCAAGGAAGTGCGGGCCTGGACCATCACCAAGGGGACCAAGGCTCCCGGGGCGGCGGGGGTGATCCACACCGATTTCGAGAAGGGGTTCATCCGGGCCGAGGTCATCGCCTACGCCGATTACGTCGCTTCCGGCGGCGAAGCGGGTGCCAAGGAGAAGGGACTGATGCGCCTGGAAGGGAAGGAATACGTGGTGCAGGACGGCGACGTCATGCATTTCAGGTTCAACGTGTAGGGGCGATTCGAAAAGTCCCCCTTTGACAACAAAAAGTCCCCCTTTGACAAAGGGGGATCTAGGGGGATTTGCCTTTCTTCACCATCTGCACTCCGTAGCAAGCTGGGATAAATCCCCCCCGCCCCCCTTTGTCAAAGGGGGGAGCTGGAGCCAGAGGGGGAAGTCGGAGCCAGAGGTGTCGTTGGAGTTGGAGCCAGAGGTGTCGTTGGAGTCGGAGCCAGAGGTGTAGTTGGAGTTGGAGCCAAAGCTGGGGAGTTGAAGTGCCTAGCGACTGGCTGAAGATGGGCGGGGATCGATTGACTTCCCTTTTTCGATCTTTTTACTTGTCAAAGCCGAATATCTGTAGTAATGAATACTGTTCCACAGAGCGGCAACTGCCGTATCTCCTTGCTCCGGGCAGGACCCGGGGCTCAATTAACCGTGAGGAGGCATAACAATGAGGATGTACGAGACGATTTACATCGTCCAGCCGGACCTCGGTGAGGAAGAGATCAAGACTCTCTCCACCAAGGTACAGGACGTAGTCGCCAACATGAACGGCGATTTCAAGAGGCTTGAGGACTGGGGCACCAGGAAACTGGCATACCCGATCAACAAGAACCCGCGTGGCCGCTACTTTTATCTCCGCTTCGACGGCGACTCTGCGCTGATCGCCGAACTGGAGCGCCGTCTGCGCCTTGACGACAAGGTGATCAGGTACCAGAGCGTGAAGCTCGAGCAGGATGTGGTTGTTGCTGCAGCCGCTCCGGTTAAGAGTGCCGAGGAAGGGACCGAGGAAGGGATTGAGGAAGGGGCTGTTGAAGCCGCTGAGGTCCAGGCCGAAACGACTACTACGGTGGAGGGATAAATAGATGGCTGACGAGAGAACACCCCAGAGAAGCACTAGCAGCGGTCCCAGGAAGAAGAGACCGTTCCAGCGTCGCAAGGTCTGCCGTTTCTGCGCGGACAAGCAGGTTTCCATCGATTACAAGGATCCCCGCACCCTCCGTTATTTCGTTTCCGAGCGCGGCAAGATCATCCCGCGCCGCATCTCCGGCAACTGCTCCAAGCATCAGAGGGAGATCACCGAGGCGATCAAAAGGGCAAGAAACATTGCGCTGCTTCCCATTGCGGGCAGCCACGCAACTGCCTGATTTGTGCCGGTGCAGATGACCCCCTTACTGCAGGGGCGGATTCTGGACGTAGTCAAGGGGAGCGTCGCCACGGCGACGCTCTTTCTTGCGTTCTTTTTCCTGCCCGTTATCGGCATGTTCCCCGGCGTTTTCGCCCCCGCTCCGGGAGTTTTCTACGCCCTGAAAAACGGCAGAAAGACGGGGATCGCGCTGGTCGCGGCAACCTCTGCGCTTCTTGCCGCAGTTGCTGACCCGGCGGCGGTCGTCATCTACCTGCTGCAGGCGGGGGTCATGTCCCTGGCGCTGCCGGAGTTTCTGATCCGGCTCAAGGGTGGAGCGCGCTCGGTCGTTTACACCGTCGCCATAAACCTCGTGCTCATCCTGGCGGCGGCAGCCTTTTACGGCTTTGCCACCGACACCGACCTGCACGCCAAGGTGGCCCAGGGCGTGGAGGCGAGCATCGCCCAGACCGCCACGTTTTATGAGAAGGCGGGGGTTAAGGGTGACGACCTCAAGGCATTGCAGGAGTCGATGCATCAGGCCGGCGCCCTGATCGTCACCATATATCCGGCTCTGGTTACCGTGGCGCTCGGTGTGATGGCCTCCTTGAACCTGTGGCTGCTGTCCCGGATCGCCTCGCGGGTCCGCTTGCCGGTCTACCTGGGGGAGTTCAGGAACTACCGCAATCCCGAGCCTTTGGTCTGGCTCCTGATCGCGGCAGGCTTCAGCATGCTGGTGCCGTATGACCTGGTTCACCTGGCGTCGCTCAACCTGCTGATCGTCATTTGCGCCCTTTACGCGGTGCAGGGACTAGCCGTGATCGGCCACTTTTTCCGCAAGTACACGGTACCGAAATTCATTAGAATAATTGGATGCCTGCTCCTGATCTTCCAGCCGTTCATGCTGCTGGCGGTGGCGGTGCTGGGCATATTCGATCTCTGGGGCGATTTCAGATCCCCCAATAAACGGGAAAACCTGTAAACAACCAGGCTAGGAGGCATTACATGAAGGTCATTCTGAAGGAAAACGTAGAGCACGTGGGACACATCGGCGACATCGTGAAGGTGGCACCCGGCTATGCCAGGAACTTCCTGCTCCCCAAAGGGCTTGCCATCGAGGCGACCGAGAAGAACGCCAAGGCGCTCGATCACACCAAGAGGCACCTGGAGTACAAGAAAAACCGCGTGCTTGAGGCTGCCAAGCAGCAGGCCGGCAAGATCGAGGCACTGACCCTGACCATCGCGCACCAGGCCGGTGCGGACGACAGGCTGTTCGGCGCTGTCACCAACATGGAGCTGGCCGAGCACCTGAAGGCAAACGGTCTCGACATCGACCGCAAGCGCATCGTGCTTGCCGAGCCGATCAAGCATCTGGGCGACTTCACTGCAACCGTGAAGATCCACCCCGAAGTCAGCGCCGTGCTGAAGGTCTCCGTCACCAAGGCATAATTCCGTAGCAGCGGCATTCCTGCCGCGATTATGGCGTTTGGCAAAAAAGAAGGGCCGGCTCTCACGGGAGTGCGGCCCTTTTTCCGTTTCCCGGGCCAGCTTGGCGCTGATCTTAATGCTACTTGTCATATTCACCCTGAACTCCCTCACCCCGACCCTCTCCCGTAGGGAGAGGGAGAGTTGGACCAAGGCGGATTAGAATCGTCTCAAGCAGTCGCACCAGCCTTCAAAGAACCCCTCGCCCTCCGGGAGAGGGGCAGGGGTGAGGGAGTTGCCACGAAGTGACAAAGTAGAGTTAATCTGTAAAGACTCCTTCCGGGAAGGGCCAATTCTTCCCCCCCCCTTTCCGGGGGCACTTCCCGCACGCTGCACAAGCCCCCNNGGGGAGCGAGCAGCAGGTAGGGGCTTAACTTAATGGCAGTGCCTTCAGGGGGAGGGTTGGGGTGGGCTGGGGTAAAAGAGAGCGGGGGAGTAACACATGAACATTCAAAAATACGCCAAGGCCGATATCGCCTTCAACCAGATAGAGACCGCCTTGCGTCTCCTCTTTGAAGAGGGCGATCTCTTTTCGGTCATCACACTTGCGGGCGCTGCCGAGGAGATACTCGGTCAGATCCTGCAGCATAAAGCTGGGAAGGGCGGGTTCTTGAAGTCGGTATGGGAAATTCTGCGGCCGGGGAAACGGAAGGAACCGACCAAGGAGGGAGATGCCGGCCAGGAAACCGAGGCCTTTGTCCACATGGATCTAAATCAGGAGGCCCAGTTTCTGCTGGGTAGAGCCATTGACGACTACCAGACGCTCTCCGGCATGCTCAGCGCCAACATGCTGAGGTTCAATAAGGAACTGCGGGAAAAGAAAGAATTACTCGCGTAAGAAGCACCTTTCTTACCCCATCCCCCTCCCGACCTCCCCCTTGAAGGGGGAGGAGCCCCAACTTTCTCTCACCTCAGGGAGGAGGGCCCAAAGTTCCCTCCAGCCTTCAAGGGGAGGGGCAGGGTGGGGATGGGGGCCTTCAGGTTCCGCCAGAGCCTCAATATGGCGGGCTACCTGTTGAAACGCGCCCCTTCCACCAGCAGGCCGTAGCGGTAGCCGGAGCCAAAATCCATGTTGTTGTAGAGGGTGCCTTTGACCGTAACCAGGTCGCCAACCTTCGGCAGTTCCTTGGACGTCACGATCAGATTGTTGTTCTTCTTGGCCTCCGTGCCGCTTCCGTCCTGGATGTGGATCCAGTTTCTCTTCAGTATGCGCGGCGACACCTTGACGATCCTCCCCCTGACAACGACGGGCTTTTTCTCAAGCTTCGTCTGCTTCGCGTAAAGCTGCGCTATTGTGTATGAGTTTGGCCCCTTTGCCTTGGCTATCTGCTCGATGCTGATCGGGCGAGGCTTCTCCAGTTTGACCGCAGGAGCTGGTTTGGCCCCGGAAGCCGGTTGGGCCGCGGGAGCCGGTTGGTTCGGCATCGGCACGCCCTGATGCGCCATTTTGATCGCAGCAGGGCTCAACTTGACCTGGGTGTCGGCAACCCCTGCCGAGAAGACCACCCGTTCGAATTTCCGGTTCAACCCCTTGCTGGTGAAGTTCCTGATCTCATACCCCGGGATCAGGGCCAACTCCTGACCGACCGTGACCTTCATGAGAGGTATGGCGACCCAGACCTTCTCAGCACCGTTTTTCAGCAGCACGTAGGTATAGCCTCCGCCATCCATGGTCTCCGCGACCTTGCCGGAAAGCTGAACCGCCTTGGGTGCAGGTTTTGCCGTCGCGCCAGGAGAGGGTTCCGATCCGGCGCAAGCTTCGTGCCCGGCAGCCAGCATCACAAGTGGCAGTAACAAATAGAGACATTTCACAAACGGGTTCATGGACAGCTCCTTCGAGGCGTGTTCTGGTCTGCTCTGCAAGGAGCAATTCCCGACACGGCACACTACTTTTTTCCCGTCCGGTTGACAACCTTTTTTTGTGCCAGCTGCATTGCCCGCATCCGAATCGATGAATCTCCATCAAAGACAGTGACGCCGGCTCGATTGGAAAAATGTCGGACTTTCCGTTGCTTAGGGTCCTGCGGGAACCACGCCATACCGGCGAAGGGTGTGCCCGGGAATTCTGGCGCGGACACTTGCGCTGTATGATTATCACGCTATATTTGTCTGGGCGTATTAATGTGCATTAATCGGCTGGTCCGGCTCAGGTAAGGGCCGTCCTCATCGGTGCGGGAAGGCAGTTGTTGCCAGATCATTACCTTCGAAATTCTATATGGTCTCTGGGGGCTGGAGGAGTGGCTATGGATAAAAAAGTCGGTGTACTGCTTGTCCATGGGATGGGATCTGTAGCGGATGACTTCGCTCATGACACCATCCAGGAGTTACGTGAAAAAATTTCCGGAAAAGGGCTCAATCGGGAAGATATCGCCTGGCAGTCGGTTTACTGGGCGCCGATACTGTCGCCGCGGGAGACTCAGCTCTGGGTTGACCTCTCCGCTGAGCATGATCTTAATTGGGCGAAGCTGCGCAAGTTTTTCGTGAATGCCTTCGGGTCCAGCACGGCTTACCATTCGAGGAAGGAGTGCTTCGATGATTTCTACGGCAGGGTCCACGGTACGGTGCATGATTCCATAAAGGAACTGCAGTTAAAGCTTGGCGGTCATGATAAGCCGCTGGTCGTGATCGCGCACTCGCTGGGATCGGTGATCATGTCCGACTACATCTGGGACCGGCAAAACAAAAAGGATGAGGCACGCTTCGGGGCGAGCCGGTTCGAACGGATGGAGACCTTGTCGGGAATGGTGACCTTGGGGAGCAACATACCTCTTTTCACTCTCGCCTGCGATCCGGTTACCAGCATCAAATTCCCTCCGCCGGAGTTGCCGGAAAAGCTGAAGAAAAGGGCGAAGTGGCTAAACCTCTACGATGCCGACGACGTGCTCGGCTGGCCCTTGAAACCGCTCAGTCCAAGCTATGCCGAAGCGGTCACAGAAGATATGGAGGTGAACGTGGGAAACATCCTCACCTCGTGGAATCCTGCCAATCATGCGGGCTACTGGACCGACGACAGCGTGATCAAGCCTGCCGCCTACCTGATCGCCACCATTCTAGAGGCGAGCCAGGCGGGATAGCCGGATCAGGTGAGCGATGTTTCCTGCAGCATCCGGGCTGAGTGGACGATGGTAACAATGAAGATGGTGGCGGACTCTTGCTGATATCTGTGGATCAAGCGGTACGAGCCTATGATAAGCTCTCTATGCGGAAACTGTGGCAATTCTAGGATCAGCTCTGCCATTTCTGGGCGATTCTTTGTTGAACCTCGGTGTGGGAAAGGGTCTTGCCGTTGCGTAGGTCCTCTTCTGCGGTCTCGATTTTCTCCATGAGATACAGTCGGTACATGAGTTCTTCGGTGTCGACGGTATCCGGCAGATCAGCGAAACATGCTTCAAGAGTGACTTTGCTGATAATCATTGATATACCTCCCGAGTCTTCCAAACATGTCGAAGTATATCCAGAAATACCAATACGGACAACAACTTTGAAGCTCTGCTTTATACGACCCACAAAAAAAGGCGCTAGAAGCGCCTTTTTCTGTAATCGGTATCGTTCATTTAGCAACTATTAAACGATTTTCTTCATCCCTTTCATCGCGGCGCGGAGCTCTGCGCCAACTTCCTCCACCAGGTGGCTGCGGATTTCGGCGTTCACCGCGACCAGCAGGGTGTTGTCGACGCTGTTGTCCTTCAGCTCCAGTCCCTTGCCGATCACGTCGGTGCCGACTTTGGACATGAAATCCTTGAGTAGCGGAACGCAGGCATGGGAGAACAGGTAGCAGCCGTACTCGGCGGTGTCGGAGATGATGCGGTTCATCTCGTACAGCTTCTTGCGGGCGATGGTGTTGGCGATGAGCGGGGTCTCGTGCAGCGACTCGTAGTAGGCGGATTCCGGCTCGATGCCGGACTGGACCATGGTCTCGAAGGCGAGCTCGACGCCGGCCTTCACCATGGCGACCATCAGGATCGCCTTGTCGAAGTATTCCTGCTCGGAGATTTCACCGGCAGCCTCGGTCTTCTCGAAAGCGGTCTGGCCGGTCTCCTCGCGCCAGGTCAGCAGCTTCACGTCGTCGTTTGCCCAGTCTTCCATCATGGTCCTGGAAAACTCGCCGCTCATGATGTCGTCCATGTGCTTCTGGAACAGGGGACGCATGATCTCCTTGAGCTCCTCAGCCAGTTTGAAGGAGATCAGCTTGGCCGGATTGGAGAGGCGATCCATCATGTTGGTGACGCCGCCGTGCTTGAGCGCCTCGGTGATGGTCTCCCAGCCGTACTGGATCAGCTTGACCGCGTAGGGGGCGTCGATGCCGTTTTGGGTCATCTTGTCGAAGCAGAGCAGGGCGCCCGCCTGAAGCATGCCGCAAAGGATGGTCTGCTCACCCATGAGGTCGGATTTCACCTCGGCCACGAAGGAGGATTCCAGAACGCCGGCGCGGTCGCCGCCCTGAGCGGAGCAGAGGGCCTTGGCGATTTCCAGGCCGTCGCCCTTGGGGTCGTTTTCACGGTGCACCGCGATCAGCGTCGGAACGCCGAAGCCGCGCTTGTACTCCTCGCGCACTTCGGAGCCGGGGCATTTCGGGGCAACCATGATGACGGTCAGGTCCTTGCGGATCTGGGTCCCTTCCTCGACGATATTGAAACCGTGCGCGTAGCTGAAGACGGCGCCCTGTTTCATGAACGGAATTACCGTCCCCACCACGCTCGTGTGCTGCTTATCGGGAGCAAGGTTCATCACGATGTCGGCTGTGGGGAGCATCTCTTCGTAGCTGCCGACCTTGAAGCCGTTAGTCGAGGCGTTCAGGAAGGACTGGCGCTTTTCTGCAATCGCCTCGGCGCGCAGGGTGTAGGAGACGTCAAGGCCGCTGTCGCGCATGTTGAGGCCCTGGTTCAGCCCCTGGGCGCCGCAACCTACGATGACGATCTTCTTCCCCTTGGCGTACTCGCAGCCGGCCTCGAATTCGGATGCGTCCATGAAACGGCAGGTGCCGAGTTCCTGCAGCTGACGGCGCAGCGGCAGGGTGTTGAAATAATTCTGTCCCATCTCTGTTCTCCTCTATTTTGGGTTGCGTTACAGATCCGATAGTGTGCAGACTGTACTCTAATTTTCACATTGCGTAAATTGAATTATTGTGCATATTGTATTGCGGGAAACGCAACGTGGCTGGTGAATTCCCCCTCTCCCTATCCCACAAGGGGAGAGGGGGCTTCCGGCTGTTTTGGCCAACCTCCGAGTTTGACGACGGCCCGGCTAGACGCTGCATTTCGGTTTGCCCCCCCTCCCTTGATGGGAGGGGCTGGGGGAGGGTGAATCCCGGGTATGCCCGAATCCCGGGGAGGGTGAGCCGTTGTGGCGAGAATTGAGGATATATGGATACGCGCGAGCTGGAAATATTTCTGACCGTTGCCGACCTGCTGCATTTCGGGCGGGCGAGCCAGGCCTGCAACCTGAGCCCTTCGGCCCTTACCCGCACCATTCAGCGCCTGGAAGAAAAGCTGGAGCAGCCGCTTTTCCTGCGCGACAACCGCACGGTCGCCCTCTCGCCTGCCGGGGAGCGCCTGAAGGCCTACGCGCGCGTTAGCCTGCAGGAGTGGAGCAGCTTCAGGGCCTCCATCAGAAACGAGCAGGCGATAGCGGGTACCTTGTCGATCTATGCCTCGATCACCGCTGTGTACAGCCTTTTGCCACAGCTGCTGGAATCCTACCGCGGCAGCTATCCCGATGTCCAGCTTGAGCTGCGCACCGGCGCCGCCGAACAGGCCGTGGCCCAGGTGCAAAGCGGCGAGATCGACCTGGCCGTAGCGGCGCTTCCCGACCGGCAGCGCTCCAGCATTGAATTCCTCCCCATTGTCACCATCCCGCTCATCTTCATTGCCCCCAGGCAAGCCGGGGCGGCAGCGGTACCAGTGAAAGGGGGGCGGCTCGATCTGTCCCGGGCGCCCCTGGTACTGCCGCAAACCGGTCTCTCCCGACGCCGGCTCGATCAATGGCTGAAGGAGCACCGCATCACCCCGAACATCACCTCGGAGGTCTCGGGAAACGAGGCGATCATCGCCATGGTGCGACTCGGCTGCGGGATCGGCTGCGTCCCGCAACTGGTCCTGGAGCGCAGCCCATTTCGCGAAGAGGTGGTAGTCGTGGAGAATGCCCCGCGTCTGCAGCCTTACGTGGTAGGCCTTTGTTCCAGTACGCGAAACCTGCAGCGTCCAAGCGTGCGCGCCTTCTGGCAACTGGCGGAGGAGCGTTCGGCAGGGAGCCCCCCGCCGTAGCAGCGGCATTGCTGCAGCAATAACCTCCGCCCGGGCAGGAACCGCACTCCGCCTCATGCTTGATATACGGCTCTCCCCCCCTTAATAAAGATCCCCCTCGCCCTCCGGGAGAGGGTCGGGGTGAGGGAGTTTCGGTTCTCTCGAAGAATTGGCCATACCTCTGTCTGCTTTTGCTACTTGAGCGATTCATCGCTTAGGCACCGCCCTCACCTCAGCCCCCTCTGCCATTGAGTTGCCTGATTAGCGTCAATCTTCCGCTGGTGAAGCTCCCCCCCTCCCTTGAATGGGAGGGGCCGGGGGGCACTGC
>DNRQ01000060.1:70460-81118 GCA_003499925.1 Geobacter sp.
CTGACCTTAACTTAAATGGCAGTGACCCCTGCCCCTCTCCCTCCGGGCGAGGGGGGTTTTATGGGGTAAGGCGGGCAGGAATCAGGTATTGTAATATGTAAAGGAGGGCGAATCTCCGCTCCAAACCCGACCCTTTCCCGACCCCTTTTTTTGCTGGAACATGGGGAGAAATGCCCTTGCCAACAATGGCGTCGTGTGCTATATAAGTTTGCTGTTTAAAATTCGCACGCCACCTTTATTGTGCCGGTGGTGCCCGCTTCGGCGGGTTCCGGCATCCCTGGTGGCGGAGGGAAAACCAAAGGAGAAAGACCACATGTCGAACATCACCATGAAGGAACTGCTGGAAGCGGGTGTCCATTTCGGCCACCAGACCAAGAGATGGAACCCCAAGATGAAGCCGTACATCTTCGGCGCGCGCAACGGGATCTACATCATCGACCTGCAGAAGACGGTAAGGCTCTTCAAGGGCGCCTACAGCTTCGTCACCGAAGCGGCACAGGCGGGCGAGACCGTCCTTTTCGTCGGCACCAAGAAGCAGGCCCAGGATTCCGTCGCCGAAGAGGCACAGCGCTGCAACATGTTCTACGTGAACGACCGCTGGCTGGGCGGCATGCTGACCAACTTCGCCACCGTGAAGCAGAGCATCGACAGGCTGAAGCGGCTTGACGCCATGGTCGCCGACGGCACCNNGAGAAGACCCTGGGCGGCATCAAGGGTATGGGCAAGGTTCCGGGCGTGCTCTTCGTGGTCGACCCGAAGAACGAGGAGATCGCGGTAAGCGAAGCGAAAAAGCTCGGCATTCCGGTGGTCGCCATCGTCGACACCAACTGCGACCCGGACGACATCAACTACGTCATCCCGGGCAACGACGACGCCATCCGCGCCATCAGGCTGCTGACCAGCAAGATGGCTGACGCGGTGCTCGACGGCGTACAGGCAAGAAACGCCCGCCTGCAGACCGGAGCCGAGGAAGAGTTCGCCGCCGAGGGCGAAGAGGTCGTGGAAGAGGCGGCGGTCGAGGCTTAAGCGCCGGATCTCGCCAGAACCTGCAGATTTCAAACTAAATACTTAGAAGCCCGCGCCTTCACCGGCGCGGGTGACTGTGGAGGATGATGTGAGCGTTACAGCGGCAATGGTAAACGAACTGAGAAAAGTAACAGGCGCGGGCCTCATGGATTGCAAGAGGGCCCTGACCGAGACGGGCGGCGATCACGAGAAGGCGATCGACTACCTGCGTACCAAGGGGCTGGCAGCCGCTTCCAAGAAATCCGGCCGCGCAGCAACCGAGGGGGCCGTCGGCTCCTACATCCACGCCGGCGGCAAGATCGGCGTGCTGGTCGAGGTTAACTGCGAAACCGACTTCGTCGCCAAAAACGAGAACTTCCAGGGCTTCGTCCGGGACATCGGCATGCACATCGCTGCTGCAAGCCCGCTCTACGTGCGCCGCGAGGAAGTGCCGGCGGAACTGATCGAGCGCGAGAAGGCGATCTACCGCGAGAAGGCGAAAGAGAGCGGCAAGCCCGACGCCATCATCGAGAAGATTCTCGACGGGCAGATCAACAAGTACTTCGCGGACATCTGCCTGCTGGAGCAGCCCTACGTGAAGGATCCGGACAAGACGGTCCAGACCTACCTGAACGAGACCATCGCNNACGGGAGCCGGCCATGCAAATGGGCGGCTCTTTTTTTACCCAAAAACCCAAAAACGTGAAAAGTGAAAGGTGAAAGGTGAATTTTTTTCACCCTTCACCCTTCACCTTTCACCCTTCACGCTCCACGCTTCTACGCAAGGTGACTACCATGGCCGAACCCTACTACAAAAGAGTACTTCTGAAGCTCTCCGGCGAAGCCCTGGGCGGCGACCAGGGATACGGCATTGACCCGAACACCATCACCACGATCGCCCGCGAGGTGAAGCAGGTGGTGGAACTCGGCGTGCAACTCTCGCTTGTGATCGGCGGCGGCAACATCTTCCGCGGTCTGGCCGCCTCCTCCAAGGGGATGGACCGCGCCAGCGCCGACTACATGGGGATGCTCGCCACCATGATCAACTCGCTCGCCCTTCAGGACGCCCTGGAGAAGGTCGGTGTGGACACCCGGGTCCAGTCGGCGATCGCCATGGCCGAGGTGGCCGAGCCCTACATCCGCCGGCGCGCCATCAGGCACCTGGAGAAGGGGCGGGTGGTCATCTTCGGCGCCGGCACCGGCAACCCGTACTTCACCACGGACACCGCGGCAAGCCTCAGGGCGATGGAGATCGGCGCCGACGTGATCCTCAAGGGGACCAAGGTGGACGGCGTCTACTCCGCCGACCCGAAAAAGGATCCCTCCGCCACCAAATACGGGAGCCTGACCTATCTCGAGGTGCTGAGAAAGGGGCTACAGGTCATGGACGCCACCGCCATCTCGCTCTGCATGGACAACAGCCTTCCGATCATCGTCTTCGACGTGACGACCGACGGCAACGTCGTCCGGGTCGTCTGCGGAGAGCGGATCGGCACCATCGTCAAAGGAGACTAGTATGATAAAGGATGTCATCGCAAACATGAACCTCCACATGGACAAGTCCATCGACTCGCTCAGGAAGGAGTACCAGCGTGTCCGTACCGGCCGCGCCAGTACCTCTTTGCTCGACGAGGTGAAGGTGGAATTCTACGGTAACATCTCCCCGGTGAACCAGGTGGCGACCCTTTCGGTCCCCGAGGCGAGGACCATCACCATCCAGCCTTGGGACTCGAAGATGATCCAGCCGATCGAGAAGGCGATCATGAACGCGAACCTCGGTCTGACGCCGGCAAACGACGGCAAGGTGATCCGCCTGAACCTCCCGCCGCTCACCGAGGAGAGGCGCAAGGACATCGTCAAGCAGCTCAAAAGGGATGCCGAGGATGCCAAGGTGGCGCTTCGCAACATCCGGCGCGACGCCATCGACTCCCTCAAGAAGCTGGAGAAGGATAAGCAGATCTCCGAGGACGAGCTGAAGCGCGCCGAGAAGGAAGTCCAGGATTTCACCAACAGTCATGTCGCAAAGATCGACGACGTGTTTGCCCATAAGGAAAAAGAGGTCATGGAGGTCTAAGCGCCCTCCCGCAGCAGGGGGGATATTCCCCCCTGCCTCTTCCGCCGCGTGGTATATGGGACCCGTTTTTCGCGCAAACCCCGGTTATATGGGGATTTTTTGTTTTTAGGGTGGCTATGGATACATTGAAGCCGGAAAATCTCCCCGGGCACCTCGCCGTGATCATGGACGGCAACGGTCGCTGGGCCAAGCAGCGGATGCTGCGCCGGATCGTCGGACACCAGAAGGGGGTCGAGACGGTCCGAGTGATCGTCGAGGAATGCTCGCGCCTGGGGATCCGCTACCTCACGCTGTTCGCCTTCTCCGCCGAAAACTGGCTCAGGCCGAAGACGGAGGTCAAGGCGCTGATGGCGCTGTTGAAGCAGTACATCCGTGGGGAGATCACGCGGATGATGCAAAACGACATCCGGTTCAACGTGATCGGCAACCGTGCCGACCTCCCGGACGACGTGAACCGGGAGATCGACTCCGCCATCCGGAAAACGGCGGAAAACCGCGGCATGCTGCTGACCTTGGCGCTTTCCTACGGCGGACGCCAGGAGATCGTCTCGGCGGCCAAGCGGCTCGCCATAGAGGTCGCGGCAGGAAGGCTCGACCCGGAGAGTATCGACGAGCGGCTCATGAACGGCTCCCTGTACACCGCCGGCATTCCCGACCCCGACCTGCTGATCAGGACCAGCGGCGAGATGCGCATCAGCAACTTCCTGCTCTGGCAGCTCGCCTATGCGGAACTCTATTTCACCGAGGTTAACTGGCCCGACTTCGACAGGAACGAACTGGCCCGTGCCTTTCGCGACTACCAGTCCAGGGAGCGCAGGTTCGGCATGACCAGCGACCAGCTCCGCGAGGAGCAGGCGTAAGCCTTCGCTTCTGGTTCATACCCATAGGAGTCCGCCATCAAACGACTAGTCACCGCCGCGATACTGCTGCCGCTGCTGATACTTATCACGCTGAAGGCCACGGCATTCCAATTCTCCCTGCTGGTCTTCCTGCTGGCGCTTTTGGGGCTGGATGAATTCTACCGGATGGCGCTGCCGTCGCGCCGGGGCGAGGGGAGGGTCGCGGCAGTCGCCGGCGCCTGTGCGGTCTTCTCGCTCTTCGCCGCCAACCCAATGGTGCCGCTCATGGCACTCACCCTTCTCGTGCTCACCTTCTGTCTGATCGCGCTGTTCAGGCTCAAGGAGATCCCTCAGGCAGCCGGAGATGCGGCGCTGGTGCTGATGGGGTTTCTCTATGTGCCGCTGCTCCTGTCGCACCTGATCATGATCCGGATGCTGCCGCACGGCGTCCCCTGGCTCTTCCTGATCATGGTGATCGTCATGACCGGCGACAGCGCCGCCTTCTATGTCGGCTCCTCGTTCGGCAGGACCAAGCTCTACCCTGCAGTAAGCCCGAAGAAGAGCGTTGAGGGATCCCTGGGCGGCCTCGCCGGGAGCGTGATCGGCGCTCTCCTCTCCAGGGCTCTGTTTTTCCCCGAACTCACCGTGGTCGACTGCATCGCAACGGCGCTTCTCTTGGGCGTGCTTGGTCAGTTGGGCGACCTGTTCGAATCGCTCATCAAGAGAAGTTGCGGGGTGAAGGACTCCGGCGTCATCTTCCCCGGCCACGGCGGCATACTGGACCGGCTGGACAGTATCCTGTTCGCGGGCCCCGCAGCCTTCTACTACGCCTATTTCCTGTTTCCGCTGAATTAAAGGCGGTTCAAGGTTCAAGGTTCTAGGTTCAAGGTTCTAGGTTCTAGGTTCTAGGTTCTAGGTTCTAGGTTTCAAACATGCGGACTGATTGAACTTGAGCCGCTTCTTTTTATGCATTGCACATAGAACGTAGAACGTAGCACGTAGAACGGCCTTTCCTGCGAGGGTTATATGAAAAAGCTCACCATTCTCGGTTCCACGGGTTCCATCGGGGTCAGCACCCTGGAGGTCGTCGCCGCGCAGCCCGAGATGTTCCGTGTGGTGGCGCTGACGGCCGGCGCCAACCTGGAACTCCTGAAAAGCCAGATCGAGACCTTCAAGCCGGGGCTCGTTTCGGTGCTCACGCCGGAGAAGGCCCGCACGCTGAGCCGGATGCTCTCGGGGAAGAAACCGGAGATCGTGCACGGTGTGGAGGGGATGATCGCCGCGGCGACTGCTCCCGAGACGACCATGGTGGTCGCGGCAATCGTCGGCGCGGCAGGGCTGGTGCCGACCACGGCAGCGATCATGGCGGGCAAGGACGTAGCTCTCGCCAACAAGGAGACCCTGGTCACAGCCGGACACCTGGTGATGGACATGGTGCGCGAGGCGGGGGTGAAGCTCTACCCGGTGGACAGCGAGCACTGCGCGGTGTTCCAGTCCATGGCGGGGCACCGAAACGAAGACATCGCCAGAGTCATCCTGACCGCATCGGGCGGCCCCTTCCTGAACTGGGGCAAGGAGCGGCTGCTGAAGGCTACCGTGACCGACGCCTTGAACCATCCCAACTGGAGCATGGGCAGGAAGATCACCGTCGATTCCGCCACCATGATGAACAAGGGACTGGAGGTGATCGAGGCACGCTGGCTCTTTGACATCCCGGTCCAGCGGATCGCGGTCAACATCCACCCGCAGAGCATTATCCACTCCATGGTAGAATACGTTGACGGCAGCGTCATGGCGCAACTTGGCGTGCCCGACATGAAGGGACCGATCGCCTACGCGCTCACCTATCCGGCCCGGGTGAGGTCGGGGGTGAAACCGCTCGATCTCACAGCACTCTCCGGGCTCACCTTCTTCAACCCGGACACGGAGCGCTTTCCCGCGCTGCAGCTTGCCTATCGGGCAGCGGAGTCGGGTGAGAGCATGCCCGCGGTGATGAACGCCGCCAACGAGATTGCGGTCGAGGCGTTTCTGGAGGGGAGGATCGGCTTCATGGCGATAGCGGAGTCGATCGAGAAGGTCATGGGGCTGCATGCCCCGCATGCGCTCAACTCCATCGAGGAGGTGCTCGAGGCCGACCGCTGGGGGAGAATTACCGCTAGAAAGGTACTCGGGGTACCCGGTTAAGCAGTTATAACACAGATATCCGGAGCATCTCGGGTATAATACCTCGAGGTTGAAACTGCGCCCCCTCCCAAGGGGAGGCAGGAAAAGGGTGTTGCCAGAGCAAATCCCGTCACCCTCCGATGCAATCGGGCATCCGGGGGCATCGCGTCTCAGGAAGCCGTTGTCGGGCTTCTACGGTAGAGGAAAGCTTTATGAGCATATTGTACGCAATCATTGCCCTGGGGGTACTGATCTTCATTCATGAACTGGGTCACTTCATCTTCGCCAAGGCCTTTGGAGTCGGGGTGGAGAAGTTCTCGCTCGGGTTTGGCCCCAAGATCTTCGGCAAGAAGGTGGGGGAGACGGAATACCTGTTGTCGGCACTACCGCTGGGCGGCTATGTGAAGATGGTCGGGGAAGGGGAGGACGTCGAACTGGCCGAGGCCGACAGGCACCGCTCCTTCGCGGACAAGCCGGTGCTTCAGAGGATCGTCATCGTCGCAGCAGGGCCGTTATTCAACCTGCTTTTCGCCCTGGTCCTATTCATCGTCATCTACATGATCGGGGTTCCCGCCGTTACCACCAAGATCGGCGAGGTGGTTGCCGGAAAGCCCGCCGCCAGGGCCGGGATGCTGGCCGGCGACCGGATCACCGCGGTGAACGGCAAGCCGGTGGACCGGTGGGACAGTTTCGCCAAGATCATCATGGAGGGGAAGCTCGCGCCGCTTGAGGTCGAAGTGCAGCGTGGCCAGTCGGCTCTGAAGTTCAAGATGGTGCCGGAGAGCCGGACCACGAAGAACATCATCGGGGACACGGTCACCCAGCCGGTAGTCGGTGTCGTGGCAGCGGGTGAATCGGTAATCGACCACTTCCCGCCGGGAGAGGCGATTGTCAGAGGGAGCACCCAGTGCTGGACCGTGATCAAGCTGACCGTGCTCTCGCTGGTTCGGCTGGTGGAGCGGGCCATCCCGCTGGACAACATCGGCGGTCCCATCATGATCGTGAAGATGGCCGGCCAGCAGGCGGCGGAAGGGGTAGTGAACTTCCTCGCCTTCATGGCGCTTTTGTCGGTGAACCTCGGTGTGCTCAACCTGCTGCCGGTGCCGATCCTGGACGGCGGGCACCTCGCCTTCTTCGTGATCGAGCTCATCATAGGAAGGCCGGTCAGCAAGAGAGCCCGCGAGATCGCCCAGCAGGTGGGCCTCGTGCTCCTGATCAGTCTCATGATGCTAGCCTTCTACAACGACATCGCCCGTATGTTCATGGGGAAAGCGTAGGGACGAAAGGCCTTAACGCGGAGACGCGGAGGGTCAAAGGCGCGGAGAAGGACAAAAGGCGGGGGCTCTCCAGTTCCAGTTTCTGGTCACTCTTTCCTTGTTTTCCTTGCGTCTCCGCGTCTCTGCGTCTCTGCGTTAGAGCCTTTGATTCTGCACCCTTGGGCAATAATAACCACTCGAACTGGACTCACGTGAAGATACTTACCATAGATACCTCCAGCAACTGCTCTTCCGTCGCGCTCAGCGACGGCGCCTCCCTGCTCGGTGAATGCATCCTCGGCGAAGACCGCTGCAATTCCGGAAGACTCCCCGATTCCATCTCCAAGCTCCTCGCGGCCGCGGGGCTCACCCCCGACGGCCTCGATGCCTTCGCTGTATCGCTTGGCCCCGGCTCCTTCACCGGCGTCCGGGTCGGCATCGCCACGGTGAAGGGTCTCGCCATCGCCACGGGAAAGCCTGTGGTCGGCTTCTCCTCGCTGGCGATGCTCGCCATGAACCTCCCCTTCAGCTCGGCCCAGATCGCCCCGATGTTCGACGCCAGAAAGAGCGAGGTCTACGCCGCCCTGTACCGCTGCGGCTCGCTTCCCGAAGCTCTCTCCCCGGACGCCGTCCTGCCTCCGGCCCGGTTCCTGGCGGGCATCGACCGCCCGACCCTTTTCGTAGGTGACGGGGCGCTCCGTTACCGCGACCTGATCCGCTCGACCCTGGGCGAACTCGCGCTCTTTCCCCCCTGGCACGCCGACCTGCCGCGCGCCTCGGCCGGCGCGGTCATCGCGCTCGATGCAGCCCTGAAGGGGAACTTCAGACACCTCGCACAGCTAAATCCCACCTACCTGCGGGCCTCCGAAGCTGAACTGGCAAAACGACGACGGGAAACAGTTTAACACCGTTCTAGAAGCAGTTGACAGTTCGGTTCTAATGTATTATGTTGATCGTTCATCTAATTTCGGGTTAACTTCTTTTAAACACAATGCTTTTTACCTAAATCAACTGCCGGTTTGCCGATCCCGAACAGGATCGCGACCGGTTCAGGGGGAACTATATGCGTAGCGATACTATTACTCAAGGCCTGGAGCGCACGCCGCACCGGGCTCTCCTGAAAGGGACCGGACTGCCGCAAAGCGAGATGGGGAAGCCCTTCATCGGCATTGCGACCAGCTTCACGGACCTGATACCGGGCCACGTCGGCATGAGGGACCTGGAGCGCTTCATCGAGAAGGGGGTCCACACCGGCGGCGGTTATTCCTTCTTCTTCGGCATCCCCGGGGTCTGCGACGGCATCTCCATGGGACACAAGGGGATGCACTATTCGCTCCCCACCCGCGAGCTGATCGCGGACATGGTGGAGTCGGTTGCCGAGGCGCACCGGCTGGACGGCCTGGTGCTCCTGACCAACTGCGACAAGATCACCCCCGGCATGCTGATGGCGGCGGCCCGTCTCGACATCCCGTGCATCGTGGTGACCGCAGGTCCCATGATGAGCGGACGCGGTGACGCAGGACGCCGCTACTCCTTCGTCACCGACACCTTCGAGGCAATGGCGCGCTACAAGGCCGGCGTCATCGACGACAAGGAACTCGCCCGCTGCGAGGAGAACGCCTGTCCCGGCATGGGTTCCTGCCAGGGACTCTTCACCGCGAACACCATGGCGATCCTGACCGAGACCCTCGGCATGAGCCTGCCGCGCTGCGGCACGGCACTTGCCGTCTCGGCCCTGAAGAGGCGCATCGCCTTCGCCTCCGGGGAGCGGATCGTCGAGATGGTGCACCAGAACATCACCCCGCGTTCCATCATGACCCGCGACGCCTTCGAAAACGCCATCAGGGTCGACCTGGCTCTGGGGGGTTCATCCAACACCGTGCTGCATCTGCTCGCCATCGCCCACGAGGCGGAGGTGGAGTTGCCGCTTGCCACCTTCGACGTCCTTTCCAAGGAAACCCCGCAGATCGCCTCCATGAACCCTGCAGGTGAGCATTTCATGGAAGATCTCGACGCGGCTGGCGGGGTCGCCGGCGTTCTGAAACAACTTGGCGACAAGATCAAGGATTGCCCGACCGTCTTCGGGCTCACCACCCACCAGCTCGCGGCGAGCCTGGAAGGGGTGGACGAGGATGTCATCCGTCCCATGTCCGCGCCGGTCAAGGAAGAGGGGGGGATTGCGGTCCTGTTCGGCAACATAGCTCCCATGGGGGCCGTGGTGAAGCAGTCCGGCGTCTCCGACAAGATGATGAAATTCTCCGGTCAGGCGCGCTGCTTCGATTCCGAGGAGATGGCCATGGCCGCCATGATGGGCGGCGCCGTCAAGAGCGGCGACGTGGTGGTGATCCGCTACGAGGGGCCCAAGGGGGGACCCGGCATGAGGGAGATGCTGGCACCGACCGCGGCACTCATGGGCCTTGGCCTGGGAGACTGCGTGGCGCTCATCACCGACGGCCGTTTCTCGGGAGGCACCCGCGGCCCCTGCATCGGTCACATCTCGCCCGAGGCGGCTGTGGGCGGTCCCATCGCCCTGATCGAGGACGGCGACCCGATCGAGCTCGACATCCCGGCGCGCTCGCTCAGGCTTCTGGTAACCGAGGCGGAACTGGCAGAGCGGCGCAGCCGCTGGAGCGCGCCCGAGCCGAAGATCAAGAAGGGGTGGCTGGCACGCTACGCGAAGGTCGTCACCTCCGCCCACACCGGCGCGATCACCACGGCGGATTAAAAACTCGTTTTCAGTTTTCGGTTTTCAGTTGGTAGGTCGTCGTCAATTGTCAATTATCAATTGTCAATTGCTGTTAAAGTATCGGGGGATTTATGAAAATGAACGGTGCGCGCATACTTTTGGAGTGTCTGAAACGAGAAGGCGTCGATACCATCTTCGGGTATCCCGGGGGGACGGTCATCAACCTGTACGACGAGCTCTTCTCCTTCAAGGAGATCCGGCACATTCTGCCGCGTCACGAACAGGCCGGTGTCCACGCCGCCGACGGCTTCGCGCGCGCAACAGGTAAGGTCGGTGTGGCGATCGCCACCTCCGGCCCGGGGGCGACCAATACCATCACCGGCATCGCGACCGCCTACATGGACTCCATCCCGATGGTGATCGTAACCGGCCAGGTCCCGACCGCCCTGATCGGCAACGACGCCTTCCAGGAAGCGGACATCATGGGGATCACCCGTCCCTGCACCAAGCACAACTTCCTGGTGAAGGACGTGAAGGATCTCGCGCTGATCATGAAGAAGGCCTTCTACATCGCCCGCACCGGGCGCCCGGGGCCGGTCCTGGTCGACCTCCCCAAGGACGTGCAGATGGCGCAG
>DNRQ01000047.1 GCA_003499925.1 Geobacter sp.
CAAGGACCTTACCGGACAACACTGACAAAAAGCCCCCCTTGCGGTTATCCGCAAGGGGGGCTTTTTGTTTCAACCAGGCCAACACCGGTCCCGCACCGCATGCCGGTTCTCTAGCGCATCCATTCCACACGGACGATACGCTGCTCGTGGCTCCATTGGTAGTGCAGTTCGCCCTTTTGCGACTTGTACACCTCGCGCCCGAGCTTCTGGGCCAGTTTGTCCTCCGTCGTGGTGACCGTGATAGTCCCGTCCTCCTCGGTTATCTCCATGATGCGTCCGATGGGGTTCTTTTCCCGGGACTTAGCCTCCTGCTGCTTTATGGTATTCAGGATCTCGTCCCGGTGCGCGGCCAGGTACGGGCCCGACAGCGTGACCACGCCGGCCGGATTGTGATCGGCCATGCGCTGGCAGGCCGGGCAGAGCACCTCGCAGCTGCTCTTGCCCGGGATGGTCTCCATCTGCCATCTCTTGTTGTGGTACATGATCCCGCACCCCTTGCATAAGGCTCCTTCCGGTAGCCCACGCTTCGGCAGGTACACATCCATGCTTCTGACGGCCATCTGCCCCTTCTCGTCTACGCCTGTTCTATTGGAAAGATGTGCCATGACAACCTCCCTTGGTGGATTGTTAGATTAATCCAAGTATAACACACTGGTTCCGCCGCGCGCATGGTTGGAACTCCGATTCTCTGGATTCCAGGTGCCGGGAGCTGAGCCAGCGGTCCTTTTCCAGATAAAAAAAGGCCCAGTGCTAATGCACTGGACCTTTTCGCGAAAGAATAACTGGCGCTCACTCTCTGGAGACCCTTTACTCATATCCGTCGGTGGAAAACTTGCAGGGTCGGATCACGCGCTCTGTAAAGACCATGTCATCCGGTGAATCTGTAGCCTTTCCCCTTTTTGAAGCGGTTTTTACGCGCATGGCGGATGAGATTATTATAGGCCAATCGGCTTGATCTCCTTGAACGCCAGCTACCAACTCCAAAGTACCGTATCGGTTTAATTGTGAGACCGCTGCTCTTTTTTAAAGCATCCCCCTGGAAGATATTTTAGGTAGCTCCTATACTATGAGCTGCACACCATATCTGAAACCCGGGCAACCAGACAGTCAGTATCATCAGGCTCCTCACGCAACCTTTACCTGTACACCAGAGCTGATTTTCAAAGATCTTTCTCCTCTATGATTTTAGTGTACGCCTCCTCCAAAAAAGAGTCAACAGATTGGAAACAAGATCATTTGCGCTGTTTCCTGCTCCATCTCTGTTGCATCGGTACCCCTTTCCATACTGACATTTGACCCTTTACAACAGCGGTTCCCGGTGAGAAGGGAGTGCTGTTGCCAGTCAGCACCGATCCCGACGCGCCGGTTGTGCGCTCCCGGCGTTATGGTACCATTTAGCATCTCGGAGGGGGACATGCCTATCAATCCAAACAGAGAGCTTGAGGCGAGGAAGGAGGGGATGGTGAGCGACGATCTCCTGGCACGCGGTATCCGCGACGCCGCCGTCATCAGGGCGATGCGCGAGGTGCCAAGGGAGGCCTTTCTGCCGCCGGAGATGGAGCGATTCGCCTACGATGACGGACCGCTTCCGATCGAGGCGGGTCAGACCATCTCCCAGCCTTACATCGTGGCCTACATGATCGAGGCGCTGCAACTAATGGGAAAGGAACGGGTGCTGGAAATCGGTACCGGTTCGGGATACGCGGCCGCCGTGCTGAGCCGCTGCGCGGCGGAGGTGTTCACGGTGGAGCGGATCGCGGTTCTGGAGGAGAGCGCCCGCAGCCGGCTCGAGACGCTGGGGTACCGCAATGTGAAGGTGCATCTGGCAGATGGCACCCTGGGATGGAAGGAGCATGCGCCTTACGATGCCATCGTGGTGACTGCCGGGGCGCCCGAGGTGCCGGAGGAGTTGCTGGAGCAGCTGGCACCGGGGGGGAGGCTCGTGATTCCGGTAGGCCCCACCCCGCACCTGCAGAACCTGGTGCGGGTGCGCAAGGATGCACAGGGAGAGATCCGGCGCGAGGAGCTCTGCGCCGTCCGTTTCGTGCCGCTGATCGGGGAGCAGGGGTGGTGAGGCCGCTTCGGGATCTATCCCGCGAGCGCTGCCAGTGGGAGCACCTCTGACGCCGGGATTTCGTCCAGTGCCCTGAGCAGGGTCTCTTCTTTCAATGCTGTCAGCCTGCATAGGAGGCGAAACAGCGGGTCCGGAAGCGGAGCCGGGATCTCCAGCGCTTCTTCGGTCGCGGGATGAATCAGCCTGGTCGTGAAGGAGTGCAGGGCGTGTCCGGTGAAGCCCGGGATGGCTCTTCCTCCGTAGCGCTTGTCTCCGAGGATGGGGTTGCCGATCATGGCGAAATGTTGTCTGATCTGATGCATCCTGCCGGTCATCGGGTAGACCGCCACCAGTGATCTCCCCCCTCCCTGGAAGAGCCGGAGGTAACGGGTCTGCGACTCCTTCCCGTCCAGCGGCGCATCGATTTCCCCCTGTTTCGCCAGTTTCCCCTCGACCATGGCGAGATAGAGCTTGCCGAGGCCCTCGTTGTGCACCATCTTGCCGAACATCCCGGCCGCGACCGCGCTCTTTGCCAGGATGATGGCGCCCGATGTCCCCTTATCCAGCCGGTTCACCGGCCTGAGCCTGGCCAATCCGTCTCTTCTCTGCAGGAAACTCTCCGCGATGTCGACCAGATTCGCCTCTTCCGGGTCTTCGGTCCGGTGTACGGCCAGACCCGGCGCCTTGTTGAAGCAGACGATCCAGCTGTCTTCGAAGAGGATGTCGAGCTCGGGCGCGGTCCGGGCGAGGAAGGCGGCGGTCTTGCTGCTTTCCTTCAGGGTGACCCTGTCGTCATGCCTCAGTGTCTGCGCCGCTTCGGCAGGCGCACCGTTCACGCTCAGGTGCCCGGCGTTGATGAGCTTCTTCAGGTAGGAAAACTGGGCGGTGGGCAGGAGGTTGCGCAGAAAACTGTCAACCCGCCTGAGGTGGTCTTTGGCTTCTATCTGGTAAGTGAGCATGGGGCGAGTATACCCTCATGAGGGTGCCGGCGCAAGGGGAGATCGGGAGGGGAGAGGGGACGCTAAGCCCCCCTACCTTTATGGGAGGGGCTGGGGGCACTGCCATTAA